>JAICRZ010000015.1 GCA_025937135.1 Thermoleophilaceae bacterium
ATGGTGGGCGTCGCCGCCGACAAGGCCGCCCTCATCCACGACTACATCGCCGACTACTCCGAGGACGGCTTCGCGCTCGTGCTCGACTCCCTGGCGCGGCTGCCGCACCAGGACGTCCTCGACTTCGGCCGCCTGAGCGAGCTGCTCGGCTACGACCGCAAGCTGAACACCCTTGACCATCCCGTGTCTCCGCGCGGCTACCGGATCCTCGGGCGCATCCCGCGCCTGCCCAAGCTGGTGATCCAGGCCATCGTGCGCGAGTTCAACGGACTGGACGAGATCCTTGCCGCCACCGACTCCGAGCTGGAGAACATCGAGGGCGTCGGGGACATGCGAGCAAAGGACATCCGCGAGGGCCTGCGCCGGCTGCAGGAGATCAACCTCGTGGACCGTTACCTACAGACCTGACCCGTACCAATCAGACAGAAGGAGGCCACCATCTCTGACGAGTTGGAGACCGAAATCGAGGACCTTGATCTTGATCGCGAGCTGCCCCAGGAGGACTACGCGATCGGCGACAACGTGGTCTATCCGCACCACGGCGCCGGGAAGGTCCTCAAGAAGGAGCTGAAGAAGGTCCTCGGCGAGGAGCGCGAGTACCTGACCATCAAGATCCTCCACAACGACATGACCGTCATGGTCCCGTGCGAGAACGCTCGCCTGGCGGGTCTCCGCCGCGTGATCGACGACGAGGCCGTGGCCAAGGTCATGGCGGTGCTGCGCGACGACGTCAGCCAGATGCCGAAGAACTGGAACCGTCGCTTCAAGCACAACCGCGACAAGATCAAGACCGGCGATGTGTACGAGCTGGCCGAGGTCGTCCGCAACCTCGCGATCCGCGAGAGCGAGAAGGGCCTGTCCACCGGCGAGAAGCAGATGTACACCCGCGCGAAGAAGATCCTCGCGTCCGAATTGATGTACGCGCTCGAGATGGACGAGGGCGAGGCGGAGGAGCACCTCGACTCGGTGATCATCGACGCGCACAACGACCGCAACGGCGCCGGCGCGGCCGTCTAGCTACAGCAGAACGTAATGGCCGTCGTGGGAATCGTGCCCGCGGCCGGCCGCGGTGAACGCCTTGGGTCCGATGGGCCCAAGGCGTTCGTCGCTTGTGGGGGCCGGCCGCTCGTGGAGTGGAGCCTCGACGTGCTCGAGTCCGTCTGCGACCGCGTGGTCATGGCCGTGCCCGAGGGCTGGGATGACGGGTCGGAGGATCGCGTGGTCGGCGGCGCCGTCCGCTCCGAGTCCGTCCGCGCGGCGCTGGCGGCGGCGCCCGAGGCGTCGATCGCGGTGGTGCACGACGCGGCGCGGCCACTCGTGACGCGCGAGCTGGTGGAGGCGTGCGTGGCGGCCGTGCGCTCGGGCTGGGATGGCGCGATCGCCGCCGCGCCGATGACCGACACGGTCAAGGAGGCCGACCCCGAGCGGCGCGTGGTGCGCACGCTCGACCGCTCCGTGCTGTGGCGGATCCAGACCCCGCAGGCGTTCGCCGCCGACACGCTGAGGCGCGCACTGGACGTGCCGGCCGACGTGCTGGCCGCGGCCACCGACGACGCGTCGCTCGTGGAGGCGGTCGGCGGCTCGGTGCGGGTGGTCGAGGCGCCCCCCGAGAACATCAAGGTGACGACCCCGCTCGACCTCGAGTTCGCCGCCGCGCTCCTGCGCAAGCGCTCGTAGCCTTCGCGCGGGATGCTCACCGACTACCACGTCCACCTGCGCCAGGACGAGCTCGAGAACACGGCCGCCGATCACTTCACGGCTGCGAACGCCGAGCGCTACCAGGAGGTTGCGGCCGAGCGCGGCATCGGCGCCCTGGGCGTGTCCGAGCACGTCTACCGGTTCACGCAGGCGCTCGACGTCTGGCAGCACCCCTTCTGGCGCGAGAACGCGCGCGACGACCTCGACGCCTACTGCGAGTTCGTGCGCGAGCAGACCACGCTCGCCCTCGGCATCGAGGCCGATTACATCCCCGGCGCCGAGGACCGCATGGCCACGCTGCTCGAGGCGCGCGACTGGGACTACGTGATCGGGTCGGTGCACTTCCTCGCGAACCAGGCGGTCGACATGCAGGGCGACTGGGACATCTGGCGCGGCGGCGATCCCGAGAAGGTCTGGATGCGCTACTTCGAGACGCTCGGCGAAGCGGCGCGCAGCGGCCTCTACGACGTGATCGCCCACCCCGACCTAGTGAAGGTGTGGGGCAGTGGCGGCCCGATGCCCGAGCGCGACCTGCGCTTCTACTACGACGCCGCGATGGACGGGATCGCCGACTCCGACGTGGCGATCGAGGTGTCGACAGCCGGGTTGCGCAAGCCGGTGGGAGAGATCTACCCGGCGCGGCCATTTCTCGAGATGTGCCTGGAGGCCGGGAGGCCGGTGGCGCTCTCGTCCGACGCTCACGCGCCCAACGACCTGGCCTATCGCTACGACGAGGCGCTCGAGTACCTGGAGTCGGTCGGCGTCGGCGAGCTTGCGGTGTTCGAGGGGCGGCGCCGGCGGATGGAGCCGATCGGATGAGCGCGCGCTCGGGCATCGGCTACGACTCGCATCGCTTCGCGGACGGCCGCAAGCTGATCCTGGGCGGCGTCGAGATCACCGAGGCGGAACGCGGACTGTCCGGGCACTCGGACGCCGACGCGCTCACGCACGCGCTGATCGACGCGCTGCTGGGGGCCGCGGGCCTCGGCGACATCGGCCAGCACTTCCCCGACACCGACGAGCGCTGGCGCAACGCCGATTCGCTCGGGCTCCTCGCCGAGGTGTGCACGTTCCTCGACGAGCACGGCTGGAGCGTGGTCCACGTGGACGCGACCGTGATCTGCGAGACGCCCAAGCTCGGCCCCCACCGCGACGAGATGCGCGAGACGCTCGCGAGCGCGATCGGCATCAACCGTCTGGAGGTGAACGTCAAGTTCACGACGAACGAGGGCATGGGTGCGATCGGGCGCGGCGAGGGCATCGCCGCGCTGGCCGTCGCGACCGTGGACCGATGAGCCGCGCGATCAAGATCCAGGACACGCTGACCGGCGAGGAGCGGCCGCTCGAGCCGCGCGATCCCGGCAGGGTCGGCATCTACGCCTGCGGCCCGACCGTCTACGCGCCGGTGCACGTGGGCAACGCGCGGCCGTATGTCGTCTTCTCGCTGTTCAAGCGCTTCCTCGAGCACGAGGGCTACGAAGTGACGTTCGTCGCCAACGTCACCGACGTGAACGACAAGATCTACGAGGCGGCGCGCCAGGCCGGAGTGCCGAGCGAGCAGCTCGCGCGCGAGATGGCCGAGCTGTACCGGCGCGACACCGACGGCCTCGGCCTCGGTCGCCCGGATGCCGAGCCGCTGGCCAGCGAGACCATCGGCCCGATCGTGGAGCTGATCGGCGCGCTGATCGATTCCGGCCACGCCTATGCGGCCGACGGCGACGTGTACTTCGACGTGGCCACGTTTCCCGGCTACGGCAAGCTGTCGAACCGCCCGCTCGAGGAGATGCAGCAGGGCGAGGACGACGCCACCGGCCTCAAGCGCCACTCGCAGGACTTCGCGCTGTGGAAGGCGCACAAGGAGGGCGAGGACACCGCCTGGGACGCGCCGTGGGGGCGCGGCCGGCCGGGCTGGCACATCGAGTGCTCCGCCATGGCCGAGCAGATCCTCGGGGTGGACTTCGACGTGCACGGCGGCGGCAGCGACCTCGTCTTCCCGCACCACGAGAACGAGATCGCCCAGACGGAGGCCGCACGGAATGAGCCGCTCGCGCGGCTGTGGATGCACAACGGGATGCTCCAGTTCGGCGACGAGAAGATGTCGAAGAGCGCGGGCAACATCCGGTCGCTCGCCGGCGCCCTCGAGCAGTACGGGCGGGACGCGCTCGTCATGTACTTCGTTCAGGGCCACTACCGCAAGCCGATCGAGTACTCGGAGCGGACGCTCGCGGCCGCCGCTCGCGCCGTCGACCGGATCCGCGAGCTGGTCCGCCGCCTGGACGGGGAGGAGCCCGACGCGATCGAGCCGTACGCCGACCGCTTCTTCGACGCTCTCGCGGACGACTTCAACACGCCCACGGCGCTCGCGGCGCTGTTCGACTGGATCGGGGAGGCGAACCGCCGGCTCGATTCGGGGGAGCAGGTCGGCGCGGGCGACGGCCTGCGGGCGATGCTCCGCACGCTCGGGCTCGCGAACCTGCTCGACGTGGCCGAGGCGGGCGCCGACGACGAGGCGCGGCGGCTGATGGACGAGCGCGAGGCCGCGCGCGCGGCGAAGGACTTCGCAACGGCCGACGCGCGGCGCGATCAGCTCGCCGAGCTGGGCTGGCAGGTGCGCGACACGCCCGACGGGCCCACGCTCGTGCCGCTGCGGTGATCGTCTACGGGCGCAACGCCGTTCGCGAGGCGCTGCGCGGGCCGCGCGCGGTACGGCAGGTCTGGGCCACGAAGAACGCCGGCCGCGAGCCGTGGCTGCCCGACCCACGGATCGCATCGGGTGACGAGCTCGCCGAGCTCTGCGGCTCGCCGGACCACCAGGGCGTCTGCGCCGACGTCGAGGAGTACCGCTACGCCGATCCGGGCTCGCTGCTGGCGGCGGACGACGCGATCGTGCTCGCGCTCGACGAGGTGCAGGACCCGCGCAACCTCGGCGCGGTCTGCCGCGTGGCGGAGTGCGCCGGCGCGGCCGGGGTCGTGATCCCCGAGCGGCGCAGCGCGGAGGTCACGCCGGTGGTGTGCAAGGCGTCGGCCGGGGCGGTGGAGCACCTGCCGGTCGCGCGCGTGCGCAACCTCGCCGACTGGCTGCGCGACGCCAAGGAGACGGGCGCCTGGGTGTACGGCGCGAGCGCCGCCGACGCTGTCCCGTACGACCGGCCCGACTACCGCGGCCGGGTGGTTGCGGTGTTCGGATCGGAGGGTCGCGGGCTGCGGCCGCGCGTGCGCGAGACGTGCGACGAGCTGGTCGCGCTCCCGCTGCTGGGGAAGCTGGATTCGCTCAACGTGAGTTCGGCGGCGTCGGCCGTCGTGTACGGAATCTTGCATTTTCGACGGCACCTGGTTGACAGCGCTCCATAACCAGGCAATACTGCCGCGCAACGTAAGGCTGGAGTAAAGGTTCACCCTTCTCCGCGAGGCCTTCGGAAAACCCAGATCACCGGGCGCTTACCAGGGGAGGTAAGTGGCGCCGTTACCGAAGGGCCGCCGCGCTGGACGTGGTGGCCCACAAGGAGACGTTGTGCCAGCTGCCGCCTCGATGCGCACCCAGTCTAACCATCAAGCTGAGCTTGATGATCACTATCTCGTCGCCCTCGCCAAGCAGGGCAAGCGGGACGCGTACGACCGGATCGTCCGCCGGTACTACGGGTTCGTCCGGCTCAAGGCATCGTCGTACTTCCTCATCGGTGGCGACTCCGACGATCTGATCCAGGAGGGCCTGGTCGGCCTCTACAAGGCGGTGCGCGACTACCGCGCCGACCGCGAGTCGAGCTTCCGCAACTTCGCCGAGCTCTGCATCACCCGCCAGATCATCACGGCGGTGAAGACCTCCACCCGCAACAAGCACGCACCGCTGAACCAGTACGTCTCGTTCTCGGCCACGCCGGCGGCCGCGACGGAGTCGGACCCGACGCTCGACGAGATCCTGCCCGGTCCGACCGCGCACGACCCGGTCAACCAGGTGATCTCGAGCGAGGAGCTGCACTCGCTGGTCGCGTGCCTGTCGAGCGTGCTCTCGGAGCTCGAGAGCTCGGTGCTGTCGCTCTACCTCGACGGCTACTCCTACGAGACGATCGCCACTCGCCTCGACTGCGACACGAAAACCGTGGACAACGCCCTCCAGCGGGTGAAGCGCAAGGTCGGCGCTCACCTGGAATCGCGCCGCGTCCCCGCTTAGCGATAACAAACGGAAATCGTTCGGACCGGCTCGGCCTGCCGCGGCGGGCTTGGACTCCGCGTCCGGTCCTCCGATTTCCGAGCGTTTCCCCCAGACTGGTTAGTACAGCCGTCCAGCTTTCGACGGGCTGATCACAGCCGTGCCCGCCTTGCGGCCGATGCCGAGGGCGGGCCATGGTCCGTCCGTCCCTCGTCACCGTCTTCGTCGCCGCGTTGCTCGCGATCCTCGGCCTCATGGCCGTGGCGCTCACGCAGCGTGCACGCTCGCAGCGAGCTGCGGGCCCCCCGGCGGCGCCCGTGGCGCTTCCGACGGCACGGCTCCAACCGCTTCCGGAGGTGGCCCCGGCCAGGCCCGGCGCCTACTCTGTTCTCCACGTGAAGCGAGCGGTGCAGCTCCGAGCACGACCGGGTGGCAGGGTCCTCGCGGGCGTGGGCCCGCGCACGCAGTTCGGGTCGCCCACGACGCTGACGGTGGCCGCGCGCCACGGTGACTGGGTCGGCGTCACGAGCACCGACCTTCCCAACGGCAAGCTCGGCTGGGTGAAGGCGAGGAGGGGCGAGTTCGACCGCGGTCGCACGCGCATCGCGATCCGGATCGACCTCTCGCGCCGCCGGCTCCAGCTCGTCGCGGGCAAGCGCGTCGTGCGCACGGCCGTGGTCGGTATCGGCCGCCCCGGCTCGCCGACGCCGACCGGCCGCTTCTCGATCACCGACAAACTCCCCGGCACCCGTTACGGCGCCTACTACGGCTGCTGCATCCTCGCGCTCTCCGGACACCAGACGAACACGCCCGCGGGCTGGCGCGGCGGCGATCGCCTGGCGATCCACGGGACGAACGACCCGGGCTCGATCGGCGTTCCGTCCTCCGCCGGCTGCCTGCATGCCGACGCTGAGGATCTGAAAGCGCTGATGCGCCGCGTTCCACTGGGGACGCCGGTCTTCATTCGGGCGTAATATGCCCGGCCGTGCTGGGCCGAGGGGTACTGCTGGCCACCATCGTCGCGACGCTCGCGTTCACCGCGAGCGCGCAGGCGCTCGAGTTCACATCGCCGCAGCAGCTGCCGAAGTGGGCCGGCGGTGAGCCGTCGCTGACCTTCGATCCGAGCGGCAACGGCGACACCTACGTGACGGCGCCGCAGGGCATCCCGTCGGCGGCCGGCGCGGCCATCGGCGCGGCGGCCACCAAGGGAGTCGGCTTCTGGGGTTCCCACGACGGCGGAGTGAGCTTCCCGGAGGTCCTGAACACGGGCAGTGGGAGCGGCGGCGGCGACTCCGACGTGGAGGTGGGCGCCGACGGCACCGTCTTCGTGGCCGACCTCGAGGCCGTGGCGGCTGACATCTGCACGTCGCACGACCACGGCCACTCGTTCCCCGACTGCGACACGCCGTTCGCGAAGAACCAGCAGGGCCCGGAGAACGACCGCGAATGGCTCACGCGCGGGACGCACGGCGAGATCTACCTGACCTACCACGACTTCGCCGCCGGCTTCCCGCTGATCTACAAGTCGACCGACGGCGCGCAGACGTTCACGCCGTGCGGCACGATCATCGACCCGGGCGGCCCGGCCGCGCAGACCTACACGCCGCAGGGCGGGACGCTCGTCTCCAAGCCGGTCGTCGGGCGCGACGGCACGATCTACGTCGAGTTCACCACGCCCGACCAGGCGGCCTCGCCGGTCGGCTCTGCGCTGAACCATCTCTACATGGCCGCGAGCCCGCCCGGCGGCTGCGACGGCACCACGGTCTTCAAGAACACGCTGATCTACCAGAACGCCGACGCTGACCTCGGCAAGATCTTCCAGGCCGAGGGCATCGACGGCGCCGACCACCTCTACGTGACCGCCGCCGGCAAGACGGGCGCGAACCAGGCCGACACGAACCTGTGGCTGTTCCGCTCCGCCGACCGCGGCGCGCACTGGTCGGCGCCGATCCAGGTGAATCCACCGAACCTCAAGGCCAACGTGCTGCCGTGGGTGGCGGGCGGACGCGGCGGCGACGAGCTGCTCGTGGGCTGGTTCGGCAGCGAGGCGTCCGGCGACCCCAACGACGCCAGGAACGCCTGGCGCTACTACGCGGCCACGAGCTTCGACGGCGGCGAGTCGTTCGACTACGCGACGGTCACGCCCGACCCGATCCACTACCAGGACATCTGCACGCAGGGCATCTTCTGCGGGCTGATCCCGGGCCAGCCGGGCAACCGCAACCTGGCCGACTTCTCGTCCGTCGCCGTGAACCCCGCGACCGGCTGCGGCGCGATCGCGCTGCCGGGCGATCCGGAGAACCACTCGCCGGGCCACGAGGACGACGACAACTTCGGCTCGCACGCGTACGTCGCGCTCCAGAAAGCGGGCCCGTCGCTCAGCCCGAACGGCGCCGACTGCAGCGGGCGGCCCGCGACGAACGGCGCCACCCCGCTGTCGTCGAGCAACCACGTGTGCGGGGATCGTGTCGCCCCGCGCTCGAGCATCAGCAGGAGGCACCTGCGCGCGACGCGCCGGCGGATCCGGCTGAGCGGGCGCACGATCGACCGCGTGTGCAACACCGGCACGTCGAAGAGCGCGTTCCACGGCAAGGTGGCGAAGGTGACCGTGAGCGTGTCGAAGAAGAGCGGCCGGCGCTGCCGCTTCCTGACGAAGAAGGGGCGGCTGTCGAGGGCGCGCTCGTGCAGGAAGGCGATCCGGATCCCGGTCAAGGCGCGCTACCTCGGCCACCGTACCGACAAGACGGCGTGGAGCTTCCGCCGCCGCGTGCACCTCCCGCGCGGGAAGTACACGTTCGCCGCCCGCGGCACCGACGCGTTCGGCCACCGCGAGACGCGCAAGCGCCACTACAACACGACGACCAAGCGCATTCGCTGACCGCCGGCGCGCGGTTGGCCGCGGTCGCCTTGGCGCTGCTCCTGGCCGGCTGCGGCGCCGGCGACCCGCACCCGCCGCTGCCGCGCTCCGCCCCGGGCGTCGGCCCCGACGCGCGCTGGCGCCCGCCATCGCTCTCGCATGCCGTCGCGGAGGCGTCGCCGGTGGCCGGGCTGCGCTGCTCGCCTGGGCCGGGCCGCGGGCGCTACGGCGCGCACCTCGAGCTGTTCGCGGCGCGCCGCGTCGTGATCGTGGCGCCGGGCATCGGGATCGCGCCGCCGCGCAGGCGCGAGGGCGCGTACGTGCGCGGCGGCCGCTGCTCGTATCCCGTGCGCACGCGCGAGCCGACCGGCGTGATCGAGGTCGAGCCGGGCGCGCCGCGGGCGCCGCGCCTGAGCGACCTCTTCGCCCTCTGGGGCCAGCCGCTCGGCCGGCGCCGGCTCGCGAGCTTCCGCGGCCCGGTCGAGGCATACGTCGGCGGCCGCCGCTGGGACGGTGACCCGCGCGCGATCCCGCTGACTCGGCACGCGCAGATCGTGCTCGAGATCGGCGGCCACGTCCAGCCGCACACGCGCTATCGCTTCCCGCCCGGTCTGTAACGTGCTGGCGCGAATGCGCCGCGTGCTCGCAACCGTCGTGCTGCTCGCCGCGCTCGCGATCCCGCCTGCCGCGCATGCCGACGGCGACCCCGCGAGCGACGTGCTGCTGCTCCAGGACGTCTACCTGCCCTACCAGCCGGTGGTGCCGAAGCCGGTGTCGAGCGCGCTGATGGCGACCGTGAAGCAGCTCCACAAGAAGGGCTATCCGCTGAAGGTCGCCGTGATCGCCTCGCAGACCGACCTCGGCACGGTGCCGCAGTTCCTCGGCCGGCCGGGCCCGTACGCGTCGTTTCTCGAGAGCGAGATCAAGTTCAACAAGGCCAAGCCGCTGCTGGTGGTGATGGAGGCCGGCTACGGCACCGCGGCCGTGGCACCCAACCTGGCGAGCTCGTTGACAGCGGTGCCGAAGCCGTCGTCCGGCAGCGCGGACGCGCTGGGGCGCGCCGCCATCGCCGCCGTGCTGAAGATCGCGGCCGCCGACGGTCACCCGATCGCCGCGCCCAAGCTGCCGAAGGCATCGAGCGGCGGGGGCGGAGGCGGCGGGACGTCGCCCGCGATCATCTTCGGAGTGCCCGTCCTGCTGCTGGCGATCGGCGGCGGCCTCGCCGCGCTGCGGGCGCGCCAGACCGACAGGACGGCGTCCTAGATGCTGCGCTTCGCAGCGCTGCTCGGGACCGGGGCGCTGGCCGTGCACCAGCTCCGCTACCTGCTCGCGGGCCATTCGCCCGGCGGCCCGCAGCACGCGTACCTCGGCCCGGCCGGCTCGCTGTTCGCGGGGCTGCTCGTGCTGGCGCTGGCGCGCGCGCTGGCCGGGCGCGCGGCAGCGGCGCCGCGTTTGCACGTCACATGGCCCGCGACGGCCTGCGGGCTGATCGGCATCTACTGCGTCCAGGAGCTGGCGGAGGGCGTATCGCCGCTCGGACACGGCGGCTGGCTCGCGCTGCCGCTGGCGCTGCTCGTGGCGTTCGGGATCGCACTCGTCACCCGGCGCGAGGGCGCACGCGACACGCGCCCATGGCAGGCGCCGGCCGCGCGCGCCGAGGCCGCCACCCTCGCCTTTCGACTTCGGTCACAGGCGCGCACCGCCGCGCCGCTCCTCCTGCCCGCGCGCGGGCCGCCGGTCGCGTCCACGTGACGTGACCCGGACGGATTCCCGAACTCAACGGAGGTAGCTCATGCGCATCGCCGCGCCAGTGGTCGTGATCGTGATCGCGATCGTCCTCTTCATCGCCCTCAAGCCGGGCGGCGACGACTCGAACAGCAGCAAGACGAACAACGGGGTGGCCACCACGGCGGAGCCGCAGGCGCCGGGCAAGCCTGCGGCGATCCCGAACGTGCAGGTGAGGGGTGGCAAGCCGGTCGGCGGGATCAAGGACCTGACCTTCAACAAGGGCGACACCGTCAGCTTCAAGGTGACCTCCGACGTCGCCGACGAGGTGCACGTGCACGGCTACGACTTCCACAAGGACGTCGCGCCCGGGCATCCGATCAGGTTCAGCTTCCCGGCCAAGATCGACGGCGAGTTCGTCGTCGAGCTCGAGAGCCGCGGCGAGCAGATCGCGTCGCTGAAGGTCAACCCGTGAGGCTGCGCGCATGGGTGGCCGCGGGCCTCGCGCTCGCGGCCGTCGCCGCGCTGCCCGCAGCGGCGCAGGCGCACGGGCTGGTCGGGCGGACCGACCTGCCGATCCCGACCTGGCTCTTCGGCTGGGCCGCTGCGATCGTGCTGGCCGCGTCGTTCGCGGCGCTCAGCGCTCTGTGGCGCGAGCCGCGGCTCCAGCAGCCGGACGAGCGGCGGCTGTTTCGGATCCCCGGCGCCGTCCTCGTCGTGACCGGGGCGATCGGCATCGCCTGTTACGGGATCGTGGTCTACGCGGGCCTGGAGGGCGTGACCACGGCCACCGCCAACCTCGCGCCCACGAGCGTGTACGTGATCCTGTGGGTGGGCGGCCCGGTGGCGAGCGTGCTGTTCGGCGACGTCTTCCGCGCGTTCAACCCGTGGCGCTCGTTCGCTGTCGCCGTGCGGTGGCTGGCGCGCGGGCGCGGCTGGCGGACGCGGACGTATCCCGACTGGCTCGGGCGCTGGCCGGCGGCGATCGGCATCCTGGTGTTCGCCTGGATCGAGCTGAACTACGTCCACAAGACCGATCCCGACAAGCTCGCGATCCTCGCGATCGCCTATGCGGTGACGATGCTCGCCGGCATGGCGGTCTACGGGATCGACGCGTGGAGCGACCGCGCCGACCCGTTCGGCGTCTACTTCAACCTGTTCTCGCGGCTGTCGGTGTTCGAGCGGCGCGACGGCGTGCTGCACCTGCGCCCGCCGCTGTCGGGCGCGCCGCGGGCGCCGCTGATGGCCGGGTCCACGGCGCTGCTCGTGATCGCGATCGGCACGACGACCTTCGACGGCTTCTCGAACGGGCCGGTGTGGGCCAGCCTGGGCCCCGACCTGACCGACCTCTTCGGCGGCGGCACCACCGGGTTGGAGCTCGCGGGGACGGTCGGGCTGCTGGGCTGCGTGGCGGTCATCGGCGGCTTCTACCGGCTCGGCGTCACCGGCATCACCACGATCGACCGCAGGCACACGCCGCGCGAACTGGCGCGGCTGTTCTCGCACACGCTCATCCCGATCGCCTTCGCCTACCTGCTGGCGCACTACTTCTCGCTGCTCGTCTACCAGGGGCAGGCGATGAGGTACCTGATCTCCGACCCGCTCGGCACCGGCTCCAACCTGTTCGGCACGGCGAACTCCGGGATCGACTACACGGTGATATCGAGCACCGGCATCTGGTACGTGCAGGTGGCGGCGCTCGTGATCGGCCACGTGTCGGGCCTGATCCTCGCGCACGATCGCGCGCTGTCGATCTACACGAACGTGCGCCAGGCGTCGCGGTCGCAGTACTGGATGCTCGTGGTGATGGTGGGCTTCACGAGCCTCGGCCTGTGGCTCTTGTCGGTGATCGGAGCGCGCTGAGCTGTCGTCTAGCGTTCGCGCAGCGCCGGGGTAGCTCAGCTGGCAGAGCAGCCGCCTTGTAAGCGGCAGGTCGAGGGTTCGAATCCCTTCCCCGGCTCTCGCGCAACCGCCGTGGGCGCGCCGTGTTCCAGCCCTCTTGATGCGCCGGTTCGCCCTCATCCTTGCCCTCGCGCTGCTCGCGCTGCCCGCCGCGGGTGCGTCGGCCGCAACCCGCGGCCCCTGCGGCGTCGGGGCGATGTCGCCCACGTGCTACTTCTGGACCGGCAAGGTCACGTTCATCGGCGACGGCGACACGCTGTCGGTCAAGCTCGACCACCCGAGGAGCGTCGTTCGGGTGCGCATCACCGGCATCAACGCCACCGAGGAGTACGTGCACACCAGCTCAGCGGACGACCGCGTGGGCGAGTGCCACGCCGACGAGGCCACCGCGCGGCTCGAGCAGCTCGTGCGCGCGGGCGGCGGACGGGTCCGGCTCGCGGCGCAGGACCCGGCCAGCAACTCGCGCGGGCGCGCGCGGCGGGCGGTATCGGTGAAGATCCACGGGCGCTGGCGCGACGTCGGCCGCACGCTGCTCACCGAGGGCCACGCGCTGTGGCTCAGCAACGGCAGCGAGTGGGCCTGGAACACGAGCTACAGCATCCTCGCGCAGCGAGCCGCAGCTCGGCAGATCGGCATCTGGGATCCCGAGTCCTGCGCGCCCGGGCCGCCGGCGAACGTGCGGCTGTGGGTGAACGCGGACGCCGACGGCAGCGACCTCGACAACGTGAACGGCGAGTGGATCCGGATCAAGAACCTCGACGGTGTGAACCCGCTGCCGCTCGGTGGCTGGTGGGTGCGCGACTCCGACCTGCGCCGCTACGTGTTCCCGGCGGGCGAGGTGGTCCCGCCGAACTCGACCGCGACCGTCTACGTGGGCCGCGGGATCGACAGCATTCCCGGCTCGCTCTACTGGAACCGGCGCAGCCCGATCTTCGACAACCCGTCCTCGACCGGCAAGGGCTACGGCGACGGCGCGTACCTGTTCGACCCCGACGGCGACATCCGCGCGCACATGCAGTACCCGTGTCGCTGGCGCTGCGACGACCGGCTGAAGGGCGCGATCCGCCTGACGCCGGCGTACAAGCGCCATGACGAGTACGTGACGGTCACGAACGTGTCGGGCTCGACCGTCGACCTCGAGGGCTACCGGCTCTGGACGCCGGGCTACACCTACGCGTTCACGCCGCCGTCGGTGATTCGCCCGGGCGAGTCGATGCGCGTGTACACGCAGGGCGATCCGGCCCAGGACGAGCCGCTCGTGAAGCATTGGGGACTCCAGGGCCCGGTTCTGGGGAACAGAAGCGACAAGGTGAAGCTCTCCACGTTCGACTACGTCGACGTCGCCTGCCAGGCGTGGGGCACGGCGTCCTGCTGAACGCGCGGCGCGACGGCGCACTCGACGGGCTGCGTGCGCTTGCGGCGCTCTCGGTGCTCGCGTTCCACGTCTGGCTCTACACCTGGCCGGACCCGACCCATCCGACCCGCGAGGGGTTCTGGAACCGCTTCCTGTTCGAGGGGCGGATCGGCCTGGTGCTCTTCTTCGTGCTGTCCGGGTTCCTGCTGTTTCGCACGCGGTTCGACCTGCGCCGCTACTTCGCGCGGCGCGCGCTGCGGATCCTCCCGGCCTACTGGTTCGCCCTGGCGGGCGCGCTGCTCCTGCTGTGGGGCGGCGGGTCGACGCCCGGGATCCGGCTGCCGGACGCCTCGTCGCTCGGGCTGTTCGCGGTGTTCGGGCAGAACTACTCGAGCGCGACGATCATGCAGCTCAACCCGGTCACCTGGACGTTGTGCGTGGAGGCGGCGTTCTACGTCGTGCTGCCCTTCGTGTCGCGGCGCTGGGTGCTGCCGCTGCTCGTGCTCGGCGGCCTGGCGTGGAACCTGCTCGGGCACGAGCTGGCAGCGGGGCAGGTGTTCACGAAGGCGCTGCCCGCGTACCTGCCGTACTTCGCGGTGGGAATGGCGGCGGCTGCATGGCCCGCGCGGCGTCGGTCCTCCCTTCTTGCGATTACGGGTGTGCTGCTGGTGGTGGCCAACGGCGTCTGGCACTCCGTTGCCGCCCCGCGGGTCGTGAACCCGGTGCTGGCGGTGCTTGCCGATCTACCCGCCGCCGTCGGGTTCGGGCTGGTGATCGCGGCCGTGGCGGCGGGTGGGCTGCGCCGGCTCGACCGGCTGTCGTGGCTCGGCGTGCGCTCGTACGGGCTGTACCTGTGGCACGTGCCGCTGATCCTGTTCCTGCGGCGGCTCGACCTGCTGCCGCTGTCGTTCGTCCCCGCGCTCGTGCTGGTGGTCCCGGTCGCGGTGGGCGCGGCGGCGGTCAGCTGGCGATTCGTGGAGCGGCCGTTCCTCGCAGGAAAGCTCGCAGCTCCTCCGCTACCGCGGCGGGCTCTTCAGCGACAGCCCGCCAGCTGAAGCGGAGCACGCGCCACCCCGCGAGCTGGAGCCGGCGGTCGCGCGCGTTGTCCTTCTCGCGCCGCCGCGTCGTCCCGTGCCAGCGCTTGCTGTCGGTCTCCACGATCAGCAGGGTCAGGCAGAGCTCGAGGAACAGCTCCTCCATCTCGCTCTTGGTGATCGCGGGCTCGTTTTCGATGGCGAGGACGGTCCGCAGGTTCGTGGCGCCACGCCGTCCGCTGGAGCGGGCGAGGACGTCATCGACCTCGCGCATGCGCAGCAGTCGCCGCACCTCGGCCTGGTCGACCACTCGCTCGAGCCCGCGCAGATCGATGCAGGGAATTGAGCGCACGAGAGCGACGTCGCGCCTGAGCAGCTTGCCCTCATGCGAGCGGATGCCGGGCCGCGAACGGCGGACCGCGCATGTGACGTGGATCGGCCGCCCCGACGCGGTCCAGAGGCGGTGGTGCTCCGCAGCGCTCAGGTGCGAGAGCGCCGCCCGCGGCCCGCAGGCGAGGGCGGCGGCCATGAACTCTCCGTCACGTGAGAGGAGACCCTGCGTCACAGCGGGGTTCGTTTTGCGACAACTGCGTGACGGGCAGGTAACAACCTCATGCGCCTGGTCGCCGACGACGTCTACATGCTCACGGGCACGCCGCGGAACGCGATCAACGTGTACCTCGTGGGCGACGTCCTGATCGACGCGGGAACCGTGCTCTCGGCCCGCCGGATCCTCAGGCAGCTCGAGACGAGGGATGTCGGCGCGCACGCCCTCACGCACGCGCATCCGGACCACTTCGGGTCGAGCCACCGGATCTGCGGCGAGCTCGGCATCCCGCTGTGGGCGCCTGCGCGGGACGCCGAGGCGGTGGAGAAGGGGGACGTCGTGCCGGGATCGAAGCTGGCCGCCCGCCTGCCGTCGCCGCCCGCGCATCCGGTGGCGCGCCGGCTGAACGAGGGCGACGAGGTCGCCGGCTTCACCGTCCTCGACACGCCGGGTCACTCACCCGGGCACATGTCGTTCTGGCGCGAGGCCGACCACACGCTCATCTGCGGCGACGTCTTCTGGAACATCGGCAAGCTCGGGCCACCCGCGGACTGGGCGACCGTCGACCCGAAGCAGAACGAGGAGTCGATGGAGCGCCTGCGTCAGCTCGATCCGAACCTCACGCTGTTCGGCCACGGGCCGCCGCGGCGCGGAGGACTCGAGGGCTAGGAGGAGGTCTCGGAGACCGTAACCGCGGTCTCCATGCTGCCGTGCCCGTTCGAGGAGAACGGCACCTCGGGCGGCTCGTCGGCCGAGCGGTCGTTGATCAACGCCTCCAGGCCACCGAGCACGGCGCCGAACAACGCGTGCCGCCAGGTTGCCTGAAGCAGCGCGCGCTTGTTGCCCCACAGCGTTGGCATGTCGCCGCGCGCCGGGTGGCGGCTGTCCACCAGCGACACGGCGGGCCACGAGAGCGCGTGCTCCGTGAGCCCGGCGAGCAGGCCGGCGGCGACCGGCGGCGCCGGGATGAAGGGCCGCGCCTGCGCGTAGGCGGCGCCGAACAGCGCGCCGTTGACCATGTGCACCGCGAGCCCGATCAGCGGCCATTCGCGGCCGCTGGTGACGAGCTTGCCGAGCATCTCGACGTCGTCGTACTCGCACTCGAACACGCGCTTGTCGAGCGGCTGCTGGGCGGCCCAGACGGCCGTGGCCAGGCTTCCCGCGATCGCTCCACCGAGACTGCGCTGCAACTTCATCCAGCCGCAGCGTAACGCTCCCGGGCGTCTCGGGTACCTCTCGGAGTACGCATGCCCTCCGCGAGCGGTACATCGCCCGAGCTCTCGGCTCACCACAAGCGCGCTCGCGAGCGCGGCGTGCAGCCGATCGTCTACTGGGTCGTGCGCGCGGTGCTCCAGCCGTTCCTGCTCCTCTACTTCCGCACCACGCGCATCGGCCGCGAGCACGTGCCGAAGGAGGGGCCCGTGATCCTCGCGGCGAACCACCGCAGCTTCCTCGACCCCTTCGTCGTCGCCATCTGCGTCCGGCGGCCGATCTACTTCGTCGCCAAGCGCGAGCTGTTCGAGCGGCGCTGGCAGGGCTGGCTGCTGAACGCGATCGGCGCGTTCCCGATCCGCCGCGGCGAGTCCGACGCCGAGTCGATGGAGACCGCGATCGAGATCCTGGGGCGCGGCGACGTCGTGGTGATCTTTCCCGAGGGCACGCGCATCCGCACCGGCTCGCTCGGCAGGCCGAAGCGCGGCGTGGGGCGCCTGGCGCTCGAGTCCGGCGCACCGGTCGTCCCGGTTGCGGTACACGGCACCGAGCACGTGCGCCGCGGCTGGCGGATCCGCCCGGCGAAGGTGAAGGTGCGCATGGGTCGCCCGCTCACCTTCCCGCGCGTGGACAAGCCGTCGCCGTCGCTGGCGGCAGAGGTGACCGCGCGGATCTGGCCGTGCGTCGAGCTCCAGTGGGAGTGGCTCGGCGGGCTGCCGCCGCTGCGCAAGGCGGCCGTCATCGGCGCCGGCTCGATGGGCACCGGCGTGGCCGCGCTGCTCGCCCGCGCAGGGCTCGACGTGCAGCTCGGCTCGCGCTCCGCCGACCACGCCGAGCGCATGCGTGCCGAGCGCCGCAACGCCGACCACCTGCCCGGCATCGACCTTCCCGAAGGAGTGGCGCCCACCACGGTCGGCGATATCGAGCTGGCGGGCGTGGACCTCGTGGTGTTCGCCGTGCCGGCGAGCGCGCTGCCCGCCGCGGTCGGGAGCGTGGGGGCGCAGATCGGCGAGCGAACCGCGGTCCTCGTGCTGGCGAAGGGACTGGTTCCACCGCTCGGCAAGCTGCCGTCGCAGTACGTGCGCGAGCGTGTCAAGGCGCGGGCGATCGCAGCGCTCGGCGGCCCGTTCCACGCCGGCGAGGCGGTCAGCTCCGGCGCGTCCGCCGTGCTGGCCACGACCGACGATGCGTTCGCGAAGCAGCTCGGCGACGCGCTGACCCGCGCGTGCATCGACGTCGAGCGCTCGCGCGACGTGACGGGCGTAGAGCTCGCCGGCTGCGGCAAGAACGCGGCCACGCTCGCGGCCGCCGCAGCGTCGGCGAGCGGCGAGAACGCCGCGGGCGCCGCCGCCGCGCGCGTCTTCGGTGAGGTCGAGCGGCTGGCCATCCGCCTGGGCGCCGATCCCGAGACCTTCCGCGGCCTGGCCGGCATCGGTGACCTGATGGCCACCGCGCTCGCCCCGCACAGCCGCAACCGCCGCGCCGGCGAGCTGCTCGCCCGTGGCGTGCCGGCCGGCGAGATCGCGGGCCGCCTGGGCGCGACCGCCGAGGCTGTCGACACGGTGCCGCAGCTCACCGAGCTCTGCGACCGCGTCGGCTGCGAGGCGCCCGCGCTCGAGAGCCTGACCGGCCTCGTCGAGGGGCGCATCCTCCCGTCGCGCTGGATCGAGGACGTTCGCGCGGGCGGCCGCGCCGCCGCCTGAGGGCGAGGGGGCGGAGGTAGGCTCCGTGCGTGTCCGCGCACGCCATGAGGGACAAGGCCCGGCTCGACGACGACTTCAGCGCCTTGTACCGCACGCATCTGCGCGACGTGTACAGCTACGCGTACTACCGCTGCGGCAACCATCACGACGCCGAGGACCTGACCGAGCAGACCTTTCTCCAGGCCTACCGTCACTTCGAGCGCGCGGTGGCGGAGTCGGAGGGCAGGCCGCTGCGCCCGTGGCTGATCCGCATCGCGCACAACCTGGCGGCGAACTACTACCGCGACCGCTCGCGCCGGCCGCAGACGCAGCTCGAGGACGCCGCGGTGATCTCCGACCCGCACGAGACGGCCGACCTGGTCGAGGGGCGCGAGGAGCTGGGCGCGGTGCTGGCGGGCGTCGCGGCGCTGGCGGACGACCGCCGCGAGGCGCTGATCATGCGCTTCGCGCTCGGCATGGACAACAAGGAGATCGCGCGCGCGCTCGGAAGATCCGAGGGGGCCACGAAGGTGCTGATCCACAGAGCCATCAAGCAGCTGGAGCAGAGCCTCGATGAGTGACATGGAGCGACTCCTCCAGGGCGCGCTCGTCCCGGTCGACCCGCCGGTGGACCTCGGTGAGAAGCTCGAGCGCCGCCTGACGGCGGTGACCGGCGCGGCCGTGGACGAGATCGCCGACTGGGACCCGAGCGCCTTCCGCGACCCGCGCCGCTGGGCGCGGCTCGTCGTGGCCGGCGTGGTGGGCGTGAGCGCCGGCGGTGCGCTGGTGGTCGTCCGCGCGCGCCAGAAGCAGAAGCACCGCGAGGCCCGCGGCGTCGCCGCGCTCGGCAAGGGCATGCTCGAGGTGACCGGCGACGTCCGCCGGCGCCTCCGCCGTTAGGAGATTGGAGGGCCCCACCCCGGCAGCCGCGCTGCCGCGGGCATGCCGACGGGGGCCGAACAATCTCCTTTGGGCTAAAGGTTCAATTCTTTAAGGCCGTACTGCTTGTTCGACTCGACGGAGCTGGGTGCGGGCACGCCCGGCGTTCCGACCCCGACGCCCAGCGACACCAGCGCGATGATCGTGTGCAGGATGTTGTCCTCGGTGTTGACGGGGAGGAAGCCGAGGATGTTCCCGCCGTCGCCCACCGCGAAGCCCCAGATCGCCACGATGGCGTAGGCGGCGGCCAGCAGCAGGCAGTAGGCGCGCGCGGACGAGTAGGTGCGCGAGTACACGATGCCGAGCAGCCCGCTGACGATGTGCAGCAGGTTGTGCCAGCCGTTGACGTCGAGCACGCCGAAGACGCCGTCGACCTTCCCCGGCGAGCCGAACGCGCTCGAGTAGAAGAAGCCGACGATGCCGGCCACCACGAGCACGATGCCGATCAGCTTGGCCCAGGTCTGTGCGGGAGAGCGCATGAGAGGGTGATCCACGCGGGTACATGCCTGCGAAGAGCGGGCAGGAGTGTATTGGCGCTTGGCTGCTAAGGACATCCATCTACTGGCCGACGAGGAGCTCATGCAGCTCATGGTCGGCGGCAACCCGCGCGCGTTCGAGACGATCTACGACCGCCACGGCGCGGCCGCCTTCTCGCTCGCCTACCGGATGACCGGCAACCGCGGGCGTGCCGAGGACGCCGTCCAGGAGGCGTTCATCTCGATCTGGCGCAGCCGCGCGCGCTACGAGGCCGACCGTGGCAGCGTGCGCACCTGGATCCTCGGCATTGTTCATCACCGGACAATCGACACCCTGAGGAGAAACCTCGTTCACGACCGCCGCCGTACTACTGCGGAAGGGATCGAGGAACGGCATGAGGCTGAGGAGCGCACGGACGTGGAGGTAGCGCGGCGCGAGGAGGCGCGAACGGTGCGCGCTGCGCTCGAGACGCTGCCGGGCGACCAGACGCGGGTGATCGAGCTCGCCTACTTCGGCGGCTTCACCCATTCGCAGATCGCGGAGATGCTCAAGATGCCCATCGGCACCGTCAAGGGGCGGATGCGGCTCGGCCTCGAGAAGCTGCGCCGCCAGCTCGCGGAGGAGTACGCGTGAGCGCCACCGAGCACGATCGCTTCCGCGAGGACGTCGGCGCCTACCTGCTGGGTGCGCTGGAGGATCACGAGCGCTCGGACTTCGAGCGCCATGCCGCCACCTGCCACGTGTGCCAGGACGAGATCGACCGCCTGCGCACCGCCGCCGACGCACTGCCGCGCTCGGTCGAGCAGTACGAGCCGCCGGCGTCGCTCAAGCACGCGCTGATGGAGCAGGTGCACGCTGAGACGCCCCAGCGAGCGCCGCGCCGGCGCCTGCGCCTGCGCCTCACCATGCCGCGGCTGGCCATTGCCGCCACGGCGGCGGCCCTCCTCGTCGGGCTGGTCGTGGGCTACGCGATCAACAGCGGCGGCGGGGGTGAAGGCGCCGAGACGATCACGGCGTCCGTGGACCACACGCGCGTCGGCTCGGCGCACGCCGTGCTCGTCAAGGACGGCTCGACGTCGCAGCTCCGCGTGTCCTCGATGCCGCCTGCGCCACACGGGCAGGTCTACGAGATCTGGCTCAAGCGCGGCGATCGAATCGACCCCGGTCCGCTCTTCACGGTGAACCAGAACGGCGACGGCACGGGGGCGGTGCCCGGCAACCTCGACGGCGTCGACCAGGTGATGGTCACGCGCGAGCGCGCCGGCGGCGCGCAGCAGCCCACCGAGGCGCCGGTCGTGGTCGCGCGGACCTGACGCGCTTAAGAAGCCGTCAATACACGCGGATATCGTCAGCGGAAGTGGAGACGTGCTACCGCCACCCTGGCCGCGAGACGGGCGTGTCCTGCTCCTCGTGCGGCCGCCCGATCTGTCCTGACTGCATGACGCCGACGCCCGTCGGCATGCGCTGTCCGGAGTGCGCGCGCCAGCGGACCAAGGTGCGTACCGCGCGCACGCTCACCGGCGACCCCACGCTCACCTACATCCTCATCGCGATCTGCGTGATCGTCCAGCTCGGCGAGTCGCTCGGCGGCGGCGGCGCGATCGGAGGCGGCAGCCTCGGAGGCAGCGAGATCGTCCGGCAGGGCGCGCTGTTCGGACCGGCCGTGGCCGACGGCGACTACTGGCGCCTCGTCACGAGCGGCTTCCTGCACGCGGGCCTGCTGCACCTGTTCTTCAACATGTACCTGCTCTACATCCTCGGGACGATGCTCGAGCCGGCGATCGGGCGCGTGCGCTTCGGGATCCTCTACTTCGTCTCGCTCCTGTGCGGCTCCTTCGGCGTGCTCGTGGCGTCGCCGAACAGCCTGGCGGTGGGCGCGTCGGGCGCCGTCTTCGGGTTGATGGGCGGCGCAGTCGTGATCCTCCGCCACCGCGGGATCGACCCGCGCCAGAGCGGCCTCCCCGTGCTGATCGGGCTGAACCTGCTGTTCACGTTCATCGTGCCGGGAATCTCGATCGGCGCGCATGTCGGCGGGCTGATCGGCGGCGCGCTGGCGGCGCTGCTCCTCTACGAGCTGCCGGAGCGCGTCCGGATGCCCCGCGTGGGGGCCGATGTGCTTGCGGGCGCGCTCGGCGTGGCGGCGGTCGCCGGCGCGATCGCTATCGCGTGACGCGGCGCGCCAGATCGTCCACCGCGCCCTTCATCACCTGGTCGGTGAGGACCTTCTTGACCGGGCCCGGCATCCAGACGCCCGCGTCCAGCTCGATCCTGTAGGTGGCCAGGGTGCGCCCGGCGGGTGCGTCCTCGAGCAGGAACTCGCCCCTCACGTCCCTGACGTCGCCCTCGACGTAGCTCCACGCGACCCGGCTGGGCGGCTCGTAGGAGTAGCGCAGCACGTAGCGGACCTGCTTGACCTTGGCGTCGATGCGGAAGGCGACGTCACGGCCGCGGCCCTCCGCGTCGCGCTCGAGGACCTCGACCGACCTGACGGCACGCTGCCACTCGGGGAACGACTCGTAGTCGAGGAGCGCCGCGAAGCAGTCCTCAGGCGAGGCGTCGATCTCGGCGCTGCGCTCGGCCTGCTTCACGTGACCGCCGTGGCCACATCCAGCTCCGCGAACCGTCCCGGTGGGGGCGCGGGCACGCGGTCGGGATGCAGCACGTGCGCGAGCAGCTCGACACCGTCGACCAACCGCGGGCCGGGGCGCGAGAAGTACGCCGACGCGTCGACCGCCACCACTCTGCGCGCACCGAGCGCCGCGAGCCGATCGAGATGCGCGCGCGTCTCCTCCGCGGCGCGCTCGGTCGCGTAGCCGCACGGCATCGACACGATCAGTTCCGGCTGCACGGCCTGCGCCTCGGACCACTCGAACACGCGCGACTTCTCGCCGGGCAGTCCGAGCGCGTCCTCGCCGCCGGCCAGCTCCACCATCTGCGGCACCCAGTGGCCGCCGGCGTACGGCGGGTCGAGCCACTCGAGTGCGAGCACGCGCGGGCGGTCCGCGCCGCCCACCGACGCGGCGACTCGGTCGAGCCGCTCCGCGGAGTCGGCGAGCAGCCGTTCCCCCGCCTCCGGTGCCCCGGCCGCCAGTGCGAGCGTGCGGATGTCGGCCAGCACCTCGCCGATCGTGCCCGGGTCGAGCGACAGCAGCTGCGGCTCGGACGGGATCGTCTCGGCGACCTTGCTCACGTCGTCGAAGGAGACCGCGCACACCTCGCACACCTGCTGGGTCACGATCAGGTCCGGCGCGAGCTCGCGCAGCGTCCGCGCGTCGAGCTCGTAGATCGCCGCGCCGCGCTCGGTCCGCTCGCGCACCGCGCGGTCGATCTCGGCGGCGGACAGGCCGTCCGGGATGACACTGCGGGTCAGATGGGGCTTGCCGACCGCCGGTGCCGGATAATCACATTCGTGGGTGACGCCGACGACGGAGTCGCCCAGGCCGAGCGCGAAGAGCATCTCGGTGGCCGACGGGACCAGGCTGGCGATTCGCATGGGGGAACGATGGCAGTTTTGAGCGACGACGAGATCGAGGCGCGGCTGGCGGAGCTTCAGGGCTGGAGGCGCGACGGCGACGCGATCAAGAAGCAGCTCGAGTTCGAGGACTTCCAGGCGTCGGTCGACTTCGTGAACCGCATCACGCCGGTGGCGGAGGGCATGAGCCACCACCCGGACATCTGCATCTCGTGGAACAAGGTGGATCTGACGCTCTCGACGCACTCCGAGGGCGGGATCACCGAGAACGACTTCGAGCTGGCCGGGCAGATCGATTCTCTGGCCTGACCCTCTGGTAGCCTCGCCGCGTCTACCGCATGGGCGACGACGAACCTCCTCGAAGTAGCCGGTTCCGGCAGGACCTGACCGCGTGAGCACCTTCCTGCTCATCGTGGCCGTCCTGGCCCTGATCGCCCTGAACGCGTTCTTTGTCGCCGCGGAGTTCTCGCTCGTCCGCGTCCGCAGCGATCGCCTCGACGCGCTCGCGGAGGAGGGTGTCCGCGGTGCGGCGCTCGCGCGCAGGGTCGTCGACGAGATCGACGAGTACCTGTCGGCATGCCAGCTGGGCATCACGATGGCGTCGATCGCCATCGGCTTCCTGGGCGAGGTCGCCCTCGCGCGGAAACTGGAGCCCATCTTCGGCGACGTCGGCGGTCATGGCCTGGCGGTCGCGCTGTCGGTGGCGATCGCCTACCTGCTGGTCACGAGCTTCCACATCACCTCCGGCGAGCAGGTGCCGAAGATCTATGCGATCCGCCACCCGGAGGGCATCGCGCGGCGGATCGCTCGGCCGCTCGTGGTCTTCCACGCGATCTTCAAGCCGTTCATCCTCCTGCTCAACGCGGCGTCGAACGCGATGCTGCGGGTGCTCGGGGTGAACGCCGAGGAGGGCTTCGAGGAGGCGACGCGCTCGGAGGACCTCAAGATGCTGATCGCGCGCGGCGTCAGCGGCGGCACGCTCGACCCCGGCGAGGCGGTGATGCTGTCCGGCGTCTTCCACCTGCACGAGCAGCAGGCCAGGAACGTCATGACGCCGATCGTGGCGGTGGTGACGGTGGACATCTCGGAGAACGTGCAGACCGCGCTGCGGCGCTGCGTCGACTCGGGTCACACGCGGCTGCTCGTGACCGAGGACAACAACACCGATCACGTGCGCGGCACGGTGCACAACAACTCGCTCGTGCGGCTGATGATGAACCGCGGCAACGAGGCGCCGATCGAGACGGCCGTGAAGGACGCGGTGATCGTGCCCGAGACCAAGCCGCTCGACGACCTGCTCGCGGACATGCAGCGCGAGCGCGTGTCGATGGCGGTCGTGATCGACGAGTACGGCCGCACCGAGGGGATCGTCACGGTCGAGGACATCATCGAGGAGGTCGTCGGGGAGATCGCCGACGAGACCGACCCGACGGGCGGCGCGGTGCGCCGGCTCGCGAACGGCGACTGGTACGTGCGCGGCCACGTCCCGCTCAACGACCTACAGGACTACGGCGTGAACCTGCCCGTCGACACCGACGCCTACAACTCGGTCGGCGGCCTCGTGTTCGACGAGCTCGGACGGCTCCCCAAGCGCGGCGACATGGTGCGCGTGGACGGCTATTCGCTCCGCGTCGAATCCGTGCGCGAGAACCGCATCGAGGCGGTGCGCATCCGCGACCACGGGACCGACGAAGAAGTGCAGCCGCAGCCCGCGGCTTGACGTCCGAGCCCGCGCGTAGATTCGACCGGCAAGTCCGTTCCTCGCCGTGGAGGCTTGCTTCATGTGGACAGTCCGGTTATCCGACGCCCAGCGTGACGCCCTACAGCTGCTGATCGGAGCTCAGGGCGAGATCGGCCCGTCCTTGACGGGTGCGCTCGAGTCGCTCGAGCTCGCCCGCTGGGACGACCTGCCCGACGCGGAGCTCCCGTGGGACCAGGTGACCACGCTCGCCGCCCAGCAGGGGATCGGCGAGGCCGACGTGGTCTGGGACCTGGCGGCGAAGCGCAGCGCGAAGAAGCGCCCGGCCGCCTAGCTGGCGCAAACCTCACGACGTCCATGCTGCGCAGACGTGCGTCAGGTTGAGTTCACGGCCGCGTAGCTCCGGCCGCCGCTAGTACTCGTAGAAGCCGGCGCCGGTCTTGCGGCCGAGCTTGTCCGCGGCGACGAGCAGCCTGATCCGCTCCGGCACGTCCTCGCCGATCTGCTCGCCGATCGACATCGCCACGTCGAGGCCGACGAAGTCGAGCAGCTTGAGCGGGCCCATCGGATGGCCGGCGCCGAGCTTCATGCAGGCGTCCAGCGTCTCCGGTGCGAGCGAGTGCTCGTCCATCAGACGCACGGCGTTGAAGAGCAGCGGGAACAGCAGCCGGTTGACCACGAAGCCGGGTGTGTCTGGCACCTCGACCGCGGTCTTGCCGAGCGCCTCGCAGAGCGCCTCGGAGCGTGAGCGCGTGGAATCGCTTGCGGCGTCCGGGAACACGAGCTCCACGAGCGGCATCTTCTCGACCGGGTTGAACACGTGGATGCCGGCAAAGCGTTCGGGCCGCCCGCACGCCGCGGCCAGGTCCTCGATCGACAGCGACGAGGTGGTGGAGGCGAGGATCGCGTCGCGCTCGAGCAGGCCGGAGATGCGCTCGAGCAGCGGCCCCTTCACGCCGGGGTCCTCCACGACCGCCTCCACGACGTAGCTGCAGCCGGAAAGGTCGTCGAGCTCGGTGGTCACGCGTACGCCGTCGCCGCAGTCGGCGCGAGCCGCGTCGGCCGACTCGTCCCGCCGGGCCCACAGGAGCACCTCTCCGTGGTCCGCCGCGACGCGTGCCAGGCCGCATGCGATCGCCCCGCTGCCCGCTATACCAAGGCGTTCGTCGAGGTCAGGTTGACTCACCAGTCAACCGGTACAGTAACTCGCCCGCCACTCGCCGCGAACTTCGGAGGAATTCTCATGCAGAACGGAAACGGCCGCGAGGTCGTGATCGTCGAGGCGGTCCGCACGCCGATCGGCCGCGGTCACCCGGAGAAGGGCTACTACAAGGACACGCACCCGAACGCGCTGCTCGCGAAGTGCTACACCGAGGTCATCGAGCGCGCCGGGATCGACGCGAGCGAGGTCGAGGACGTCATCACCGGCTGCGTGCAGCAGTACGGCGAGCAGATGTTCAACGTCGGCCGCAACGCGTGGCTGCAGGCCGGACTCCCGGTCGAGACGCCCGCCACCACCGTCGACCGCCAGTGCGGCTCTGCACAGCAGGCCGTCAACTTCGGCGCCGCGCTGATCGCCGCCGGCGTCCACGACGCCGCGATCGGCTCGGGCGTCGAGCACATGGGCCACATTCCGATGGGCGTGGGCTTCAAGTGGGTCGACGAGGTCGGCACGCCGTGGCCCGAGGAGCTCATGGCGAAGTACAACCTCGTGCCGCAGGGCATCTCTGCCGAGATGATCGCCGACAAGTGGGAGATCCCGCGCTCGGAGCTCGACGAGCTCGGCGTGCGGTCGCACCAGCTCGCCCATCAGGCCACCGAGGAGGGTCGCTTCGAGCGCGAGACCGTCCCGTTCCAGGTCAACGGCGACACCTACGTCACCGACCAGGGCATCCGGCCCGACACCTCGCTCGAGACGCTCTCGCAGCTCAAGCCGGCGTTCAAGCCCGACGGCAAGATCACGGCCGGCAACGCGTCGCAGATCTCCGACGGCGCGGCCGCGGTGCTGCTGATGTCGGCCGACAAGGCGAAGGCGCTCGGGCTCACCCCGCGGGCCAAGATCGTCGACCAGACGACGGTCGGCGTCGACCCGGTGATCATGCTCACCGGCCCGATCCCGGCCACCAAGAAGCTGCTCGAGCGCAACAAGATGACGGTCGGCGACATCGACCTGTTCGAGGTCAACGAGGCGTTCGCG
>JAICRZ010000160.1 GCA_025937135.1 Thermoleophilaceae bacterium
CGCGGCCATCACCACGCCGCCGCCCACGATCACCGGCCTGCCGCGCAGGCTCGGATCGTCGCGCTGCTCGACCGACGCGAAGAATGCGTCGAGGTCCGCGTGCAGGATCGTGGCCTCGCCGGACACGAACGCATGTTCGCATACCGGTCGGGCAGGATGACCGACCGCGCCCAGCGTGGCGGACCATCGTCGGGGCGCACGCGAACGCCCCCGCCCTACTTGACCGTCAGCGTCCCCTTCATACCCGCCTGCTCGTGCCCGGGGACCGTGCAGAAGAAGGTGTACGTACCGGGCTTCAGCGTCGCCGTGAAGGTGGAGGTCCCGCCGGTCCCGACGATCGGACCCTTGCCGTTCACAGGGCCCTTGATCGCGATGTCGTGCTGGATCGGCGCCTGGTTCGGCATCGCGAACGTGACCTTGCCCGCGGTGGCTGTCGCCTTGCCGAACACGTACGCGAGCGCGCCGGTCGGATCGGCCGGGATCGTGAGCTTGCCGGCCTTCTCCGCCGCGACCTTGCTCGCGTTGTTGGTCGTGCCGACGGATGCGAGCAGGCCGGTGTCCTTGCCGGGCTTGCCGGCCACCGAGCCGACGTAGGCCGCCACGTCACGCGCATCCTTGCCCTTGACGAGGCCGCCGGGCATGATGCTGCCGCGGCGCGGATGGGCGATCTGGTCGCGCACGACGCCGGCGATGACGCTGTCGCCGAACCCGCTCTGGCGCGAGTTGACGAACGCCGCGTCCAGGTTCGGCCCCTGGGTTCCCTTGGTGCCGGCGTGCTGGAGCGTGTGGCAGCTGCCGCAGGTGGCCTTGCCGATGAAGAGCTTCTTGCCGTTCACGAGGTCGGAGTTCGAGGAGTTCGGCGGCGCGCCGCAGCCGGCCGCGACAAGCGCGACGACCACCGCGACGCCCGCGACGCAGACGCGGCGCCGGTTCCTGTGAGCCAGTCGGAGGGGCAAGGCGGCGCGAAGATTATCCGTTGGAGCGGCGGCAGGGCGTCAAGGCGAGGGCAGCTCCTCGAGCCGCCCCTCGCCGGCGGCGATGACCCCGTTCGCGACGCCCTCCCAGCCGAACTGCTCGCGCGCCTCGGTCGACAGCGCCTCACGGGCGCGAGCGCGCTCGCCGGCGTCGAACGTGAGCCACTCGACAAGCTTCCGCGCGATCTCCTCGACCGCACCGGGGCCGCGCTCGAATGACAGCAGCGGCCGGACGCGCTCGTCCACCACCGGCTCGAGCCGGCGCGTGACCTCCGCCAGCCCGGAGTGGGCGGCGGACAGCGGCAGCGCGCCGCAGGCGGCGGCCTCCACCGCCACCATTCCGAACGCCTCCGGGAAGGTGCTCGGCACGACCTGCGCCTGGAACGCGGGCAGCACCGCCGGCAGGTCGCCGTGCTCGAGGCGCCCGGTGAACTCGACCCGCTCGAACGCGCGCGAGGCGCACTCCACATACGAATCGCGGCGCTCGGCTTCCAGACCGTCGAGAAATGCCTTCAGGTACGACAGCTCGCTGCGCTCACCGCCCTCGAGCTCGCGGCCGCGCCCGGCCAGCTCGCGGGCGCCATCGATGTCGCCGTCGGCGAGCGCGCGGGCCAGCCGCTCGAGCCCGTCGCGAAAGGTCCCGAAGCCGATGATGCACAGCCGCGCGTCGGGGACCTCGGAAACGACGTCCGGCCATGCCGCCAGCAGCAGGTCCACGCCCTTCGACACGATCAGCTTGCCCACGTACCCGACGATCCGCTCGCGCTCGGGATCGAGACGGCGCAGCGCGTCGGCGGCGCCCGCCTCGCCACCCCAGCCGCCGCTCGTGTGCTCGATCCGGTCCGCCAGCTCGCGGGCGCGCGACCGCGCCTCCGCGGGCGGCAGCGGCACGAAGTCCTGCGCGTCCACCCCGGGCGGCCCCAGCCGCGTGCGCGCGGGCAGGTCCGGGTCGTCCATCACCTCCCAGAGGGACTCGGCCGTGTGGCGTGAGCCCGCGAGCACGGCGGCGGCCTGCTCGAGCCCCGCGCGCGCATACGGGAGGAAGCGCTCGCGATCCGGCCGCACGACGTACTCGAGCGCGCTCCCGTGCACCTTGACCGCGTACGGCACCCGGCCGCCGAGCGCACGAGCCACGATCGCCGGTCCCATGACGAGGTGGTTGGCGAGCGCGACATCCGCGTCGCAGCGATCGGCCACCTCGCGGACGGCGCGCGCGTTCGCGTCCACGTAGTGCTCGATCGCGTCGTCGTCGAGGTCCGGCAGCCGCACGGCGCGGAAGCCCTCGTACTCGTCGCTCACGTACACCGGGAGGACCTCGCCGATGTCGGGGAGGTAGGCGGTGCAGCGCGCGTCGTCAGAACCCTCGACGGTGAGCTCGCCCCCATCCCAGGTCGCGACCGCGTCGACGAAGTCGAGCTCCGCGGCCTGGCGGTCCTGGCAGAAGAGGTGGACCTCGTGGCCCATGCGCACGAGCGCCTTCGCGAGCGAGGCGTTGTAGATGTTGCTGCCGGTCCCGCGCAGCAGATAGGCGTGGAAGATCAGTATTCGCAACGCGGGCAGATGGTAGATTTCCGCGCCGTGCCCGAGCATCAGCTCTACCGACTCAGGACCCGGTCCGACAAGGAGATCATCCGCGCCGTGGACCCCGGGAAGGTCTACGTGGACCGTGAGAGCGGCGAGGAGTACGAGGTCGTCGGCAAGGTCCTGCCGCTGGCCCCGTCGCCGAGCAACCAGCCGTGGTCGGTGCAGAACCTGCGCCTGTGCGGGTGCTCGCTGGAGCAGCTGACGCCGAAGGACGTGAACGACTGCGTCCACTGCGGCCGCCGGCTCCCCGCCATGGGCTCCGGCGAGTAGCGATGCGCGGCCCGCTGGCCGCCGTCCTCGCCGCCGCGCTGATAGCCGTCTCCGGCTGCGGCAACGGCGGTGACGACTCGGCGCAGACCACCCCCACCGCGACCACGGACGGCACGGCCCGGCCGCCGGCGGCGTCGACGCTGCCCACGGCGACGACGCAGACGCAGACGCAGTCTCAGCCATCCCCTCTCTCGCCCTACTCGACGACTCCGCAGGCTCCCGGAGAGGGCAGCGGCAACGGTGGCGCCAAGGCGCCGCCCAGCAACGGCGGGACGCCCGCTCCCTAGCCCCAAATCGGGTAGCGATATCCGGAGTCTCGGGTTACGTTGGCCCGAACGGGTGGGGACTTGAGCACGAACAGGAAGATCCGACTGCTTCTGGGCGCCGCGGGCGCCGCGCTGACGCTCGCGCTGGCGCCTGCCGCCGCGCAGGCCGATCCGACATGCGATTCCGAGGTGACGATGCCCTCGGTACACAGCGGCGCCGGGCAGTCGGCGACGATCACGTGCGACGACCCGAGCGGTAGCGGGCTCAACTTCGCTGTCGACCCTCAGGATGCAGGGACCGGCACGGTCCTCGTCGACGGTTCGGGAAGCCTCACCTACTTCTCGAACGCCAGCTACGTCGGCACGGACTCATGGACGATCCTCGTCACCGACAACGAGGGCGGCAGCACCGAGGTGCACTTCACGATCCAGGTGGTGAACCAGGCGCCGGTCTGCACGAACCTGACGATGACAGCCGGCCGGGGCGTGACGACCTCCGTCGCGCCTAACTGCACGGACCCCGACGGAGACGCGATCCAGGTGCACGTGACGGGGACGCGCGCGAGTCACGGAGACATCTCCACACAGTCCGGCCTCGTGGCTTACAAGCCGGACAGCGGCTTCGGTGGAACCGACCACTTCAACTACTACGCGTCTGATTCGGTGGGCGCCGGAAGCCCCGCGACGGTGACGGTCACCGTCCCCGAGTCGCCGCCGACCTGCGACCCGGCCTCGCAGACACTGCGCACGGGCAAGCCGATCACGCTCCACCTCTACTGCTCAGATGCCGACGGCGACCCGATCCAGATCACGAGCACGTCCGCCCCCGGCCACGGCACGGTAGGCGCGTTCGCCGGCGACTGGCTGGGATACGAGGCGACGTTCACGCCGGCCGGCTCCTACACGGGTCCGGACCAATTCACCTTCACCGCCTCCGACGGCGTCGGCGCGCCGGTCTCGGGCACCTTCAACCTGACGATCACGGCGAACCACCGCCCGCAGTGCGACCCGCCGCCGACGGTCCACACGAAGGTCAACACCGAACACGACATCTTCGCGTTCTGCTCAGACCAGGATGCGCAGGACCAGGACACGCTCGTCTACACGGTCGCGCCCGGCGGAGCGCCGAGCCACGGCACCATGGGCGCCTTCAGCGCGTTCTCGTTCCCGTACACGCCGACCACCGGATACACCGGTGAGGACACTGTCACGCTGCGCGCGTCGGACGGCGACCTCACCACTGACTTCACGCAGCGCCTGCACGTGGCGAACACCCCGCTCTGCTCGACGCCGCCGGCCGCGACGGTTCGCTCAGGCCGGTCGCGATTCCTCCCGGTCGACTGCACCCAGCCCGACGATGCCTTCGGGTCGCTCAGCTACGAGGTCGGGACCGGCCCGTCACACGGCACGTTGTCGGGGCTGACGAGTTCGCCGGGACGGACGTACGCGGCCGACGCGGACGCCGCTGGGTCCGACAGCTACACGATCCGCGCCGTGGGCGCGTCGAGTTCGAGCCCGTACGTAACCCAGGCGATCACGACTGGCAGCAGCGCGAACAACGACCCCGTCTGCCAGGCGTTCGGCGCACCGACGACGGTCTACGCCGGGCATGCGGCCTCGCTCTTCCCATTCTGCACCGACCCGGACGGCGACGCGCTCAGCTTCGCGGCGGGCGCCACTCCCGCGCACGGCACCAGTTCTGCGTCGGGCGGCGGGCTCAGCTACACCGGCAACGCCGGCTACAGCGGACCCGACACGGTCCCGTTCACGGTGACGGACGGGCATGGCGGCAGCACGAGCGGGACGATTGACGTCGACGTGCACCAACCGCAGCCGCCGGCGTGCTCCCAGGGCCCGATCCACGTGAACGCCCGGCCCGGCGACACCGCGGACGTGCAGCTGAGCTGTTCGAACCCCCAGGGCGACGCGCAGACGTACGCCATTACCGGGGCGGGGCCGGCGAAGGGTCACGTCAGCGCGTTCGACGCCAGTGGCCACGCGACCTACACCGCCGATGCGAACGCCACGACCGGAGACGACACGTTCCAGGTCACGCCGAGCGACCCGGCGGGCGCCGGAGCACCGCAGCAGGTAACCGTGACCGTCGACCCCGCCTACAACCGCGCGCCCGTCTGCACGACCGACAGCTTCACGCCGCGCGGGGTCGCTGCATCGTCGACGACGACGCTCGCGCTCGCGTCGGTCTGCTCCGATCCCGACGGCGACCCGCTCCAGTTCATCCGCACGAGCTCACCGAGCCATGGCACGGTCAGCGCCGGCCCGGCCGCGACGCTCGATTACCACCCGACCGACGGGTACACCGGGCCCGACAGCTTCACGTTCACGGCGCGTGACAGCCGCGGGCTGAACTCGATTGTCAGCACCTACTACCTGAACGTGGTGCCCAGCGTCGCCCCCACCTGCACGCCTCGCGCCGCGCTGGCACTGCGCCCGGGCCAGACCCGGTCGGTGACATTCGACTGCAGCGATCCGAATTTCGAACAGCTGACCTATGAGATCGTCGCCGCGCCGAGCGGGACCCTGAGCCCGTCGGGGTCGTCCACGGACCCGACCCGCCAGTACACGGCGCCCGGGACGGCTGGGAGCGACAGCTTCACCTTCCGGGCGCGCAACGCGAGCGGCCTCGTGAGCACCGTGTACACGCAGCAGGTGAACGTCGACCCCTCCGCCAACCAGAATCCTTCGTGCACGCCGAACTCGGCAACGCCGCAGAAGGTGGCCAAAAACCACCCGACCGTCGCGCGGATCGGCACCGCGTGCTCCGACCCGGACGGCGACCCGCTCACCTTCACGCCGATCGGGCCCATCAGCCCGCAGCACGGCAGCCTGAGCGAGAGCGCCGGCGCAATCAGCTACACCTCGAGCGGCACGTACATCGGGGCCGATTCCTTCACCTATTCGGCGAGCGACGGCCGCGGCGGGACGACATCCGGCACCTTCTCGGTCGACGTGGTGGACACCGCGACACCGTCATGTCAGGACGCGACCGCTACGACCGACGCGGGGACGCCCGTCGAAATCGGCCTCGACTGCACCGACGCCGACAGCGGCGACACGCTCACGCTCGCAGCCGGCAGCGCTCGGCACGGGACGCTGGGCCCGGTCGATCAGGCCGCCGGGAAGGTGACCTTCACACCGGCGGTCGGCTACGCCGGCGACGACGCGGGCTTCACGTACAGCGCGACGGACGAGAACGGCGTCGAGTCGAACCCCGCGACGGTGGCCATCACGGTGACGCCCCCCACACCGCCCAGCGGCGGCACGCCGCACGACGACGCTGGCGGCGCGTCGTCGTCCCCCGTCGCCCCGTCACCTCCCGGCCCTCAGCCCCCGACGACCGTCGATACGCGCGACACGCAGCCGCCGGCACTCAGCTTCGCCCCGCTTGCCAGGCAGAGCCTCGCGACGGCGCTGAAGAAGGGCCTCGGCGTGACGGTCAACTGCAGCGAACGCTGCGTCGTGAAGCTGAAGCTGCTGATGACCAAGGCGCTCGCTAAGAAGCTCCGGATCGCGGCAGCCGACGTGACGATCGGCAGCACCACGCGCACGATCGCAGCGGGCAATACGAAGATCTACGTGAAGCTCAGCAGCAAGGCACGCAAGCGCCTCAAGCGGGCGCGCTCGGTGAAGCTGAAGCTCGCCGCGACCGCCGCCGACACCGCCGGCAACGCGACGTCGCGGACCCGCGCGCTCAAGCTCAAGCGCTGAGCGCGCGCCTGTGCGCCGGCTGCGGCGTCCGCGGATGGCGCACGCGCGAGGGACTCGGCACCGGGTCGCGTCCGCGGCGAGGCGGCGCGTGATAGCCGGACCGGTGGCCACGGGTGCGCCAGCCGCCCTGCTGGAGGCGACCGAGCGGCCGGGCCAGACCGCCGCCCCCAGGACCCTTGCGCGGGCGCGGATCC
>JAICRZ010000128.1 GCA_025937135.1 Thermoleophilaceae bacterium
AGAAGGCCATCAAGGATGGCTGGTTCCACACCGGCGACATGGCCAAGGTCGACGGTCAGGGTTACTTTTTTATTGTTGATCGCAAGAAGGAGATGATCCTGCGCGGCGGCTACAACGTGTACCCGCGCGAGATCGAGGAGGTGCTCTATGAGCACCCCGCCGTCGCCGAGGCCGCCGTGGTCGGCGTGCCCGACGACAAGATGGGCGAGGAGGTCGGCGCCGCGGTCGTCCTCAAGAAGGGCGAGGACGTCTCAGCGGACGACCTGCGCGCGTTCGTCAAGGAGCAGGTGGCGAACTACAAGTACCCGCGCAAGATCTGGTTCGTCGACGAGCTGCCCAAGGGCCCGACCGGCAAGATCCTCAAGCGCGAGGTGGACGTGCCCGAGTCGGTCGGCAGTCCGCAGTAGGCAGTCGGCAGCGCCGCTACGCGTCGTCCGACTTCTCCGAGTCGTCCTCGTCGTCGGAATCCGAGTCGCCGTCGCCGTCGCTCTCGGACGCCAGCTCGCGGCCCTGGTCCTCGCGGATCTTCTGGGTCGTGAGGTCCTGCGGCGCCTCGGGGTCGGTCGGGCCGCCGGGGATCGGATCGCCCTTGTACTCGTCGGGATCGTCGACCTCGTCGCCTTCGATCTTCACGCCGCCGTCCTCGGTGTGACGCAGCGATGACGGGCCGAGCTTCTCCTCCTCGGGGCCCTCGTGGTACCCGTGTTCGCCCTCGGGCCCACCGAAGGTCTCGTACTTCGCGGCGTCGTCGGGCCAGTCCTCGAGGTCCGCGGGCGGGTCGCCCTCCTCGAGCTCCTTGACCTTCTCGCGCGCCTGCTCGCGCTCCTCTTCCTTCTCCTGGGCCTTCTCGGCCTCGTTCTTCTCCTCGTCGTCGCCGCTGCCCTGCGCCTCGTCGCGCTCTTCGGTCTCGGTGTCGTCGCTCATCTTCTGCCTCCCCTAAGTGTCTTGAGACGACGTACCCGCCTAGCTGCCGGGGCGAACCCGGGCTGTAACGTCCGGGCCGTGAGCGGGCTCGCCTATCGAGAGGAGGGCGGCGGCGATCGCGTGGCGCTCCTCGTGCACGGCTATCCCGAGTCGTCGTACATGTGGCGCCACCTGATGCCGTTGCTGGCCGGCGCGGGCTGGCGCGCCGTCGCGCCCGATCTGGCCGGCTTCGGCGACTCGCCGGTCGACGGCCCCGGCACGTGGGAGGCGCACGTGGAGCGGCTCGCGGGCTTCCATGCCGAGCACGACCTCGGGCGCGTCCTGCTGGTCACCCACGACTGGGGCGTGCTGATCGGCCTGCGCTGGGCCTGCGACAACGCGGAGTCGGTGCGCGGGCTCGTGATCTCCGACGGCGGCTTCTTCGCCGACCGCCGCTGGCACAACCTCGCGAACGTCATGCGCACGCCGGACGCTGGGGAGCAGCTGATGAAGGGGCTCACGCGCGGGACGATCGCGGCGGCGGCCCCGGCGCTGAGCGACGACGCGATCGACGAGTACTGGAAGGCTTTCGACGGCGACGACCGCCGCCGCGCTCACCTCGAGCTCTACCGGTCGGGCGACTTCGAGAAGCTCGAGCCCTACGAGGGCCGGCTCGCGGAGCTGGGCGTGCCCGCGCTGATCGTCTGGGGCGCCGACGATGCCTTCGCGAGCCCGAGCATGGCGCAGCGCTTCCACGACGAGCTGCCGGACTCGGACCTCGAGGTGATCGAGGGCGCCGGGCACTTCGTGTGGGAGGAGGCGCCGGAGCGTACGGGACGCGCCGTCGCGGCCTTCCTCAGCCGAGTTCCTTGACCTGGGCGAGCACGCCCTGGATCGACTTCTTCGCGTCGCCGAACAGGAGCGCCGTGTTCTCGTTGTAGAAGAGCGGGTTGTCGATGCCCGCGAAGCCGGTGTTCATCGAGCGCTTGAGCACGATCACCTGGCCCGACTTGTCCACGTCGAGGATCGGCATGCCGTAGATCGGTGAGTCCTTCTGCTCGCGCGCGGCCGGGTTCGTGACATCGTTGGCGCCGATCACGAGCGACACGTCCGTGGTCGGGAAGTCGGGGTTGATGTCGTCCATCTCGCGCAGCTTGTCGTAGGGCACGTCGGCCTCGGCGAGCAGCACGTTCATGTGGCCCGGCATGCGGCCCGCGACCGGGTGGATCGCGAAGTTGACCTCCACGCCGCGCTTCTCGAGCTCGTCGGTCAGCTCGCGCACGGCGTGCTGGGCCTGCGCGACCGCCATGCCGTAGCCCGGCACGATCACCACGCTGTCCGCATAGGAGAGCTGGATCGCGACGTCGTCGGCGGAGGTGGACTGCACCGGACGCTCCTCGGCGTCGCCGGCCGCGGTCGCGGTCCCGCCGCCGCCGAACCCGCCCGCGACGATGGCCGGCACCGAGCGGTTCATGGCCACGGCCATCTGGCTGGTGAGGATCGAGCCGGACGCGCCCACCAGCATGCCCGCGACGATAAGAGCGGTGTTGTCGAGCGCGACGCCGGTCGCGGCCGCGGACAGGCCGGTGAAGGCGTTCAGCAGCGAGATCACGACGGGCATGTCGGCGCCCCCGATCGGCAGCACGACGAGGTTGCCCAGCAGCGCCGCCGTCACGAGGATGCCGAGGATGAAGAGCGCCTGGCTGTGCGTTCCCGAGGCGAGGATCACCGCCGAGGCCACCGCGACCAGCAGCAGCACGGCGTTGATGATGTGCTGCATCGGCAGCCGGATCGGCCGGCCGGGGAGGATCTCCTGGAGCTTGCCGAACGCGATGTTCGACCCCCAGAACGAGATCGAGCCGATGATCGCCGCGAACAGCGACGGGATCTGAGCCTTCTGGTCCCACAGCTCGTCGCCGTGGCCGGGGAAGCGCCGGCGGTACTCGACCCACGCGATCAGCGCCACCGCCCCGCCGCCGACGCCGTTGAACAGCGCCACCATCTGCGGCATCGCGGTCATCTTCACCATGCGCGCGGCCGGGACGCCGATCAGCGTGCCCAGCGCGATGCCGCCGAAGATCAGCGCCCAGTCGCCGCCGTCCTCGACGACGCCCGGGATGAGCAGCGTGGCCACGAACGCGATCGCCATGCCCACGGCCGCGATCCAGTTTCCACGCACCGCGGTGTTCGGCCCCGCCAAGCCCCGCAGGCCGAGGATGAAGCACACGAACGCGACGATGTAGAGCGCCTGGATGAAGTCGTGATCGCGAACGAAGGAGGTGGCGACGATCACGCCCGACCCTCCTCGTCTGCCGACTGCCGACTGCCGGCTGCCGACTTCTTCCGGCCCTTGAACATCCCCAGCATCCGGTCGGTGACGAGGAAGCCGCCCACGATGTTGATCGTGCCGAACACGATCGCGATGAACAGCAGCACCTTGTTCAGCGCGCCCGCGGCCGACGCGATCACGAGCACGCCGCCGAGCAGCACGATGCCGTGGATCGCGTTGGTGCCCGACATCAGCGGCGTGTGCAGCGTGTTCGGCACCTTCGAGATCACCTCGAAGCCGACGAACGCGGCGAGCACGAGGATGGTTATCGACGTGAGGATGTCCATCTGACTCCCAGGGTTAGGCCGTGGCGCCCGCGGCCTGCTTGGCGCCCTCATGCACGATCTCGCCGCCGCGCGTGATGCAGGCGCCGGCGATCACCTCGTCCTCGAAGTCGAGCTCGAGGTTGCCGTCGGTGACCATCAGCTCGAGCAGCGACTGGACGTTGCGCGCGTAGAGCTGCGAAGCATCGTCGGGCATCTCGGCCGGCAGGTTCCTCGGCGCGATCACCTTCACGCCGCCGTGGTCGATCGTCTTGCCGGCTTCGGTCACCTCGACGTTGCCGCCGGACTCGCCGGCCAGGTCGACGATCACGGCGCCCGGCTTCATGTTCTCCACCGCCTGGGTGGTCAGGAGCAGCGGCGCGCGGCGGCCGGGGATCTGCGCCGTCGTGATGGCCACGTCGAAGCGCGCGGCCGCCTCGGCGAGCGCCTCGCGCTGGCGGCGCTGCTGCTCCTCGGCGAGCTCCTTCGCGTAGCCGCCGGCACCCTCGGCGTCGTCGTCGAGGCCGAGGTCGAGGAAGCGCGCCCCGAGCGACTCGATCTGCTCCTTCACCACGCTGCGCACGTCGAACGCGGTGACCACGGCGCCGAGCCGCTTGGCCGTGGCGATCGCCTGGAGGCCGGCGACGCCCGCGCCCAGCACGAGCACGCTCGCCGGCTTGATCGTGCCGGCCGCGGTGGTGAGCATCGGGAAGAAGCGAGGCAGTTCCTCGGCCGCGATCAGAACCGCGCGGTAGCCCGCGAGCGAGGCCTGTGAGGAGAGCGCGTCCATCGACTGAGCGCGGCTGATTCGCGGGATCGCTTCCATCGCGAACGCCGTGACTCCGCGCTGCGCGAGCGCGCGCGTGGTGTCCGGGTCGGTGAGCGGGCCGAGGAAGCCGATCAGCACGGCGTCCGCGGACAGCCGGTCGATCTGCCCGGCGTTCGGCGCGGACACGACGGCGACGACGTCGGCCCCCCACGGGTCGCCGATCGAGGCGCCCGCATCCTCGTATTCGGAGTCGGGATGGTGGGAGCGGTCGCCCGCCCCGCGTTCGAGCACGACCTCGACGCCGATCTTTTCGAGCCGGCGCACGACGTCGGGGACGAGGGCCACTCGGCTCTCGCCCTGCTCGGACTGATTGGGGACGCCCAGCTTCATCGGGGGGCGCGTGAGAATATTCAAGACGAGGGACGGGAGTGTTCCCCACCTCACGAAGGGGTAGATGAGAGAACAGGTGCCCAGCGATCTCCAAAGCCGCCTCGAGCGGTCCTCGGCGGTGGAACCGCCGAATCAGACGGGCCGCTCCGCGCTGTCGACGATCCTCTCGAAGCCGGCCGCGCTGCTGCTCGTGGTGCTGATGGCGCTCGGCAGCGTCTTCCTCTGGATCGTCGTGCCGATCGGCTGGCTGTGGATCGCCTCGCACTCCACGAAGACCTCGGCGCCCACGCTCGGGCCCTACCTGCTTGTGATCTTCGCGGTCCCGATCACGATGTGGCTCGTGGGCAAGCTGCTGTTCCGCACCAACCGGCTCTACGAGCGCGTGACGGGCACCGACTCCGAGGTCCGCGTCCAGCTGCCGTGGCACAAGAGCCTGCGCGACTCGGCGAACTCCGGCCGGCGGACGACCGTGCTCGACGTGGTGATGATCAGCTCGGTGGGTGTGGCGCTGCTGGCGTTCGCCGTCTGGTTCTTCATCTTCGCCCACACGTCGATGCCTGGTTTCGGCTAGGCAGCCCACAGCCGACAGCCCACAGCCCGCAGAGTTTTCGGCTCGTTGCCCTTATGTGGGTATGGCAAGCAGATTTCGCAGTCTCGCCGCCTATCAACTGGTGGCGGCCCTCAGCGACGAGCTGCATGTGGTCGTCAGCGGCTGGCGCTATAGCGAGCGGGACTCACTGGGCAGGCAGCTCATGCGCGCCGTCGACTCCGTCGGCGCGAACATCGCGGAGTCAGCCGGTCGGTGGCACTGGAACGAGAAGCGTCAGTTCCTCATCGTGGCGCGGGGCTCGCTGTATGAGGCGGAGCATTGGACCGCTCGCGCCGCGGCGCGCGGGCTGCTCAATCCGGCCTTGGTCGAACGCTTCGACGAACCGGCGCGCGCGCTGAACGGCCTACTGCGAAAACCCGGCGTCTGAGCCCTCGCTCCTGCGGGCTGTGGGCTGTGGGCTGTGGGCTGCATCCGTCTCCCAGTCCAGCTCCGTCCGCACGCCCATCCCGCGCAGGGTCTCGTTGGCTTCCGCCAGCGATCCGGCGCCGTCGACCGCTCGTGCCAGCACCGCCGTCGCCTTCATCGCCACGACGGGATCGAAGTAGAAGGTCAGGGCCGCCTCGGGGGTGAGGTCGAGGGTGCGGCGGCCGTCGCGGATGGTCGTCGGGCCGATCTCGCCGCGGAAGGCGCGCAGCGCCTGGGCGCTCGCCTCGGTGGGCACCGCGTCGACGGCCGCGGCCAGCCGCTCGGCGATGGGCGGTGTGATGCCGCGGACGCCGGCCAGGCCGCCTGCGCGGGCCACGTCCGCGATTCGCTCGTTCACCTCTTCGACCGTCAGCTCGCCGTCGCAGCCGACGCCGAAGATCGCGCCCAGCACCGAACGGCCGGCACGCTGGAGGCGCGCGGCCGCCGCCAGCATCACGGCGTCGCAGAGCGGGCTGCCGAGCCCGGCCTCGTGGCCATGCGCGAGCACGTCGCCGCCCACGTCGAGGAACACGATCAGGTCGCAGCCGAGCGCGTCCGCCGCCGCGCCGATCCCATCGGCGAGCGCGGCCGGTCCCGGCGTGACGTCCACGAGCACGGTCGACTCGCCGAGCAGCGCCGCCATCCGCGACTCGCCGAACAGCACGTCCCGCGCGCGCACGCGCGTGCTGGGGCCGGCGAGCAGCACGCACGGCGAGAGCGGCTCGCCGTCCTCGATCTCGGCGATCGTGCGCGGGCCGGGCTCGGGATCGATCGGCCGCCGCTCCCACGAGACGCCGCCCACGACCGGGTCGGCGCCGTGGTAGATGCGCGCCGTGTCGGCGGTGGCGAGCGCGCCGACCACGTCGCCGCCGCCGCCGATGCCGATCACCAGCGGGCGCTTCGCATTCGTGAGCAGGGCGTCGGAGTCGAGCACGGCGCTCAGGGTAGGGATGCGCCCGCGCAACTCGACAGCGCTTGTAGGTTTTCCCCCTTCGACTCGTACCCGACCGGAAGCAAACACACATGAACCTCCGTTCTCTGTTTCCGTCGGTCCGGTCGCTGCTGGCCGTCCTATCTCTGGCGGTTGGACTGCTCGGGCTGACAGCGCAGGCACAGGCGAGCTCCTCCCAGGAGTCGATGTTCCAGGACGACCGGCTCCTCCAGAACTCCGATCCTCTCGTCCAGTCGAAGGCGCTGGACGACCTCCAGGCGACCGGCGTCAAGACCATCCACACCGTGCTCCTGTGGAGCAACCTAGCCCCGGACCCGACCAAGGCCTCGGTGCCGAGCGGCGTGGACCTCACGAACCCGGTCAGCTACGACGCCGGCTACTGGACGCGCGTCGACAAGCTGGTCCAGGGCGCCACGGCTCGCCACATGCAGGTTCTGATGAGCATCGCCGGCCCGGCGCCGCGCTGGGCGGAGGGCTGCAACAGCTTCGAGCGCAGCCACTACGGCAAGGAGAAGGGCACCTGCAAGGTGAACTCCAAGCTCTACGGCCAGTTCGTCACGGCCGTGGCCAAGCGCTACAACGGCGCCTTCCCGGCGGTCGACGGCTCGATCATCCCGAAGGTCCGGCGCTTCTCGATCTGGAACGAGCCGAACCTGAACTCGTGGATCTCGCCGCAGATCCAGAAGTTCCGCGGCCAGAAGGTGTCGGTGGGCGCGCAGATCTACCGCGACCTCGTGTACGCGGGCACGAAGGCGATCCGCTCGAACGGCGGTCGCAGCGACAAGATCCTGCTCGGCGAGACCGCGCCGATCGGCCAGGGCAGCAGTCGCACGGCGCCTGCGGTCTTCTACCAGACGCTCTTCTGCGTCAACTCGAAGGGCAAGAAGCTCCGGGGCACCGTCGCGAAGAACGCCGGCTGCAAGAAGCGGATGAAGAAGCTCGACGTGAACGGCGTCGCGCACCATCCGTACACCAAGGGCGCGGTGCAGACGCCGCTCGCCAAGCAGCACTCGACCGACATCACGATGGCCAACCTCGGCCTGCTCTCCAAGGTCATCAAGCAGGGCGTCCACAACCGGATGCTCAAGGGGAGCGCCGCCAGCCTCTACCTGACCGAGTACGGCGTCTCGAGCAGGCCGCCGGCCAAGTCGCGCTACGGCGTCTCGCTCAGCAAGCAGGCGGAGTGGATCAACGAGTTCGAGTACCTCGCGTACAAGAACCGCAAGGTCAAGGCGGTCACGCAGTTCCAGCTCGAGGACGACACCGGGCTGAAGACGAGGGCGTTCCAGACCGGGCTGCGCTTCGGGGACGGCCGTGACAAGCCGGCCTTCGCGGCCTACCAGGTGCCTCTGTTCGTGCAGAACAAGGGCAAGAAGCTCACGATCTGGGGCGGCGTGCGCGGGAAGTCCGGCAAGGTCCAGATCTTCAACGGGAAGAAGAAGTTCAAGACCGTGCGCCTGCGCCGTGGCTACTTCATGACCACGATCAAGAAGCGCAAGGGCAGCTGGCAGCTCCAGTACACGTCGGGCGGGACGACGCTGAAGAGCCGCAAGGCCGCGGCGCGCAAGCTCCCGCGCGGCTTCTAGCCGTCAGGGCTACGGCGGGTCAGCAACGACGGAACGTTGCTGACCCGTCATGCCCGGCCGCCATGCGGTCGAGCTCACGGACCAGCTCGCCGCGCAACGAATCGAGCTCGGCGTCGTCGGCCCCGGCGGGTGGCGAGGACGGCTCGCCGAGCCCGCGCGCGGGCTCGGGCCCGACCTCGGGCGCTCTGAGCTTTCGCGCTCGGCGGAATCTCGCGAAGAGGTGACGGCGCATGGCCCCATCGTCGCGCGGGGTCAGGACGGATCGCCGCTCGTGACCGTCAGTATTCACGCCGATGCGGGCGATGGTCCTCGATCAGCCGCGGACGCCGCTCGAGCTGCGGGACATCCCGAAGCCCGAGCCGGGGGAGGGGCAGCTCCTGATCGAGGTGCACGCGTGCGCCGTCTGCCGCACCGACCTGCACATCGTCGACGGTGAGCTCACCGAGCCGAAGCTGCCGCTCGTGCTCGGCCATCAGATCGTGGGCACCGTCGTCGGCCGCGGCGACCGCGTCGGCGTGCCGTGGCTCGGCTGGACCGACGGAACGTGCCGCCACTGCCGCGGTGGCCGCGAGAACCTCTGCGAGAACGCGCGGTTCACCGGCTACGACATCGACGGCGGCTACGCGGAGTACGCGCTGGCCGACGAGCGCTTC
>JAICRZ010000093.1 GCA_025937135.1 Thermoleophilaceae bacterium
GTGGGACCTTTTCGGTAGCCAATATGGAGCTGAAAAGGTCCCACGGCCGCCAACCGGCCGGTTGTGCCCAAACCGTCGCTCCCGCCTTCCATGGCAAGGGAGCAGCGTGCGGATCTCCACGCGCCTGCCGCTTCCGCGTGAACGCAACACTGGCCGGAGCCACCCTTGCGCGACCCTGCGGCCGCAGCCCGTGAACCTGGCGCAGCTTGCGAAGCGCCGCCAGATACATTGCCGCGATGGCACTCAGCGATCCTCCCACCCAGCAGGTCCTCGACGCACTAGAGGGCGTCTCCGCGCTCGATGCGCCCGGCAAGTCGATCGGAAAGTTCGCGCGCGACACGATCCCGCACGGGGCGGTCAAGGATGCGCTGAGCGGTACGTGGCTGGGGCACGCGCTGCACCCGTTGCTCACGGACGTCGTCGTCGGGTCGTTCGTGAGCGCGACCCTGCTCGACCTGCTCGGCGGCGACGATGACGGCGCGGCAGCCGAGCGGCTGATCGGCGTGGGCCTGGCGGCGTACGGCCCGACCGCCCTGAGCGGCGTGAACGACTGGGCGGACACGGAGATCTCCGACGAGCGCATCCGCCGCGTCGGGCTCGTTCACGCCACCACGAACCTCACCGCGTTCGTGCTCTATGCCGCGTCGCTGAAGGCTCGCAAGACCGGCGGTCGCGGGCGAGGCAAGCTGCTCGCGCTCGCGGGCGGCGCTGCGCTCGGCTTCGGCGGTTTCCTCGGCGGTCACCTCTCGTTCACGCGGGGGGTGGGGGTGAACCAGACCGCGTTCGACGAGGGCCCCGACGAGTGGACCGGGGTCGACCCCGGCGAGCTCGAGGAGAACGAGCCGAAGGGCGTGATGGCCGGCGACACTCCAGTCTTCCTGCTCCGCCATCGCGGGCACCTGCACGCGATGCACGATCGGTGCTCGCACCGCGGCTGCCTGTTGAGCAGCGGCGAGATCGAGGACGAATCGGTCGTCTGCCCGTGCCACGGCTCGCGCTTCAGCGTCCGCGACGGGTCCGTCGAGCGCGGCCCGGCGAGCGCGCCGCAGCCGGTGTTCGAGGTTCGCGAAGGTGAGTCGGGCATCGAGGTGCGCCTGCCGGACGGCGACTGATCCTCGGCGTCAGCCCGCGAGGCCCAGGATCAGGTCGGCCGTCTCCAGCGGCACGTCGAGTTGCGGGCAGTGCCCGACACCGTCGAGCACGACCCAGTCGGCGTGCGGAAGCCATGCGTCGCGATAGCGGGCCGCGGCGGCCGGCCAGGGCAGCAGGCGGTCAGCCGGTCCCCACACGATGCGGACCGGGCAGGCGATCCGCGACGGGTCGAGTTGCCACTCGGCGTGCGTCGCATAGTCGATCAGCGCTGGCGCGGCCGTCGTCGCGGCCACCGCGCGGATCTGGTGCGCGAGCAGCTCGGCCGGGATGTGCTCGTAGCTCTCGACGATGTACTCGGTCGCGCGCCGGCGCCCCTCAGGCGTCGCGACCAGTGCCTCCGCGTGGGGAGCGGCCGCCTTGGCGAGCTCGTGCAGCCGCCGCTGGAAGGCGAGGAGGTCGCCACGTGACCGGTCGTCGTGCGCCCACCCGCCGGCAGGGGCGAGCGCCACGACGCTCCGCGCCCTGCCACGCTCGGCGAGCTGGAGCGCCATGTAGCCGCCCAGCGAGTTGCCGATGACGTGAGCCGTCTCGAAGCCGGCCTCGTCCATGGCGCGCTCGGCGGCGTCGGCGAGCGTGGCCGGCGTGATCTGGTCGCCGATCGACGGACCGCCCACGTGGCCGGCGAGCGCCGGAGCGAGGACGTCGTGCCGGCGCTCGAGCGCCGGGAGGACGAGGTCCCACGTGCGGGTCGTATCGATGAACCCGTGCAGACAGACCATCGGCGGCATGTCCCGAACGCTAAGCGGCGGGGCCGCGCGCCGCACGCGGCCCCGCCCGGCTGGGGGAGCCGTTCAGCGCGTGAGCACGACCGGCGTGACGCCGAAGATGCCGGTGATCGTGTTGCCGTCGGCCGAGAGCGTCCCGCTGAGCATGACGTCGGGATGCAGGCTCGCCTTGCCGCCCTGGCTGAACCGCAGCGACACGACGTTGCCCGACACTGAGCCCGAGGTGATCTTGAAGACGGGCGAGTCGCCGGCCACGATTCGCGTGTAGCTGCCGCTGAAGTTGGTGGGCGAATTCTCGATCACCGACAGCACTGCCGGGTTGGTGCCGAGGATCCCGACAGTCTCGGTTCCCGACCACGTGCCCGTGATGTTGATGCCGGGGATCGGAGTGGTCGAACCGCCACCACCGCCGCTGATGCCGCCTCCGCCGAGGTCACCGCCGCCGCCCGGCAGGCCGCCACCGCCCTTCGCCATCGCCGCCGGCGAGAACGCCGCCGCGGCCGCCACGACGGTCAGCACCGCGAACGCCTTTCGCACCTTGTCCATTTGCACCCACTCCTTACGTCCGATGACGGGTCGAGGGCGTTTATCCGCGATCGCTGGTCCCGCGGTAAATGGGACCTTGGTCCTAGGACCGCTCTAGCCTGGAACCCGATGCCCACCGTCTCGATCGAGGACCGGCTCGACGCCCTCGCCACCCAGCCGTTCCGCGCGAAGTTCCACCTGCGCGGGCGCGAGCGCGCGTTCGTGCAGCTGCGCGGGATGACCACGACGAGGCAGCACGCGTTCGACCTGATCGGCAAGCGCCTGGCCCCGGCCGAGCCGTACAGGGACGGCAAGCAGACGCCGTGGCGCGGACACCCGGTCTTCGTCGCCCAGCACGCGACAGCCACGTGCTGCCGCGGCTGCCTCCAAAAGGCGCACGAAATCCCCAAGGGGCGGGAGCTGACTCAGGACGAGCAGGGCTACGTGGTCGACGTGATCTGCCGCTGGATCGAGCGCGACTACGGGGACGTCGGACCGCCTGCCTAGAGTGGCGGCCGCGATGCCCGACCTGCCCGTGCAAGCGCGCCCCGGTGAGGCGCTCGTCTGGACCGACGGCGCCTGCCGCGGCAACCCCGGCCCGGGCGGCTGGGCGGCGATCGTGGTGCCGCCGCACGGGGGCGACGCGGTCGAGATATCGGGCGGGGAGCCGTACACGACCAACAACCGCATGGAGTACACGGCGGCACTCGAGGGGTTGCGCTCCCTGGCGCCCGGGTGCAGCGTTTGCATCGTCACGGACTCGCGGCTGATGCTCGACTCGATGACCAAGTGGATCCACGGCTGGAAGCGCCGCGGCTGGCGGACGAAGGCGGGGGAGCCCGTCAAGAACCAGGATCTCCTGATGGCGCTCGAGGCCGAGATCGCCCGCCACGCGCAGGTGCGGTGGCACTGGGTGAAGGGCCACGAGACGGGCGCACAGCACGCGCACAAGGTGCTCAACGACCGCGCCGATCGCCTAGCGGTGGCAGCGGCGGCAGCGGCTGCCTAGAACCGCTCCTGACCATTCGGTCAGTAAGCTGTCCTGCCGATGGCTCTGGCGGACAGGGGTATGCAACTCGGCCTGCGCGCCCTGAACGGGTTCGCCGGCATGGACGTGCTCGATCGCCTCGGCATGCGCGACCGCGCCGAGCGCTTCCTGCACGGCGCGTCCAAGCAGAGCGTGCGCACGGCGGGCACCGTGGGGCGGACCTTCAACGGCGTGGCGAAGCGCGGCAAGCCCGCGCGCCCGTCGACCGCGCCGGCCCGCAACCTCTTCGACCTCACCCCGAGCGACGAGCAGCAGATGCTGCGCGAGTCGTTCGCCGCGTTCGCCGCGGAGAAGCTGCGGCCGGCGGCACACGCGGCCGACGCCGAGTCGAAGGCGCCCGAGGAGCTGATGGCGCAAGCATCGGAGCTCGGGATCACGATGCTGGGCGTCCCGGAGGAGCTGGGCGGCGCCGTCGACGAACGCTCGGCAGTCACGTCGGTGCTCGTGGCCGAGGCGCTCGCGCACGGCGACATGGGGCTTGCGTTCGCGGCGCTGGCGCCCGCAGGCGTGGCCACCGCGATCTCACTCTGGGGCGACGCCGAGCAGCAGTCGAAGTACCTCCCGGAGCTCGTCGGCGACAATCCGCCCGCCGCCGCGCTCGCCACGCTCGAGCCGCGCCCGCTGTTCGACCCGATGCACCTCCAGACGAAGGCCGGCACCGGCAACGCTCTGAGCGGCGTCAAGGCACTGGTCCCGCGAGCAGCCGAGGCCGAGCTGTTCATCGTCTCCGCCGAGCGCGACGAGGGCGGCCCCGGCCTGTTCATCGTCGAGTCGAAGGCCGAGGGCGTGTTCGTCGAGCCGGAGCCGGCGATGGGCCTGCGCGCGGCGGCGACCGCGAAGCTGATCCTGGACGGCGCGACCGGCACGCCCATCGAGAGCGCCGACTACGCCGAGTCCGTCCACCGGGCGCGCCTGGGCTGGTGCGCACTCGCCGTGGGGACGGCGCAGGCGGTGCTCGACTACGTGATCCCGTACGTGAACGAGCGGGTCGCGTTCGGCGAGCCGGTGAGCCACCGCCAGGCCGTCGCGTTCGCCGTCTCGAACATGGCGATCGAGCTCGAGGGCATGCGCCTGGCCACCTACCGCGCGGCCGCGCGCGCCGACCAGGGCAAGGACTTCGCGCACGCCACCACGCTCGCCCGCCAGCTCTGCTCGGAGAAGGGGATGCAGATCGGCTCCGACGGCGTCCAGCTCCTGGGCGGCCACGGCTTCGTGAAGGAGCACCCGGTCGAGCGCTGGTATCGCGACCTTCGCGCGGCCGGGCTGATGGAAGGCGCTCTGCTGGTCTGATGCCGATCAACCTCGAGGTCCCGAAGAAGTTCAGGCCGCTCGTCACGCAGGCGCACACGGTCGCGCAGGAGGTCTTCCGGCCGAACTCGCGCAAGTACGACCGCGCCGAGCACACCTATCCCAAGGAGCTCGACATGCTGGCCGCCGCGATCGACGGCATGGCAGAGGGCGGCGGCATCGAGGGCGCCGGCGCGGCGGGCGTGAAGCGAAGCGACAACGGCGCCGACGAGGGCACGCGCAACGGCTCCAACATGGCCACCTGCCTGTCGATCATGGAGCTCTGCTGGGGCGACGTGGGCCTGCTGCTGTCGATGCCGCGCCAGGGCCTGGGCAACTCGGCGATCGTCTCGGTGGCGGACGAGGAGCAGCTCGAGCGCTACAGGGGCCGCTGGGCGGCGATGGCCATCACCGAGCCCGAGGCGGGCTCCGACTCGGCGGCCATCCGCACGACGGCGAAGCTCGACGGCGACGAGTACGTGCTCAACGGCGAGAAGATCTATGTGACCTCAGGGGAACGTGCCGACCTGGTGGTGGTGTGGGCCTCGCTCGATCCGAGCCAGGGCCGCGCCGCCATCAAGTCGTTCGTGGTCGAGCGGTCGAACCCCGGCCTCAAGCTCGTGCGCGTGAACCACAAGCTCGGCATCCGCGCGTCCGACACGGCGGACTTCGTGCTCGAGGACTGCCGCGTGCCGAAGGAGGACCTGCTCGGGGACCCCGAGATCAGGACAGGCGGCGGCTTCGCGGGCGCGATGCAGACCTTCGACAACACCCGCCCGCTCGTGGCGTCCATGGCGGTCGGCCTCACGCGCGCGTGCATCGAGGAGACGCGCCGGCTGTTCGCCGAGGCCGGGCTCGAGCCCGATCCCGACACGCCGATCGCCCTTCAGCCCGCGGCCGCGGCCGAGCTGCTGTCGATGGAGGCCGACTACGAGGCCGCGCGCCTGCTCACGCTCCAGGCGGCCTGGATGGCCGACAACCGCAAGCCCAACTCGACGCAGGCGTCGATGGCCAAGGCGAAGGCAGGCCGCACGTGCACCGACGTCGCGCTGCGCTGCGTGCGCCTCTGCGGCGCCGTCGGCTACGGCGAGACCGAACTGCTCGAGAAGTGGGCGCGCGACGCGAAGATCCTCGACATCTTCGAGGGCACGCAGCAGATCCAGCTCTTGATCATCGCTCGGCTGCTGCTCGGGAAGACTTCGGCAGAGCTGCGCTGAGCTCGCGCCACTCGCGGCGCGGCAGGCCGTCGCCGGCGGTCAGCACCTGGAGGCAGACGTGGTCGGCGCCGGCGTCGAAGTGCTCTTCGATCCGTCCGGCGATCGCCTCGAGGTCGCCCCACGCGATCAGGTCGTCGACGAGCCTGTCGCTGCCGCCGCCCTCGACGTCCTCGTCGCCGTAGCCGAGGCGGCGCCAGTTGTTCACGTAGTTGGGCATCTGCATGTAGTGCTCGAGATGCGTGCGGGCGATCGAGCGCGCGCGCTGCGCGTCGGTCTCGAGGACCACGCCCAGCTCGGGCGCCAGCAGCGGCGCGGCGCCGAGGATCTCGCGCGCGCGGCGGGTGTGCTCGGCCGTACCGAGGTAGGGGTGGGCGCCCACGCTCCGCTCGCGCGCCAGCTCGAGCATCTTCGGGCCGAGTGCGGCCAGGACCCGGTCGTCCTTCGGGACGGCCGGCGCGGCCGCGTCGAGCGAGTCGAGGTAGGCGCGCATCGCCGTGAGCGGCTTCTCGTAGCGATCGACGAGCGGCGCGTGACTCACGCCCAGGCCGAGGAGGAAGCGTCCAGCATAGGCGTCGTAGAGCTGGGCGCGCTCGGCAGCCGCGACCTCGGGGTCGTGCATCCAGATGTTGAGGATGCCGGTCGCGACCGTGACCTCGCGCGTCGCGTCCAGGAGCCGCCCACTCGCGTCGAAGATCGGGCCGCCGCGGCCGCCCGGGAACCAGAGCGCCGCATAGCCGAGCTCCTCGAGCTCCGCGGCCGCCTCGCGCAGCTCGCCGTCGTCCTCGTGGAAGCGGAGCTCGCTGCTCCAGATGCCGACGCCGTCGAGCCGCATCGGACGCCCTAGCGCCGACGCGAGCCGTACAGCAGACGGCGTGGGATCGGCACCGGCGAGAGCTTGTCGGCCACGAGCCCGGCGAACAGGCGGGGCTCGGTCTTGGCGATCAGCTGCTGGAGCTCGTCGCGCTCGTCGAGGCTCAGGCGGCTACTGCGGCCACGTCCCCTGCGCAGCAGCTCGATCAGGCGGCGCCGCTCGTCGGGCTCGAGCCGGACGATGTGGGAGCGCGCCAGCAGGGCGATCTCGCCGATCGCGAGCAACTTGAAGACGGGCAGCCGGCGCAGGCCCGGGATGCGGCTCGCGCCGCCCGCGATCGCCGCGTGGGTGAGATTGCCGGGCACCCGGACGAGTGTAGGGGCGCAGTTTCCGAATCGGCCTTCGCAGGTACCCAGTGACCATGGAATCCCGCGAGCGCCTGGTCAGCTTCCGTGCGCGCACGATCGTGAGCGTGTCGGCGATCCTCGTCGGGATCGCGGCGGCGCTGTGGGTCGTGTGGGTATCGCGCCACGTGATCACCTGGATCCTCGTGTCGCTGTTCCTCGCGCTGGCGATCAACCCGGCGGTCGAGGCGCTGCATCGGCGCGGGATCAAGCACCGCGGCACCGCGGCGGGACTGATCTACCTGATCGTGGTGCTCGCGGTGGCCGGGTTGCTGGCGGCGTTCCTGCCATCGCTCATCAGCCAGGTCAACGACTTCATCCAGGCGGTCCCGGGCTACATCCACGACCTCACGAAGGGGAAGGGCCCGCTCGGCTTCCTCGAGACGAAGTACCACGTGGTGGAGCGCGCGCAGGACCTCGTCGACGGCAAGGGCGGCTCGAAGGTGGCCGGCGGCTTCAGCACGCTCGTGGACGTCACGAAGACGCTCGCGACGGGCGTGACGGGTGTGATCACGATCATCTTCATGACGTTCTTCATGCTGCTCGAGGGGCCGACCTGGGTCGGGCGCGCCTACGGGCTGGTCGCGCCCGAGAACCAGGAGCGCTGGCACCGCGTCGGCCACCGGATCTACCGGACGATCGGCGGCTACGTCACCGGCAACCTGGCGATCTCCTTCATCGCCGCGTCGTCGTCCACGATCGTGCTGCTCATCCTCGGCGTCCCGTTCCCGTTCGCGCTCGGGCTGCTCGTCTTCATCCTCGACCTGATCCCGCTGGCCGGCGCCACGCTCGCCGCGATCATCCTCACCCTGGTCGCGCTCTCGCACTCGGTCACGGCGGCGATCGTCGTGCTGGTGTTCTTCATCGTCTATCAGCAGCTCGAGAACCACCTGCTCCAGCCGCTCGTGTACGGGCGCACGGTGCAGCTCTCGCCGCTGATCGTGCTGATCGCGGTGCTGATCGGGGCCGAGGTGGCGGGCATCCTCGGCGCTCTCGGCGCGATACCGATCGCGGGCTCGTTCCAGGTCGTGCTCGTGGACTGGCTCGAGCACCGGCGCGCAGCGCGCACGAGGGTGCTCGACGCCAGTGGCGAGCCGGACCCGGCGGCCGTCCTCTAGCGGCGGGCCGCGGCGGGCGGTCATCGGTTACGGTCCCGCTCCCGTGAAGGCCGTGCAGATCACGAACCTCGAAGGGCCCGACTCGGCGCTGGCCGTCGCCGACGTGCCCGAGCCGGAGGCCTCGCACATGCTCACGCCGGGCAGCGGCGTGTTGGTGGAGGTCCATGCCGCGGGGGTGTCGTTCCCTGAGGTGCTCCAGACGCGCGGCCAGTACCAGTTCAAGCCCGAGCTTCCGTTCGTCCCGGGGAGCGAGGTGGGCGGCGTGGTGCGCAGCGCGCCCGACGGCGCGGGCGTGAAGGAGGGCGACCGCGTGGCCGCGTTCTGCATGCTCGGCGCGTTCGCGGAGCTGGCCGTGGCGCCGGAGTTCTTCGCCTTCCCGCTACCGGACGAGCTCGACTTCGAACAGGGCGCGTCGCTCGTCCTCAACTACCACACGGCCTACTTCTCGCTGAAGCTGCGCGGGCGGCTGGCCGAGGGCGAGACGGTGCTCGTGCACGGCGCGGCCGGCGGCGTCGGCACCGCTGCGATCCAGGTGGCGAAGGGCCTGGGCGCGCGCGTGATCGGCGTCGTGTCGAGCGACGAGAAGGAGCGCGTCGCGCGCGACGCGGGCGCCGACGAGGTCGTGCGCTCCGACGGCGCCTGGAAGGACGAGGTCAAGGAGCTCTCGGGCGGTGGGGTGGATGTGGTGCTCGACCCGGTGGGCGGCGACCGCTTCACCGACAGCCTGCGTTCGCTCGGCGAGGGCGGCCGAGTGGTGGTGGTCGGCTTCACGGGCGGCTCGATTCCGGAGGTGAAGGTGAACCGGCTGCTGCTCAACAACACCGAGGTGATCGGCGCGGGCTGGGGCGCCTACGTGATGGGCAAGCCCGACCTCAACCGCCAGATCGGCGCCGAGATCCAGAAGCTGATCGACGCCGGCTTCGTGCGCCCGATCGTGGGCGCCCGCTTCCCGCTCGAGGACGCCGCCGAGGCGCTGAAGCTGATCGACGGCCGCGGCGCGACCGGCAAGGTCGTGCTGAACGTGCGCTCGGGCACCTAGCCCGTCGCCTGAAGCTCCTCCTCGCCACGCGGCAGCAGCACGCACGCGACGGCGCCGCAGTCCACGTGCACGACTGAGCCGAAGCGCCCGCGGGCCGAGGCCATCTCCGGGCGCAGCGCGGCCAGGCCGACCGCCTCGTGCGCCCAGTAGGAAGCCGCGGTTCGCAGCGCTCGCTCGGCGTGACCGGGCGAGGTGCGCCAGCCGGACGCCCGCAGGACCGCGCCGTGCCACAGCTCCCAGCGCCAGCGGCGGAAGGTGAACCGCCCGAGCGGCAGCTCGCGCAGCGCGTACTGGAACGTGAGCGACTCGCCGGCTACCACCACTTGCGCTCCAGGGCGTCGTCGCTGCCACCGGTGGTGTCGAGCGAGTCGAGCGCCGCCATCTCGTCGTCGGAGAGCTCGAAGTCGAAGAGCTGCCCGTTCTCCTCGATGCGCTCGCGCCGGACGGACTTGGGGATCACCGGCACGCCGCGCTGGACGACCCAGCGCAGCAGCACCTGGGCCGGCGTCCGGCCGTGGCGCTCGGCGATCTCGGCGATGCGGCGGTCGTCGAGGTCGCTGGAGTTGAGCGGGCTGTAGGACTCGACCACGATGTCGCGCTGCTCGCACGCCTCGAGCAGCGCGCGGCGGTACTTGAACGGGCCGAACTGGATCTGGTTGACCACCGGCCTGATATCGGCGTCCGCGAGCAGCTCGTCGATCTCGGCCACGTTGAAGTTGGAGATGCCGATCGACTTCGCGTAGCCGCGCTCCACCGCCTTTTGCATTCCCGGCCACGCCCACGTCGCGCCGTTCTCGGGCCAGTGCACGAGGTAGAGGTCGATCTGGTCGACGCCGAGCCGGCGCAGGCTCTTCTCCGCCGTCTTCACCGGGTCGCCCGAGCGCGAGCGCGGATAGAACTTCGTGGTGATGAACACCTCTTCGCGCGGCACGCCGCTGTCGCGCAGGGCGCGCCCGACGGACTCCTCGTTGCCGTAGGCCTGTGCGGTGTCGATGTGGCGGTAGCCGAGCTCGAGCGCCCAGCGCACGGCGTCCTCGGTCTCCCTGCCGTCGTCGACCTGCCACACGCCCAGGCCGAGCAGCGGCATCTCACTGCCGTCGTGCAACACGCGAGCGCGTCCGTCCGTCGTGAGTGGTGCCATTCTTGCTCCTTACCCGCCCGTGGAACAACACGTCGACTTCATCACCCTAGGGGTAGCGGATCTGGCCGCGGCGCGGCGCTTCTACGTCGAGGGCCTCGGCTGGAAGCCGACCTTCGAGGTCGAGGGCGAGGTGGTCTTCATCCAGGTCGGCCACGGGCTGCTGCTGTCGCTCTGGGGCGCCGAGGACATGGCCGAGGACATCGGTGCGCCGGTCACCGCCGGATCGTCGGTCGCGTTCGCGCACAACGTCGCGAGTGACGACGCCGTCCAGCCGGTCCTCGACGCGGCCGAGGCGGCGGGCGGCACGATCCTCAAGCGCGCACAGCCGGCATTCTTCGGCGGGGTGCAGGGCTATTTCGAGGACCCCGAGGGCTTCCGCTGGGAGGTCGCACACAATCCCGGCTGGAGCGTGGATCCCGACGGCACGGTCCGGATCGGCCCCGCTCA
>JAICRZ010000161.1 GCA_025937135.1 Thermoleophilaceae bacterium
CCGGTGATCAGGTCGCCCGTGAAGAGCAGCCGCTTCGCGCGCTCGGGGCCGATCCGGTGCGCCCAGAGTGCGGTGGTCGGCACGCCCCAGACGCGCGCCGGCGGGTAGCCGATCCGCGCGTCGTCGGCGATCACGAGCAGGTCCGAGCAGAGCGCCATGTCGGTCCCGCCCGCGACGCAGAAGCCGTGCACCTTGCACACGACCGGCTTGTTCGCGTGGAAGAGCGACATGAAGCCGCGCACGTTGCGGCTCATCATCGCGTAGTCGGCCATCGGGTCCCACGGCTGCGACGGGTCGTGGTTGGGGAGCTGCTGCTCGGCGCTCCAGACCAGGTCGTAGCCGCCGCAGAAGCCCTTGCCCTCGCCGGACAGGGCGATCACGTGCACGTTCGGGTCGAGGTCGGCCTGCTCGACCGCCTCGGCCAGCTCGCGCGGCATCTCGAGCGTGATGCCGTTGCCGCGCTCGGGGCGGTCGAGGGTGATCCGCGCGACGTGCCCGTCGACCTCGTAGCGAAGCGTCTCCACGGGCTAGAGCTGCGGCCGGTGGCGCTCGATGATCCGCGCGCAGTCGACGCCCGCAGGCAGCGTGCCGAGCGAGCGGCCGTGGTCGCCGGCCAGGCGCGTGGCGCAGAACGCGTCGGCCACGGCGGGGTCCCCGTTCTGCACGAGAATCGAGCCCTGTAGCGCCAGCGCCATCCGCTCGACCACGCGGCGCGCGCGGAACTCCATGCTCTCGAAATCGGAGAGCTCGCGCTTGAGCTCGGCCACGTAGGAGTCGAGCCGCGGCTCGGCGCCGGCCGCCGCGCCCACCTCGTCCATGAACGCCTCCACCGAGTCGGGCGACTTCACCATCGCGCGCAGCACGTCGAGCGAGTTGACGTTGCCGGAGCCCTCCCAGATCGAGTTGAGCGGCGCCTCGCGGTAGAGGCGCGGCATCTTCGACTCCTCCACGTAGCCGTTGCCGCCGAGGCACTCGAGCGCCTCGCCGACGGTCCAGGTGGCGCTCTTGCAGACCCAGTACTTCGACGCTGCGGTGGCAACGCGCTTGAACAGCGTCGCGGTCTCGTCGCCGGCCTGCGACTCGTCGTAGGCGCGCGCGAGCCGCATCGCCGTGAGCGTGGCAGCCTCGGACTCGATGGCGAGGTCGGCGAGCACGTTCTGCATCAGGGGTTGCTCCACCAGCAGCTTGCCGAACGCCGAGCGGTGCGCGCAGTGGTGCGCGGCCTGGGCGACCGCCTCGCGCACGAGCCCGGTCGACCCGATCACGCAGTCGAGCCGCGTGTGGTTGACCATCTCGATGATCGTCGGGACGCCGCGCCCCTCGTCGCCGATCATCTGCGCCCACGCCTCGTCGAGCTCGATCTCCGACGACGCGTTCGAGCGGTTGCCGAGCTTGTCCTTGAGCCGGTCGATGTGGAAGCCGTTGCGCTCGCCGTCGGGTGTGAAGCGCGGCAGCAGGAAGCAGGACAGGCCCGATTCGGTCTGGGCGAGGACGAGGAAGACGTCGGACATCGGCGCCGAGCAGAACCACTTGTGCCCCGTCAGGCGCCAGCTGCCGTCGGCGGCCTCGCGCGCGAGCGTGGTGTTGGCGCGGACGTCGGAGCCGCCCTGGCGCTCGGTCATCGCCATCCCGCAGATCGCGCCCGCCGTCTGCTCCGACGGGATCATCCGCTTGTCGTACTCCAGCGACGTCAGTCGCGGCTCCCACTCGGCGGCCACGTCGGGCTGCTTGCGCAGCGCCGGGATGGCGGCGTAGGTCATCGAGATCGGGCAGCCGTGGCCGGACTCGACGGCGCTGCCGGTGAGCATGATCGCCGCCCGCGCGGCGTGCGCGCCGGGGCGCTGCTCGATCCACGGCAGCGCGTGCGTGGCGTGGCGCACCGACATGTCCATCAGCCAGTGCCAGGCGGGGTGGAACTCGACCTCGTCGATGCGATTGCCGTAGCGGTCGTGCGTCTTCAGCACGGGCGGGTTCTCGTTCGCGAGGCGGCCCCACTCGAGTGGTTCGCCGCCGGCCTCGTCGCCCATCGCGATCAGGCGCTCCTCGGCCCAGCCGGCGCCCTCGCGGTGCGTGGCCTCCACGAGCGGGCGGTTCTGGAGGTAGAGGTTGTAGCCCTCGAGCGGCGGCGGCTGGTTGAAGACCTCGCGCGTCGGGTTGGGAGTCTCGGTCAGAGCCATTTGTTCCTCACACGATGGACGATGGACGGTGGACGGGGGACGGAAGGGCGTTCATGCAGAAGTCGACGAGTGTCGCCACGAGTGCCTCCTCATCGCGGCGTGGGTGGGACAGTGGCCCCACCAGCGCCTCGCCGAGGGCGCCGACGATCGCGGCACCAACGGTCTCGGTGTCGCATGGCGGCAGCTCGCCGCGCTCGATGCCCTGCTCGATGGTGCGCACGAAGACGTCGCGATAGCCGCGCCGGAACGCGAGGCGCTCGGCCTCCACCGCGGGGTCGACCGGCTCGGCCAGCAGCGCGTAGGCCTGCGTCGGGCCCGCCAGTGCGCGGCGCGCGAAGGTCTCGGCCGCGGCGGCGATCCGCTCCCGGGCGGGCCGGCCGTCGTCGGCGGTGGCGGCGGCGACGGCGTCGAGCTCCGGCGCCGCCGCGCGCCGGAACACCTCGGCGGCGAGCTCGGCCTTCGACTCGAAGTGGCGGTAGACGCTGCCGGTGGCGATGCCGGCACGCGCAGCGATCGGCTGGATCGCGGCGGACGCGTAGCCGCCGTCGCCGAGCTGCTCGAGCGCGGCGGCGACGATGCGCTCGCGCGTGCGCGCCTTGCGCGCCTCGGTTCGCTCGGTGGGGCGGTACGGCATCCCACAAAGAAGTGAATCACGATTCACCGCTTTGCGCAAGGCAGGCCGTCAGGGCGTCACGTCGAGGCGTCTGCGCTCCGCCGTCGCCGAGCCGTCGGCGGGATCGATCTGGACGATGTCGGCCGCGAGCGGGGCGAAGCGCGGCTCGACCGCGTAGACCACGCGCGCGAGGCTGAGGTTGCTGTTGTCGCCGAGATTGGTCGGGCCGCCGGCGCCGATCGTGCCACCGTTCACCACCGTGAGGTTGCGGTAGCGGTCCACCGACGGGACGTGCGTGTGGCCGACGGCCATGACGAGCGGGTGCGGCGGCGGGTGCGCCCGCAGGTCCGCGATCGCCTGTGCCGCGAGCGCCGGCTCGTGGACCATGACCACGTCGATCCTGCCGATCAGCGGGCGCAGCCAGTTGGCGAACGCGAGCTGCTGTCCGACCGTCGGGTCCGGGTTGCCGGGGCTCCTGTAGTGGTTCGCGCGCAGCCGCATGAACGGGTCGCTGTAGCCCGCCACGCGCATGCCGCGGACGTCGGCGATCACGGGGCCGAGCTTGCCGTTCGCGAGCAGGCGCCCGTTCTGCGTAAGCACGATGCCGCCCGCCTTGGCGAGCTGGCGCATGAGCACGTCGGAGTCGTGGTTGCCCGTCACGAACACGAACGGGTGGCCGTCGTGGACCACGCGGCGGACGATCCGCGTCTCCAGGGGCGAGCCGCTGTCGGTGAGGTCGCCGGGGAAGAGCAGCGGCCCGTTTGTGGCGGCGCCCTCGAGCGCCGGCAGCGCGAGCACGTTGTTGTGCAGGTCCGACGCGAGCGTGAAGCGCGGCAGCGTGCCTAGCTCGCGTCGCCGCGCGGGCGCCTCGACCAGCCGCGCGATTCCCACGAGCTGCGAGTTCAGCTCCTCGTCGAGCACCTGGCTCGAGGTGGTGGCCTGCTCGATCACCTGGAGCGCGCGCGGGATGTCGGGGCCGTGCGCGTAGTACTCGGGCCGCGTGACCTCGCCGCGCGGCGGCAGGAGCACGATCAGCAGGACCACGCTGGCGATCGCGGTGCCGGCGGCGGTCGGCAGCGTCAGACGCAGCCGTGGACCGGTGCGCGCGCGGACCGCGAAAGCCGCGAGCGCGCCCACCGCCAGCTCGGCGAGCAGCACGACCACGAGCAGCTCGCGGATGTAGGAGGCCACCCCGTCGCGCGCCTCCGCGCGCACCTCCTTGACGTTCACGGTCTGGCCCTCGGCAAGCCGCGTGACGGCGTCGCGGTTGACCGCCCGCACCTCGGCCTTCAGCCGCACCGGCAGCCGAACGACCGGGAAGCGCGCGCCCCAGTCCACCACGGGCACGTAGAGGTCGAGCGCGCCGCTGTGGCCGGGGTCCACCGACAGGCCGATCGTGCCGACCGAGAGAGTGCGCTCCACGCTGAACGTGCTCAGGGCGATGACGCCGGCCACGAGCGTCACGAGCGCCACGAGCACGAGCGCCACCGCGGTGCGGGCGGTGGTCATCGCCCAACAGTAGGCCGCGACGTTTGCCCCGGGCCCGTGTTGCCACCCTCTGATGCCCCGCGCCCTGACGCCCCTCCTCGTGCTGGTCGCACTGCTCCTGCTCGCGCCCGCCGCCGAGGCGCGCAAGGCGCCGCGCCTGTTCATGGGGGTGAACTGGGACAGCTCGATCGCGAGCGCCCCGGCAGCGACGCAGGACGCGCAGTTCCCGCGGATGGCGGCGGCCGGCGTCGAGACCATGCGCACCGCCTTCCTCTGGTCCGCCGCGCAGCCGCAGGAGAACGGCCCGATCGATCTGTCCGGTACCGACGCGCTCGTGGCCCGCGCCGCTGCGCGCCACATCGAGGTCTTCCCGCACGTCATCGCGGCCCCGGACTGGGCGCGCCTGACGCCCGCGCCGATGGCGCCGCCGCGCGACGGCACGCTGGTCGAGCCGTACCTGCGCGCGCTGATCGCCCGCTACGGGCCGAGCGGCAGCTTCTGGCCCGAGCATCCCGAGCTCCCGCGCGTGCCGATCCGCTACTGGCAGTTCTGGAACGAGCCGCACCTGCCGTTCCAGTGGGACCTGCCGAAGAGCCGCGAGAAGGAGTGGCCGCAGACCTACGTGGCGCAGCTCAAGGACTTCTACTCCACGGTCAAGGCCGCCGACCCGCACGCCAAGGTCGTGCTCGCCGGTCTCGCGAACATGTCGTGGATCTATCTCGGCGACCTCTACCGCAAGGGCGCGCGCGGCCACTTCGACATCGCCGCGATCCACCCGTACACGACCAAGCCGTCGGGCGTGGTGCGGCTCGTGCACAAGTTCCGCGCGGTGATGAAGCGCCACCACGACGGCCGCAGGAAGATCTGGGTGACCGAACTCGGCCTGCCGGCGTCGCGCGGGCGCGCGCACTCGAAGAACTCGCTCCAGACGACGCCGCGCGGCATGGCGAGCTACCTGCGCGGGTCGTACGAGGGGCTGCGCCGGCTGACGCCGCGCGCGTACTGGTACACGTGGGCGTCGGAGTACCGCGGCGACATCTTCCGCTTCACCGGCCTGTTCCGCTATCGCGACGGCGACACGCGGCTCAGGGTGCAGCCCGCGTTCCGCTCGTTCGTGAAGACGGCGCGGCGGATGGAGGGTTGCGTGAAGACCCGCTCCGGCGTGTGCCGGTAGCGTACGTCCCCCTGTTGGGGAACAAGGAGGAGTCAGGGTGAAACGGCAATTGGCGATGTCCGCGGGCCTCGTGGTGGCGCTCGCAGCGGTGCCCGCGACGGCATCGGCGGCGAAGTTCCAGTACGGGGTGGCCTCGGCGGAGGCGACGTCGAATTCGATCGTCCTGTGGACGCGCGCTCCGAAGATCGGGAAGGTGACCGTGGAGGTGTCCCCCGACCGGCGCTTCCGCGGCAGGCACACGCGCCGCAAGAGCGACGACTCCCGGTCCCGTCACGACAGGACCGTGCGCATCGGGATCACGCGGCTCAGGGCAGGCGCGAGCTACTACTACCGCTTCCGCCAGGGCCACTCGAAGTCGGCCGTCGGGCGCTTCATCACGGCGCCGAAGCCCTCCAGCGCCAAGCCGTTCCGGTTCGCCTACTCGGGCGACGCCTCGGCGCAGCCGGCGGTGGGCTCGACCACACCGTTCTTCGGGGGCTTCAAGGCCTACGGGCGGATGGCGGCCGAGCACAACGCGTTCAACATCAACCTCGGCGACACCATCTACTCCGACCCCGAGGTGCCGGACATCCCGACGGCGCTGACGCGCTTCGACAAGTGGGCCAAGTACAAGCAGAACCTCGCGCTGCCGAACCTCCAGCGGGTGCGCTCGCAGGCGTCGATGTTCAACCAGTGGGACGACCACGAGTTCATCAACGACTTCACGGTGGCGGAGAACGGCACCGCGATCTACCGCGCGGGCGCCCAGGCGTTCAGGGACTACATGCCGGTCGACTACAAGTCGCGCACCGGCCTGTACCGGCATGAGCGCTGGGGCCGCAACGCCGAGCTGTTCTTCCTCGACGAGCGTTCGTTCCGCTCGGCCAAGGCGTCGGCCAACCACGTCTGCGACAACCCGCAGACGCACGAGCCGGACCTCGCGCCGACGGCCCCGCAGAGCACGCGCAACACGTTCGCGCTGCTCGTGCCGTCGCTGACCCAGCCCGTGTCGCAGGCGTGCCTCGACGCGATCAAGAGCCCGAGCCGGACGATGCTCGGCAAGGGTCAGCTCGCGCGCTTCCAGAAGGACATCAAGAAGTCCACCGCCAGGTGGAAGATCGTGATCAACGAGGTGCCGATCCAGCAGTTCTACGCGCTGCCGTACGACCGCTGGGAGGGTTACGAGTTCGAGCGCCAGCAGGTGCTCACGACGCTCTCCAAGATCAGGAACGTGGCGGTGCTGACAACCGACACTCACGCGAACCTGTTCAACGACGCGCGTTTCCAGACGCTGGAGCCGGGCGGCCCGAAGAACAGCGGCGTGCCGGAGATGGTCACCGGTCCCGTCGGCACGAGGACGTTCAACCAGGAGATCGACGACACCACCGGCAAGCAGGGCTCGGGCGCCGCGGTCGCGGCCGCGTTCCTCAAGCCCCCGCCGCCGAACGGCGTCGGGATGAAGTGCTACCAGACCAATGCGTTCAGCTACACCGAGGTGCACGTGTCCGGCAGGAAGCTGGTGCTGCGCCCCAAGGACGAGAACGGGAAGGGCCTGAAGAACCCGGACGG
>JAICRZ010000211.1 GCA_025937135.1 Thermoleophilaceae bacterium
CTCGAGGCCGGCGACCGGGTGACCGCCGATGAAGCGCTCGTCTTCGATCGCCGCCGCGATCGCGCGCTTCGTCGAGCCGACGTCGGTGACCACGCAGTCCGCCGGCGCGTGCGCCAGCGCCTCGGCGAGCAGCTCCGGCAGCACACCGACGGGGGCGCAGGCGAACACGGCGACCGCTCCGTCGACGGCCTCCGCGACCGAGCCCGCGGCGCGGTCGACGGCGCCGCGCTCGACCGCCGCGTCCATCACCGCGGCGTCCGCGTCGTAGCCCACCACCTCGGCGCCGGTCCCGCGGGCAGCGAGGCCGATCGAGCCGCCGATTAGGCCTACGCCGAGGACCGCAAGGCGCAAATCGCTAGACGCGCGAGGGCACTGCCTTGCCGGCGAGGGCCGCCGCCGCCTCCACCTGGCGCAGGTAGTCCGGGAAGCCTTCGGCGACGAGCTGCTGCGGGCCGTCGCAGATGGCGGCGTCCGGCTCGGGGTGGACCTCGACGATGATCCCGTCGGCGCCGGCCGCGGCGGCCGCGAGCGACATCGGCAGCACCCAGTCGCGCCGGCCGGCCGCGTGGCTCGGGTCGACGACGACCGGCAGGTGGGTCTGCTCCTTGAGCACCGGGATCGCCATCAGGTCGAGCGTGAAGCGGTACGCGGACTCGAAGGTGCGGATGCCGCGCTCGCACAGGATCACGCTCTCGTTGCCCTCCTTGAGGACGTACTCGGCGGCCATCATCAGCTCCTCGATCGTCGAGGACAGGCCGCGCTTGATCAGCACGGGGATGCCGCTGCGGCCGACCTCCGTGAGGAGCGTGTAGTTCTGCATGTTGCGGGCGCCGAGCTGGATCACGTCGGCGACCTCGGCGACGGCCTCGAGGTCGCGGGCGTCCATCAGCTCGGTCACGATCGGAAGGCCGGTCTCCTCCTTCGCCTCCTGGAGCAGGCGCAGTCCCTCGCCGCCCAGGCCCTGGAACGAGTACGGCGACGTGCGGGGCTTGTACGCCCCGCCGCGCAGCAGCTGCGCGCCCGACTCCTTCACGATCCGGGCGGTGTCGAGCATCACCTCGCGCGACTCGACCGTGCACGGGCCGGCGATCGTCATGAAGTGCTCGCCGCCGATACGGCGCCCGCCGATGTCGAGCACGCTGTGCCGGCCCTTGCGGAACTGGAGGCTGGCGAGCTTGTAGGGCTTGGTGATCGGGGTGACGTGGTCGACCCCGGGGTAGCCGTCCAGCTCCAGGTTGGCCACGTGCTCGCGGTCGCCGATCGCCCCGATCACGGTCATCAGCTCGCCGCGGGAGACGTGCGCGGTGGCGCCCACCGACTCCACCTTGGCGACGATGGCGTCCACCTGTTCCTGGGACGCCCCCTCTTTCATCACGATCATCATCAGTTCTGCTTTCTCAATCTCGCGTTGGAACCCTACTGGCGGTACGTCTCTGAGACGGCGTCCGGCGTGTTGCTGCGGATCGGTCGGCGGCTCGAGGCCGCGGCCGGACGCCTAGCTAAATCGCGAATAGGCACGCCAGAGGGCGCCGTGTGTGGCGCTCAGTGCTGCGGGCATGCCGGCAGAAAGCATCAGTGCCTTTGTAGCAGACGGCGTGCCTCTTCGCGAGTCGGCAGTCGGCAGTGCGGCAGTGCGGCAGTGCGGCAGCGTGTCCTTCCTGCCGACTGCGGACTGCGGACTGCCGACTTACCCGAGCGCCTCGTCCAGCGCCGCCAAAAAGCGGTTGTTCTCCTCCCGCGTGCCGTACGTCACCCGCAGGAAGCCGGCCGCGCCCAGCGCCTTGCCGCCGCGCACGATCACGCCGCGCTTCGCGAGCGCCTCCATCACGGCGTCCTCGTCGCGGTCGCCGAGCGCGATCCAGGAGAAGTTCGCCTGCGACTCGGCGAATTCCAGGTCGCGGTCGGAAAGCTCGTCCTCGATCCCCACGCGCTCGATGACCGTGCGCTCCACCCGCCGCTCGAGTTCGTCCACGTGGCGCAGCGCCTCGATCGCGCCGGCCTGCGCGAGCGTGGACACGCTGAACGGCTGGCGGACGGTGTCGACCGCGCGGCGGAAGTCCTCGGACCCGATCGCGTAGCCCACCCGCAGCCCCGCCAGCCCGTAGACCTTCGAGAACGTTCGCAGGATCACCAGGTTCGGGTGCTTGCCCAGCAGCGCGAGCGACTCGAGCGGGTCCTGCAAGGTGTTGAACTCCACGTACGCCTCGTCGAGCAGCACCGCCACGTGGCGCGGCAGCGAGCCCACGAACGCGTCGATCTCCGCAACCGGCAGCGCCGTGCCGGTCGGGTTGTTCGGATTGCAGACGAGCACCATCCGCGTGGCCACGGTCACCTCGCGCGCCATCGCGTCGAGGTCGTGGCGGTACGCGTCGTCGAGCGGGACCTCGATCGCGCGCGCGCCGGACTGAGCGGCCAGCTGCGGATACACGGAAAAGGACGGCCATGCGTAGACCATCTCCGCCCCGGGCTCGAGCAGCGCGTCGGCGGCGGCGAACAGCAGCTCGCACGACCCGTTGCCGACGGCGATCGCGCCCGCGGCCACCCCCAGCCGCGCCGCCAGCGCGTCGCGCAACCGCGCCTTCGCCGGGTCGGGATAGCGGTTGAGCGTGCGCACCTGCGCCTCGATCGCCTCGCGGACCGCCGCGGAGGGCCCGAACGGCGTCTCGTTGGAGGCCAGCTTCGCGAGCTCGCCGTCGACCGCGTAGGTCTGCGCCACCGGGTACGAAGGGATCCGCCTCAGCCGCGCGGCGAACTCCAGGCTCACTGGGCCGCCTCGAGATCGCGCCGCAGCGACTTCGCCTCCCGCAGGTACACGTGCTGCGCCTCCGTCTCGGGGTCGACGTAGCAGTGCAGCAGCAGCCGGATCACCCGCGGCAGCGCGCCCGGCACGTCGATCTCGCGCGCGCACAGCAGCGGCACGCCGTTCAGCCCGAGCCGGCGCGCGGCCACCGCCGGGAACTCGGCGTCGAGGTCGTTCGTGCAGGTGAAGATGCAGCTCACCATGTCGTCGGGCGCCACCTTGTTGCGCTCCATGACCGCGCGGACGAGCTCGTCGGTCCCCTCGAGGATCGAGTCGGCGTCGTTGCGATCGACGGTTATGGCGCCCCTGAGCGCGCGCAGCCTCATCGCCGCGGAATTGTGGCAGCGACCTTCCGCAGGCGCTCGACCTCGGCCGCCGACAGCCGCCGGTGCTCGCCGGAACCGAGCCCGCCGAGGCGCAGCGGCCCGAACGCGACCCGCTCGAGCGCGACCACCCGGTGCCCGACCGCCTCGACCATGCGCCGCACCTGCCGCTTGCGCCCCTCGGCGATCGTGATCTCGAGCACCCCGAACCTCACCTGCCGGGCCGACGCGGGCGAGGTGATCCCGTCGTCCAGCTCGACTCCGTCGCGCAACAACCGCAGGTCGCGCTCGGAGACGCGCCCCGGCTCGACCGTCGCGACGTAGGTCTTCGGCACCTCGTAGCGCGGATGCGTGAGCTGGTTGGCGAGCTCGCCGTCGTTTGTCAGCAGGATCAGCCCGGTGGTGTCGGCGTCGAGGCGGCCGACCGGGTAGAGCCGCCGCTCCGACGGCACCAGCGCGACGACCGTCGGGCGCCCGTGCGTGTCCCGCGCCGTCGACACCACGCCGGCCGGCTTGTTCAGCGCGAACACCTCGCGGGATTCCGGCCCCACCCGCGCGGCGTCGACCCGCACGTCGCTGTTCTCATCCACGTCGCGCGCCGGATCCGTGACCACCTCGCCGGCCACCGTCACGCGACCGGAGGCGATCATCCGCTCCGCGGCGCGGCGCGACGCTACGCCCGAGTGGGCGAGGAACTTGGCCAGACGCATCGCGCCCACCCTGCCACACTCGAACCGTGGACCTGAACCTGCTCGAGACCACGCTCCAGGAGGCCGGCGAGCCGGGCTTCCGCGCCGACCAGGTCTGGGACTGGACCGCGCGCGGGGCGCAGTCGTACGAGGAGATGACGAACCTCCCGGCCGCGCTGCGCGAACGGCTGGCGGAGCAGGTGCCGCTCTCCTCGCTCGAGCTCCAGCAGACCGCCCGCGCCAAGGACGGCACCGAGAAGGCGCTCTTTCTCACCCACGACGGCCGCCCGATCGAGGGCGTGCTGATGCGCTACCGCGACGGCCGCCGCTCGCTCTGCCTGTCGAGCCAGTCGGGCTGCCCGCTCACCTGCACGTTCTGCGCGACCGGCCGGATGAGGTTCGGCCGCAACCTCACAACCGGCGAGATCCTCGACCAGGCGCTCCACTTCCGCCGCATCGAGCCCGTCGACCACGCCGTCTTCATGGGCATGGGCGAACCGCTGATGAACCTCGACAACGTCCTGGCCGCCTGCGAGCGGCTGCCGGACATCGGGATCGCGCACTCCAACATCGGCGTGTCCACGGTCGGCTGGATCCCCGGCATCGACCGCATGGGGGAGGAC
>JAICRZ010000047.1 GCA_025937135.1 Thermoleophilaceae bacterium
AGCTGGTAGACCTCGGACTGGATCGCGGTGCGGTCAGCGGTCGAGAGCGAGCCGTTCTTGTACTGCACGGCGAGCTCACGGACGCGCTGAAGCATCGCGTGGACCTCGGTCAGGCTGCCTTCCGCGGTCTGGACCAGCGACACCGCGTCCTGCACGTTGCGCTGCGCCTGGTCGAGGCCGTTGATCTGACCCCGCAGGCGCTCGCTGATCGCGAGGCCGGCAGCGTCGTCAGCGGCACGGTTGATCCGAAAGCCGCTGGAGAGGCGCTCCATCGACGTCGCAAGCGCTCCCTCGGTGGTCTCGAGGTTGCGGTGCGCGTTGAACGCCTCCACGTTGTTCTGGATGCGAAGGGCCATTGTCATCCTCCTTGATGTTGGCCAGACGACTCCATGTCGTCGCAGAACGGATCGAGGCAGCCGGTTACATGAGTGATTTTTTAGGCGGCGTACTCGGACGCACGTCCGTGGGTTTATGCGCCAACTATTCCGGCGGGCGGTAGCGGTAGCCGAAACCGCGAACCGTCTCGATCGGCACGTCGTCGACGCCCGCGTCGCGAAACTTCGAGCGCAGATAGCCGACGTAGATCTTCACGCGCTCACGCGCGAAGCCGCTGTCGCCCCACGCCATGGCCAGGAGCTGGTCGGGACTCAGCACCTGGTTCGGGTTCCGGGTGAACGCGGTGAGCAGCCGGAACTCGAGTGGCGTGAGGTTGAGCGGCCGCCCGGCGGCCTGGGCTTCGGCCGCCTGTAGGTCGAGCTCCACGAGCGAGTCCGCGTATCTCGCCGGCGCCTCCTGGGCCGAGCGGCGGCGGCGCAGGAGCGCCTCGCTGCGCGCAAGCAGCTCCTGCATCCCGAACGGCTTGGTCACGTAGTCGTCCGCCCCGGCGCGCAGGGCACGGACCTTCTCGAGCTCGCGGTCGCTCGCGGTCAGCATCAGCACCGGGACGTCGGTGAGCTCGCGGATGCGGTCGAGAACGCGCCAGCCGTCGAGGTCGGGCATCGCGACGTCGAGCAGGACCAGGTCGGGCCGCATGCCGTAGAGCGCCTTCAGCCCCTCTGTGCCGGTCGAGGCCTCGACCACCTCGGCCTCGTTGCGCTCGTACAGGCGGCGGAGCATCACGCGCACGTCTTCGTCGTCGTCGATGAGGAGAACGCGCCGGCCCTTCACGCCCCGGAGGCTATCCCGTGCCAGGTCATGGTCCGTCCCGCTTGACATGTGACCAGATGGTCACGTATTGTGGCGGCATGGACGAGGTGTTCAGGGCCCTGGCCGACCCGACCCGCCGGAGCCTGCTCGACGAGCTGTTCGGGCAGGACGGGCAGACGCTCAGCGCTCTCGAGGAGCGGCTTCCGATGACGCGCTTCGGCGTGATGAAGCACCTGCGCGTGCTCGAGGAGGCCGGGCTCGTGGTCACGAAGAAGCGCGGCCGCGAGAAGCTCCACTTCCTCAACCCCGTCCCGATCCGGCTCGTCCACGACAGGTGGGTGAGCAAGTACGCCGAGCCCTGGGCGGCGACGCTCAGCGGGCTCAAGCGCAGCCTGGAGGAGGAGACGATGGAGAAGGTGTTCGAGATCTACATCAAGACCACGCCGGAGCAGCTTTGGGAGGCGATCACCGACAGCGAGATGCGGCAGAAGTACACGTTCGGCGTCGGCGTCGATTCCGACTGGTCCCCCGGCTCGCCCTACCGCGCGGTGCATCCCGGCGCCGGGATCGCGATCAGCGAGGGCGAGAACCTCGAGGTGGACCCGCCGCGCCGGCTGGTCCAGAGCTTCAACGCGCTGTGGGGCGACGACGTGAAGAGCGAGGGCACCTCGCGCGTGACGTGGGAGATCGAGCAGGTCGAGGACTCGTGCCGGCTGACCGTCACCCACGACCAGCTGCGCGAGGGCGCCAACGAGCAGCTCTTCGGCGGCTGGCCGATGATCCTCTCCGGCCTCAAGACGCTGCTCGAGTCGGGTGAGCTGCTCACGACGCCGGGGTCGCTGCGCTATGCGTCCGGCTGAGGCGGTCGGGTCATGACCGACGTCAGCAGCCGCGTGAATCGATCGACCTCGATCGGCTTCTGCACGTAGGCGACGGCGCCCGCCTCCAGCACAGCCGCCTCCCGCTCCGGCGCGACGTCCGCGGACACGGCGATCACCGGGATCGTGGCGCTGGCCGGGTCTCCCTTCAGGCGCTCCAGCACCGCGAGGCCGTCGATGTCCGGGAGCGCCATGTCGAGCACGATCGCGTCGGGGCCGTGGTCGCGGGCGGCTGCGAGGCCGGAGGCGCCGTCGCACGCCACGGTCAGCTCGACGCCGGGCGCGTCACGTAGCAGCCGCCGCATGAACGCCGCGTTCGACGGGGTGTCCTCCACGTAGAGCAGAGTGCCCGCGAGCTCGCTTTCGCGGGTGGGCGCCCGCTCCTGGGCGACGGGGGTGGGCGCGGCGCCGGCGGCCTGGAGCTCGACCCAGAACTCGCTCCCGTCTCCCGCCGGCCGGACGCCGATCTCACCGCCCATCGCGCCAACCAGGTTGCGCGACAGCGCGAGGCCGAGACCGGTTCCCTCCGTTGCGGCGTCCCGCTCCAGCCGCTCGAACGGCTCGAATATCCGCGCCGCCTCGTGCGGCGCTATGCCCGGTCCCGCGTCGGTCACCGAGACCCGCACGCGCTCGCCGTCCGCGACTGTGCGCACGAGCACCTCGGAGCCGGCGGGCCCGTACTTGATCGCGTTCGAGACGACGTTCAGGAGGACCTGCTTGAGGCGGTGGCCGTCGGCGCACGCGTGAGCGTGCTGGGCGTCGAGGTCGATCCGCACGAGCATGCGCCGCTCGGCGGCCAGCGGCGCGACCAGCCCGACCACCGCGTCCACCGTCGCGCCCACGTCGATCGGCGCCAGCTCGATCGCCATCTCGCCGGCCTCGATCCGGCTGATGTCGAGCACGTCGTTGATCACCTCGATCAGGTGCCGCCCGCCGCCCACGATGCGAGCGGCGCTCTCGCGCTGCTCGGCCGTGAGGTCGTCGAGCTCGAGCAGCTGCGCGAAGCCCATGATCGCGTTCAGCGGCGTGCGCAGCTCGTGGCTCATGCGCGCGAGGAACGCGCTCTTCGCGCGGTTCGCGCGCTCGGCCGCATCGCGCGCACGACGCGACTCCGCCTCGGCGTGGCGGAGGCGCTCCTCGGCCTGCTGGAGCGCGTCCATCTGGCGCTTCGACTCGGTGATGTCGCGCGTGGCGAACTGGATCCCGGCCTGCCTGCCCTCGGCGTCGAGCAGCATGCGCGCGACGGACTCCGTCCAGACCCAGCGACCGTCGCGCCGCCGCAGGCGGGAGACCACCCGCGCGCGCTCGGCCCCGCGCAGGAGCGACTCGTGCGCCGCTGTCACCGCCGCCACGTCCTCGGGATGGATCAGCTCGTAGCCGTCGCGCCCGATCAGCGCCTCCGGCGCGTAACCAAGCAGCGCGCGCGAGGCGCCCGAGAGGTAGACGATCCGCGCCTGCGGGTCCCACTGGCCGATCATGTCGGTCGCGTTCTCGGCGAGCAGGCGGTAGCGGCGCTCGCTCTCGCGCAGCGCCGGCTCGCTCTCGTTGCGCGCGGTCACGTCCTTTGCGAGCGCATAGGTCGGGCCCTCGTCATTGACCGGCTGCGACTGCCACGCAAGTGGCTTCTCCCCTGCCCTCACGTCCACTTAATTCCTGTAAATCGCGAACTTCTAACTCAGCGCGTCCGCGAGGCTACCGGAACGTGGCGCGCCGGCGGTCAGCCGAGCAGCAGCGCCGTCCAGCCCTTCGAGCTCATACGGCACTGCTCGCGCAGCGGCGCGAACGCCGCGGCCACCTCGTCGGCCTCCTCGTCGAGCAGGCCGGAGACGATCAGCGCACGCGGCGGATCGCGCAGCAACTCCGCCACCCGCAGCAGCAGCGGCCGCATCAGGTTCGCCGTGACCACGTCCGCCGCCGGCGCCGGGTCGCTGCGCAGGTCGAGCCGCTCCACGCGCTCCAGGTCGACGGCGTTCGCGCGCGCGTTGTCCACGGTCGCGGCGACCGCGCTGCGGTCGGCGTCGTAGGCGCTCACCGGGTCGAAGCCGAGCTTGGCCGCGGCGATCGCGAGCACGCCCGAGCCGCAGCCGAGGTCCGCCAGCGAGCCGCCCTCCTTCGCCAGCTCGAGCAGCAACTCGACGCACATCCGCGTCGTGGGATGCGCGCCCGTTCCGAACGCCTGCCCCGGGTCGATCACCACCTCCTTCACGCCCGGCCGGACGGTCGGCTCCTCCCACGGCGGGCGGACGTACACGGTGCCGCCGATCAGCACCGGGGCGTGGAAGCGCTTCCAGCGGTCGAACCAGTCGTCGGGAACCTGCTCGCCCCTGACCTGCACGCGGGCGCCGGCGATATCCGCCTCGCCCTCCGGCAGCGACGGCAGCTCACCGGGCGCGCCGTAGAGCGCGAACTCGACGTGGTCGGGGCCGTCGACCTGCTCGATGCCGCTCGGCGCCACCTCGAGCAGCGCGGCGTTCACGCGCTCGGCGTCGGCGCGGCTCGTCCGGATGGACAACCTGATCAAGATCCGAAGGCGCGCCGCACGCGGCCGAACAGCGACTCGTCGTGCGACTCCTCGCGCAGGTTCTCCTCGGTCAGCGTGCTGTTGAAGTTGGTCAGCATCTGGCGCTGCGCCTCGTCGAGGTTGCGCGGGATCACCACGTTCACGAGCACGCGCTGGTCGCCGCGGCGGCGTGTGCGCAGCGACGGCATGCCCTTGCCCTGGAGCGTGAGCACCGTGCCGGGCTGCGTGCCCGCCGCGATGTCGAGCTCCTCCTCGCCGTCGAGCGTGGGCACCGTCACCGCGGTGCCGAGCGCCGCCAACGGGGCGGAGAGGTTCACGACCGTCACGAGGTCGTCGCCGTCGCGGACGAAGCGTTCGTCCTCCCCCACGCGCACGAGCACGTAGAGGTCGCCGGGCGGGCCGCCCCGGTCGCCGGCGTGGCCGCGGCCGGTGAGGCGGATGCGCTGCTCGTCCGCGATCCCGGCCGGGATGTCCACGTCGAGCGCCCGCGTGACCGCGGTGCGCCCGCGGCCGCGGCACTCCGCGCACGGGACGGTGGGCACGCGGCCGTCGCCGCCGCACGCGTCGCAGACCTGCGACCGGACGAGCTGCCCGAACGCGGTCCGGGACACCGTCCGCAATTGGCCGGCGCCGCCGCAGCGCTTGCAGGTCTCGATCGGCGTCCCCGGCTCCGCCTGGTTGCCGTGGCAGCGCTCGCAGACGTCGACCGCCTCGTAGCTCACCTCGACGTTTGTGCCCGCGGCGGCCTCCTCGAGCGAGATGTCCACCGAGATCATCACGTCGCCGCCCTGCGAGGCGCCGCCGGCCGTGGCGCCGAACGGATCGCCGCCGCCGAAGAACGCGTCGAAGATGTCGGCGAACGAGCCGAAGCCGCCGAAGTTCGACTGGAACCCGCGCGAGTCGAGGCCCTCGTGGCCGTAGCGGTCGTAGACGGCGCGGCGCTCGGCGTCGGAGAGGATCTCGTAGGCCTCGGCGGCCTCCTTGAACTTCTCCTCCGCCTCCGGATCGTGCTGGTTCACGTCCGGGTGCAGCTCGCGCGCGAGCACGCGGAAGCGCTTCTTTATCGTCCGCTCGTCGGCGTCGCGGGGCACGCCGAGAACCTCGTAGGCGTCGCGCTTCATTCGTCGTACAGATCGGAGACGAAGCGCGACAGCTGGGCGGCCGCCTGGCGGACCGAGGCGATCGCCTGCGGGTAGTCCATCCGCACCGGGCCGAGCACGCTGACCGCGCCGAGGTTGCGCCGCGGCAGGCCGTAGTTGGCGGCAACGACCGACACCGAGCGCAGCTCCGGCGTCTCGTTCTCCTCGCCGATGCGCAGGTACACGCTCGGCTCCTCGAGCGCCGACCGCAGCATCGCCAGCAGCGCCACGCGCCGCTCGAGCACCGTCATCAGGTCGCCGATCTGGCTGAGCTCCTGGAGGCGGTCCTCCGACAGCAGCCGCTCGGCGCCGCCCACGAAGAGCGTGTCCTCGGCGGTGTCCTCGAGCTCGGTGAAGGCGGGCGCCAGTGTCTCGAGGAAGCGCCGCTCGCCGTCGCTGAGGCCGGGCGCGAACAGCCGCTTGTGGAGCATCCGCGCGCCCAGGCCCATGCCGCCGAGCACCTCGTTCAGGTAGCTCGCCGACCAGCTCACGACGCCGGGGTCGACGGGCGAGTCGTAGCTGATCACGCGCTTGCTCACGCCGCCCGTCGACGTGATGACGACCACCATGGCCACCTGCGGCTGGAGCAGCAGCACCTCGACGTGCCTGATGGTCGTGGTGGCGATCGGCGGCGCGGAGACGATCGCCAGCAGGTTCGTGACCTGGGAGAGCTGCTCGGTCGTGTCGCGCATCGCCTCCTCGACCTCGTGGCGCATGACGTGCAGGTCGAGCTGCGGGGCGCGGGTCGGCAGCGTGTCGCTGACGAGCAGCGAGTCGACGTACTCGCGATAGCCGCGGTCGGTCGGCACGCGGCCGGCGGACGTGTGCGGGTGCCGCAGCAGGCCGAGCTCCTCGAGGCGCGCCATCTCGGCCCGGATGGTCGAGGGGCCCCACGGCATGTCGCGCTGGCCGGCGAGCCACTTCGACCCGACCGGGTGCCCGAGCTCGACGTGGCACTCCACGACCCTGCGCAGGAGGAGCTGCTGTCGCTCGCTTATCTGCATGTCTCCCATTCTGGCGGGTAGCGTCTTGGCCGTGGACGTCGTCATCGCAGGAGGCCACGGCAAGATCGCCCTGAGGCTCACGCGCCTGCTCTCCGAGCGCGGCGACAACGTGCGCTCGCTGATCCGCAACCCGGACCACAGCGGCGACGTCGAGGCGGCCGGCGGCGAGCCGGTGATCTGCGACATGGAGGCCGAGGACGACCTGTCCACCTTCGTCGCGGGCGGCGACGCGATCGTGTTCGCGGCCGGGGCCGGGGCGGGAAGCGGCCCCGAGCGCAAGCGCACGGTCGACTACGGCGCGGCGGTCAAGCTGATCGACGCCGCGCACAAGTCGGGGATCACGCGCTACGTGATGGTCTCGTCGATCGGAGCCCACGACCCGTCGGCCGGCGGCGAGCAGATGCGCCCGTACCTACAGGCCAAGCACGACGCCGACGCCGCGCTGAGCGAGTCCGGTCTGGCCTACACGATCGTGCGACCGGGATCGCTGACCGACGACCCGGGCACCGGCCGGGTGACCCTGACCGATGACATGTCGGTGCGCGGCCCGGTCCCGCGCGACGACGTGGCGGCCGTGCTGGCCGCGTCCCTCGCCGACAACGCGCTGGCGGGCAGGACGTTCGTGCTGGTGGGCGGCGAGACGCCGATCGCCGACGCGCTGGCGTCCCTCTAGGCGATCTCCGCCTCCGCGTTGCGGATGATCCGCTTGTTCCCCTGCGCGGCCTCGACGTCCAGCACCGTGGTGCCGTCGCGCGCCGAGCGGACCGTCCCGCTCACGACGATCTCCTGCTCCGGCAGCCCCATCCCGCGGAACTGGACCGACAGCCGGCGCACCCGGCGCGGATCGCCGCCGGCCGCGGCCTGGACAGCGCGCGCGACCTGCGCCATACCGTAGAGCCCGTGCAGGATGTTCGACGGCAGGCCGACGGCGGTCGCGAACTCCTTGTCGATGTGGATCGGGTTGAAGTCGCCCGAGGCGCCGGCGTAGCGGTGCGGCAGGTACTTGTCCGGCGTCACGCGCAGCTCGGGGATCTGGTCGCCCTCGTTCATCCGGTCACCTCACGATGTTGGTCCAGGTGCCACGCACGACCTCGTGGCCGTCCTGGTTGTGCGACACCGACTCGAAGACGTAGTACTCGCGGCCGTCCTTCTCGTAGAGGTCGCGCAGCGTCGCGGAGGTCTCGATCACGTCGCCCGCGCAGACCGGCTCGCCCCAGGCGAACTCCTGCGAGCCGTGCAGCATCCGCCCGAGGTTGATCCCCACCTCGGGGTCGAGCACACCGGGCGCGACGGCGCCGGCCGAGTAGACGACCGCGAACATCGGCGGCGCCACCACGTCGCGGAAGCCCGCCGCGCGGGCGGCGTCGCGGTCGTGGTGGACGGGCTCGAACTCGCCGATCGCGTTCGCGTACTCGCGGATCTTCTCGAGCCCGACCTCGTAGGTGTAGGGCGGGTACTCCTTGTCCTTGACGCTCTCGTTCATCGCTCGTACGCGCAGAACACGGCGGCCATGTCCTCGTCTCCGTGGCCCGCCTCGATCGCGCGGTCGCAGACCGCGGCCACCGTCTCAATGAGCGGCGCATCGAAGCCGTGACGCTCGGCCGCGTCCAGCACGAGCCCCGCGTCCTTGCGCAGCAGGCTGAGGCTGAACGCGGCCGGGAACTCGCGCTCGATCATCAGCTTGCCCTTGACGTTGGCGTAGTCGGCGCCGAGCGGGCCGCCGTCGATCGCTGTGAGGAACTGCTGCGGGTCGATGTCGATCGCCTCGGCGAACGCGATCGTCTCGGCGAGCGACTCCACGAGCGCGGCCAGCCAGGTGTTGAGCACGAGCTTGAAGCGCGTCGCCTCTCCCGCTTCACCGAGCTCGACCGTCCTCGACCCGACGGCGTCGAGCACGGACCTGACGCGCTCGCGCGCCTCGCTCGGGCCGGACGCAAGGACCACGAGGTCGCCGCTTTCCGCCGGCTGCTTCGTTCCCGACACCGGCGCGTCCACGAACGCCACGCCGCGCTCCTCGGCCAGCGCGGCGAGCCGCTCGTTGGCGGCGATCCCGACCGTGCTCATCTGGAGCCAGACCGCGTCGTCGCCGACTGCGTCGAGCGCTGCTTCCGCCACCTCCTGCACCGCGTCGCCGTCGGCGAGCATCGTGAGCATCACGTCGGCGCCGTCGACGGCTGCCGACGGCGTGTCGGCCACGTCGAGCCCGGTCTCCTCCGCGCGCTCGCGGGTGCGGTTCCATACGCGCACGTCGATGCCGGCGGCGGCGATGTTGCGTGCCATCGGGCCGCCCATGGTGCCGGCGCCGAGAACGGCCACCCGCACGGGCTAGCCCCCGCTCAGCTTGCGCGCCGCCGCCTGCACCTGCGGAGGCGAGAGCGCGGGATCGAACGCGGCCGGCGCGGGGTCCTCCCCCGCGTGGAAGCGGAGCGCGGCGGCGTGGCGCGCCTCGACCTGAACGATCGAGCCGGCCGCCTGCACGATGTCGGGCGTCGTGAGCCGCGGCATCAGGCCGTTGTAGGCGCCCACCCCTAGGTCCTCGAGCGCCACGGCGGCCTTCAGGAAGTCGCGCTGGTTGCTCAGCTTGAACTTGGCCGGCGTGGCCGGGGCGGCGGTGCCGCCGAGCTGCTCGACGAGCTGCTTGATCGTGTCGACGTGCGTGGTCTCGTGCTTGCCGAACTCCGTGGCCAGCGTCCGGACCTCGCCGCTCAGCTTCGCGGACTTGAGCGCGGCGGCGTAGAACGCCGCCTCGAGCTGCTCGAGCGTGAGCGCGAAGTTGAGGCCCTGCAAGTCGGTCGCGCTCGTCTGCGCGAGCGCCCGCGCGACGAACGGCCCGATGCTCGCGGCGCCGTACGCCGCGCCGGTGGCCAGCGCGCCGCGCAGGATGAACGCCGAGCGCGTCATGCCGTGCAGCTCGATGCCGTGCTGCTCGCTCATGTCGCCACCAGGGTGTGGAGCTGGTTGAGCACGTCGGGGACCGCGACCGGCTGCGCGAACGCGCCCTCAGGCGACGGGTCCTGGCCCAACAGCGACGCGAGCGCGGCGGTGTGGCGCGCCTCGACGCTGTGGATCGACAGGGCGGCGGCGAGAACCTGCTTGTCCTGGATGCGATCGACCTGGGAGAGATAGGCGGCGGCGCCGAGGCCCTCAAGCGCGAGCGCCATCTGGAGGATGGCCTGCTGCGATCCGAGCTGGAACTTCGGCTTCGGCTTCGCGGGCGGCCGGCCGCCGAGCCGGGTGACCGCGCCCTCGAGCGCCTTCACGTGGGTGGCCTCCTGCTGCCCGAAGCCGCGCATGAGCTTCGCGGCCCGCCCGCTGAGGCGGCCGCTCTGAAGCGCGTTCGCGTAGAACATCGACTCGATGTACTCGAGCGTCAGCGCGTAGCGGACGATCCCGAGGTCGCCCTTGCCGTACTGGTCGGTTCCGACGCCCGCGCCGGTGTTCTTGTTCGAGCCGCCGGGCGTGAGCTGGTTCTTCTTCCCGCCGCCGCAACCGGCGAGGACCAGCGCGACGGCGCCCGTGCCGCCCGCCGCCTGGAAGAAGCCCCTCCGAGATGAGCTGGTCTCCTGCATGAGCCGGGATCGAATCAGATCGCGAATCATGGCGCGGCGCGGGCTTGCCTGACGGGTCGGCGGCCGGTAGCGTCGCCACGTGCCCGACGCCGCATACACGCTCCGCTCGCAGGCGACCGAGCTGCGCCGGCTGCGCCTCCAGGCCGAGGTCTGGGAGCCCGCCGGGCGCTCGCTGCTGGAGACGCTGAGCGCGCCCGGAGGAGCCCAGGCGGTCGATGTCGGCTGCGGCTCGATGGGCTGGCTGGCGCTGCTCGACGAGTGGGTCGGCGCGAGCGGCCGCGCGATCGGGGCCGACGTGGACGACGCGATGCTCGCCGCCGCCGGCGCGCTCGTGGAGCAGCGCGAGCTGCGCCGAGTCGACCTCGTCAACGACGACCTGTTCGCCACGCGGCTGCCCGCCGGCGAGTTCGACCTCGTGCACGCGCGCTTCCAGCTCTGCCCGCTCGGCCGGCACGAGGAGCAGATCGCGATCTACCGCCGGCTCGTGAAGCCGGGCGGCACGATCGTGCTCGAGGACCCGGATCACTCCACCTGGACCTTCGATCCGCACGCGCCGGCCACCGAACAGCTCGTGGACCTGGTGGTGGCTGCGTTCGCGGCCGCGGGCGGCGATTTCGACGCGGGGCTGCGCGGCGCCCCTCTGCTGGCGAGCGTGGGGATCGAGCCGAAGGTGCGCCGCACCGTCCTCGCCCTCCCGCCCGAGCACCCGTACCTACGCCTGCCGCTCGAGTTCGCGCAGTCGCTGCGGCCGCGCCTGGTCGAGCTCGAGAGCGAGGCGCACGTGGACGCGCTGATCGCGGAGGCCGAGGCCGAGCTGGCGAGCCCGCGCCGGGTCGGGCGCACCTTCACGCTGGTGCAGTCGTACGGCGCCGCGGCGTGAACAGCGTCCTGGTCGCGCCCGACAGCTTCAAGGGCAGCCACTCGGCTCCGGACGTGGCGGCGGCGATCGCGCGCGGGTTGCGCGCGGGCGGCCGCGACGCGGTCGAGCTGCCGCTGGGCGACGGCGGCGAGGGCACACTCGACGCGCTCGTGAGCTCGCTGGACGGGGAGATCCTGACGGCCACCGTGACCGACCCGCTCGGACGGCCGGTGGAGGCGCGCTTCGCGATGGCCGACGGCGGCCGCGCGATCGTGGAGATGGCCGAGGCGAGCGGGCTGCGCCACGTGCGCGAGGACGAGCGCGACGCCTTCGCCGCGTCCACGCGCGGCACCGGCGAGCTGATCGCCGCCGCGTGCGCCGCGGGAGCCGCCGAGGTGCTTCTGTGCGTGGGCGGCTCGGCCACGACCGACGGCGGCGCGGGCGCGCTCGCGGCGCTCGACGAGGCGGGCGCGGCGCCGCGCTTCACGGTGGTCTGCGACGTGCGCACCGCGTGGGAGGACGCGGCGCGCACGTTCGGCCCGCAGAAGGGCGCCGACGCCGCGACGGTCAGGCGGCTCGAGCGGCGCATGCAGACGCTGGCCGCCGCGGCGCCGCGCGATCCCCGCGGCGTGCCGATGACCGGCTGCGCCGGCGGCCTCTCGGGCGCCCTCTGGGCCTGGCGCGGTGCGAGGCTGGTCGCGGGCGCGCCATTCGTGCTCGACGCGGTCGGCTACGACGACGCGATGCGCGCCGCTCGCTTCGTGGTGACCGGCGAGGGCAGGCTCGACGCGCAGACGCTCGAGGGCAAGCTCGTGGCCGAGGTGGCCACGCGGGCGCGCCAGTCGGGCGTGGCGTCGCACGCGGTCGTGGGATGCGACGACCTCGACGACTTCCGCGAGCGGATCATCGACCTGGGCCTGGTGATCGAGGCGTCGAGCCTCGAGGAGCTCGAGGCCGCGGGCAGGCGGCTAGCGACCGTCTGAAGGCGCGACCACGAACTGCCGCAGGTGCAGGTCCATGTAGGTGACCGGCCCGCGCGGTCCCGGCACGGCGTCGATGTTGATGCCGGTCTCCGGCGCGCTCAGCAGCTTGAAGCCGTCGAGCAGGCGAGTTGTCACGTTCCAGAAGCCGCCGGTCCCGCGGTAGGCGCCGAGGAACTCCGCGGCCGCCGCCTCGTCGCGCGCCACGATCGACGCGGCCAGACCGGATGTGGCTTCGTTGGCGAGCTCGGCAGCCTGGCGCGGGCCCTCGATCGGCGCGACCGTGACCGTGGCGGAGCGCTCGTCGTCATTGGCCCACTCGTAGCCGAGCGGGTGGTCGTGCGGCGGCAGGGACGGCGCGATCGAGAGCCGCTCGAACAGCTCCGTCGCGCGCGGGATGAAGCTCTCCCACAGCGAGGTGTGCACGAGCAGCAGGTTCAGCCGGTTGCAGACGCCGAGCCGGTCGAGGCTGCGCTCCACCAGGTCGAGCGCCAGCGCCTCGTCGGCGCTCGGGTCGACGTAGAGCACCCCCCCGCCCTCGGCGTGCGCGAGCGTGCGGACGCCGTGCTGCGAGGCGGTCGCGGCCAGATCCGCGGTCGTCGGGCCGCTGCCGCGCAGGATCACGAGCGGGATCAGCCTGGGCAGCGACACCAGCGCGTGTGCCGCGTCGCGCGCCGGGATGCGCACGAGCTGGATCGCGTCCGCGGGCAGCCCCGCGTCCTCGAGCGCGGGCCCGACCACGCGGTCCATGAGCAGCGACGCGGTCCGCAGCGCCGCGGCGCCCGTTCGCAGGACGCCCGCGTTGCGCGACTTGACCAGCTGGGTCGAGATGTCGAGCGTGACGTTCACGCGCGCCTCGTAATTCGCCCCGATCACGCCGACCGGGATCCGCCGCTCCTCGACCTCGACGCCACCGTCGAGCGTCACGCGGCCCGCAACCCGCGGCGCCGCGGGCAGCGCAGCGAGCTCCCGCACCTGCCCGACCATCGCGGCCAGCCGGGCGTCGTCGAGCCGCAGCCGGTCGATCACCGCCGGCGAGAGCCTGCCCTCGGCGGCCGCCACCTCCTCGCGGCTGGCCGCCACCAGCTCGCCGCCCGCGCGCTCCAGGCCGTCGGCGATGGCGGCGAGCGCGGCATCGAGCTGCGCGTCCTCCGCGGCGGCCAGTCCGGGCGCAGCGGCCCGCGCCAGCTCGGCCGCGCCCGCGACGTGCTCGATCACCTCGTCCATCGCCGCGAGTCTAAAGAAGCCCGCACAGGCGCCAGTTTCGCGAGCGGCCGTTTCGGGGGACATAGGATTCCACTTACCGAGGGGACGACGCTGGCTCCAGCGGGCCAGGCAGCGGACCCGGATGCCCGACTTCTTTCACCCGAGGGGGAAAGTGAATGACGCCGGACCCGGCCGTTCGCTCAATAGGTACCGACTTCGTGCTGCGCCTGCCGGACGAGGCCAGCGCCACCGCCAGCCAGGACGAGGAGTGGTGTGAGGTCGAGGTCGACGGGAAGACCCGCCGCCTCCGCTTCCACGACTACTCCGAGATCTACTCGATTCCCGGGCTCTACGAGCGCCTGATCTACGAGCGACTCGGCTGCCAGTCGCCGCGCGTGATCGCCGGCCTCATCCGCCAGGAGCTCGCAAGCCGCGAGGCCGACCCGGCGGATGTCCGCGTGCTCGACCTCGGGGCCGGCAACGGCATCGTGGCCGAGGAGCTGGCGGAGCTCGAGATCGAGCACTTCGTGGGTGTGGACATCATCCCGGAGGCCGCGCAGGCGGCCGAGCGCGACCGTCCCGGCCTCTACGCCGAGTACGTCGTCGCCGACATGCTCGACCCCGCGAGCGGCGCCGCCGAACGGCTTCAGCGCCAGCGACTGAACGCGCTCACCTGCGTCGCGGCGCTCGGCTTCGGCGACATCCCGCCGGACGTCTTCTGCGAGGCGCTGCGCCAGGTCGAGACGCCGGCGCTCGTGGCCTACACGATCAAGGACGCGTTCCTGGGCGAGAAGGACGAGAGCGGCTTCTCCGACCTCGTCGACCGCCTCGAGCGCGACGGTTCACTGGTGACGCTCCAGAAGGAGCGCTACCAGCACCGCCTCAGCTGGGCGGGCGAGCCGCTGCACTACGTGGCCGTCCTGGCCGAGAAGCGCGCCGACGTCTAACGGACCCCGGGCAGGCGCCGGAGCAGGCGCAACCCGACGTTCATCGCCTTGGCCCACAGCCCCTGGGCCACCATCGGCGGCGGGGCGATCGGCAGCAGCCGCTGCACCGACACGGTCTGCGAGTCGGTGTACTTCTGGATGCCGACCGCGCCGTGCCGGCGGCCGAGGCCGGAGGCCTTCATGCCGCCCATCGGCGCGTCGACCGACGCCCACGCGGCCACGTAGCCCTCGTTGACGTTCACCGTGCCGGCCTCGAGGCGCGTCGCGAGCTCGCGGCCGCGGCGCGTGTTCTTCGTCCAGACGCTGAAGTTGAGCCCGTAGTCGGAGTCGTTCGCGCGCCGGATGACGTCCTCGACGTCCGAGAAGCGTGAGACCGACACGACCGGCCCGAACGTCTCGTCGCGAAACAGCGACATGCCGTCCTTGACACTGTCGAGCAGCGTGGGCTCGTGGAAGTACGGCCCGATGTCGGGCCGCGCGTTCCCGCCCGCCAGCACCTCGGCGCCCTTCTCGACCGCGTCCTGCACGTGCTCCCGCACGGTCTCGAGCTGCGACTCGGAGATGAGCGAGCCCATGTCGACGCTGTAGTCGAGCGCCGTGCCGAGCTTCATCTTGCGCGTGCGCTCGGCGAGCCGGCGGGTGAACTCGTCGGCGATCGACTCATGCACGAACAGCCGCTCGACGGAGATGCAGAGCTGGCCCGCGTTCGAGAAGAGCGCGCGCTCGGCGCCCTCGATCGCGCGGCTCATGCTCGCGTCGTCGAGCACGATCATCGCGTTCTTGCCGCCCAGCTCCATCGAGCTGCCGATCAGGTTCTTGCCCGCGCGCTCGGCGACCGTTCGCCCGGTGGCCGTGCTGCCGGTGAACATCATGTAGTCGGCGTTGTCGATGATCGCCGGCCCGAGCTCCGAGCCCGAGCCGGTCACGACCTGGACCAGCCCCTCCGGCAGGCCCGCCTCCTCGAGCAGCGCGAAGCCCCACAGCGCCGTGAACGGCGTCTGGCTGTCGGGCTTGCACACGACGCCGTTGCCGGCGGCCAGCGCGGGCACGGCGTCGCTCACGCTGAGGGTGATCGGGTAGTTCCACGGCGAGATCAGGCCGATCACGCCGAGCGGGTGGTGGTACTCCCACGTGGCCGTGAGCACCGGCAGTGCGCCGCGGCGGCGCTTGGGCTTGAGGTGCGTCTCGGCGGTGTTGGCGTAGTAGCGCGCGACGATGGCCACGTCGAGCGCCTCCTCGTAGGCGTGCCGGCGCGCCTTGCCGCCCTCGATCTGGAGCAGGTCGAGCATCTCGTCCTGGCGCTCCATCACGAGGTCGTGGAAGCGCAGCAGGATGGCCTTGCGCTCGGCGAAGCTCGTCGTCCTCCAGGCGCGCTGCGCCTCGCGGGCGCGCTCGAACGCCGCCTCGACGTCCTCGGGCGTGCTCTTGGGGGTCCAGCCGAGCGGGCGCCCGGTGAAGGGCTGGTCGACCTCGTTCTGCTCGCGGTCGCCGCCGCACACAACGCGCTTGGCGAGCGCCTCGATCTGGCCCGGCGTGATCCGCTTGGACGGGATCTCGACGCGCGGTCGCTCCTGCGTGGTCCCGGTGGTGGTGTCAGCGGTCGTGGTCGCCATGTGCCCCCCTGCCTCGTGCTCGCGTGAGCCTCAGATTGTGACGGGTCACGTCCGCGGGGCCAAGCCGAGCTCGAACCAGACGCGCAGGCGCGGGTCGTGCTCGACGCCCCAGCGGGTGCACAGCGCGTCGACGATGAACAGCCCGAAGCCGCCGCCGTCGCTGTAGTCCGGGTCGCGCGGAGCGGGCTCACCCTGCACGCCCGTGTCGCGCACCTCCACGCGCAGGGATCCGTCGCTCACCCAGCAGTCGATCTCGATCCAGCCGTCCTCGCCCACGCGTCCGTGCAGCACGCTGTTGTTGACGATCTCACTGACGACCAGGTGGAGGTCACGCAGGCGGTCGTCGTCCACGCGGCTTGCCAGCTCGTCGGTCAGAGCGGCGCGGGCCTCACGCGACGCGCGCGGGCCGCCCGGGATCCGGATTCCACTCTCGCAGCCGCCGCTCATACGCTCGTCATACCAGCCGCGGCGGCGGCCCGAGGCAGCGTTCAGTCACCGAACCTGAACTGCTCAAGGATCCACTCCGTGTGCGCCAGCAGCCGCTCGACCGGGTATCGATCAGGGTCGTCGAGGAGCAGCCGCGCATCCGCGTCGGAGGTGGCCGAGAGCATGTGCGCGGTGAGCTCCGGATCCGGCGAGCGCGCGGGGCCGAGCCCTGCGGCAACCGCCTGCGCGAGCTGCGCCACCACCGCCGCGCGGCCACCCGCGATGCGCTCGCGCAGGATCGCGGGCGCGCCCTCGGTGGGCATCAGCAACAGCCGCCAGGTGTCCGGATCGGAAGCCACGACCTCGAGGTAGCCGCGCTGCGCCGCCAGCAGGATGGCCCGCGGGTCGCCGTCGCCCAGGTCTGTCGGCAGGACGGCGGCGAGCTGCCCGAGCGCGCGCGCCGACTCGCGCTCGACCAGCGCCTCGAGCAGCCCGTGGAGATCGCCGAAGTGCGAGTACACGATCGGCCGCGTGATGCCGGCCCGCCGTGCGACGCCCTCGATCGACACCGCGTGGAAGCCGGCGTCGGTCACGATCGCCTTGGTCGCATCGAGGACCTGCTCGCGGCGCTCCTCGGCGCTCATCCGTGTGCTCAGCGTGCCCATTCGACGCTCGATGTTACATGTGTGTAACCTACGGGTACGTAAGTTACGCCGCCGTAACCAGCCGCCAAGAGGAGTGCCTGCAATGCAACCGGAAACCTTCGACGTCGTGATCGTCGGCTCGGGCTTCTCCGGGCTCGGCACCGCCATCAACCTCAAGCGCGAGGGCAAGCGCAGCTTCGTCGTGCTCGAGCGCGGCAACGACGTCGGTGGAACGTGGCACTTCAATACGTATCCCGGCTGCGGCTGCGACGTCCCCTCGCACCTCTACTCGTTCTCGTTCGCGCCGAACCCGGACTGGAGCCAGACCTATTCCCTCCAGCCCGAGATCCGCGACTACCTGCGCCGCTGTGCCGACGACTTCGGCGTC
>JAICRZ010000013.1 GCA_025937135.1 Thermoleophilaceae bacterium
GAGATGCATTGGTTCTGCAAGCCGCATCCGAGCCACAGAACCCACCATCTGCACCTCGTGCCGGCCGGGTCGCGGCGCTTCCACGACGAGCTCGCGTTCCGCGACGACCTGCGCTCCCACCCCCGCGACGCCCGCGAATACGCCGCGCTCAAACGGCGACTCGCGGACCGGCTCGGGCACGATCGAAACGCGTACACCGATGCCAAGGCCAGCTTCATCCGCGCGCGACTCGAGCGCCCGCCGGCGGGCGAAAAGTGACACCTGCGCGCTCGCTGCGCGGCGAAGTCACTTTGCCTCGCACTATGTGAGGGAAAGTGACTCGTCGGGGCGGGTCCGGCACCGATGTCACTTTTCCGCCAGGCCGAGCGCGACTAGGCCCGGCGCACCGAGTACGCGCCCAGGTCGCGCGGCACGCCCTTGACCTTGAAACGACGCTTGCGCTGCGCGTCCGGGGCGTCGTCGCCCAGCAGCTCGAGCAGGCGCTCCGAGACGAGGATCTCGTCCCCCTCGGCCTCCTCGGCCAGGCGCGCGGCCACGTTCACGTCGACGCCGAGGTAGTCGCCGCCGATGCAGCGCGGCCGGCCGACGTGGATGCCCGCGCGGATGCGCGGGTCGTAGCCGTCACAGTCGACCCGCTCGAGGCGCTCGCGCGCGTCGGTCACGGCGTCGAGAGCCGAGCGGGGCTCGTCGAACACGGCCATCATCCCGTCGCCGAGGCGCTTGACCACCTCGCCGCCGCGGTCCTCGACCGGCGGCTCGATCGCGTCGCTCACGTCGCGCAGGAGGGTCAGGGCGGCGTCGTCGCCCGCCTCGAGCGCCCATTCTGAGAATTCGACGAGGTCGGTGAACACGATCGCCATCTCGCGGTCCCCGCGCCCGCGGCCCTGCGCCTCGGAGACCGCCTGCCAGACCTGGAGCGCGCTCAGCCCGGCCTCGCGCAGCGCTCCCGGGCGCTTGGCCGTGGCCGCCGAGAGCCGCCGGCCGGCCACCTGAGCCTGCGCCTTGCCGCCGGTCGAGAGCGAGTCGCCGAACTCGCTGTCGCCGGGAAGGAACTCGCGCAGGACCTTGACCGCGCCCACGAGCCGCGGGTCCTGCTCAACGCGCTTGGCGGCAGCCGCCACGGCGCGGCCGGCGCGGCGGGCGCGGCCGTTCTTCGCCTCCTGGCTGTCCTCGCCGTTGCCGGACACCGGCGCCGAAGCCTACGACGCTCAAACTGCACCCGCGCATTGCCGATGCGCTGAGGGATGAACGCCGAGCAGCTCGTCCTCGTGCAGGGCATGGCCGAGACCCGCGCCACGCTGCGCGGCTGGCGGCGCGACCCCTGGCCGGTGCTCGCCCGCTGGACCGCCGGCAGCGCGGCCACGTGCGCGGCGCTGCTCGCGTGCGTGCTGCTCGTGGCGCACGCGGTCACGCCCGATCCCACCCCGCTCTCCATCCCGGTGGGCGGCGCACGGCCGCACCCGATCGACTGCCTCGAGATCCTCGGCCGCAACCTGCTCGTGCTCGCGCTGCACGCGATGGCGTGCGTGGCCGGCTTCATGGCGGGCAACTCGATGCCGCAGCTCGCGGCCGCGCGCAGCGGCATCTCGCGCGCGCTTCACGAGCACGCCGGGCGCTTCGCGATCCTCTTCGTGATCGCGGCCACGATCTTCTCGCTCGGCACCCAGGCCTACGTGCTCGGGAGCACGACCTCGACGCTGTCGGCTCATCTGCACATGCCGCCGGTGCTGCTCCTGCTCGGCCTGACCCCGCACGCGGTCCCCGAGCTCACCGCGCTGTTCCTGCCGCTGGCGGCGTGGACGATGGCCAGCCGCCGCGGCGAGTGGAACCAGCTCCTGGCGGCGACCGTGGTGACGACGGCGATCGCGCTGCCGGTGCTCGCGCTGAGCGCCGTGGTGGAGGTCTACGTCTCGCCCGGAATCGTCCAGGCGCTGAGGTCGTAAACGACGGCGGCCCCGCTTCAAGCGGGGCCGCCGTGAACCTTCGATTCCCTACGAGGGAATTAGTGCTTGCGGCAGGCCATCAGGCTCTTGATGGACTTCGACGAGCCGTCGGCGTACTTCAGGGTCGCCTTGAACAGCCACGTGCCCTTGCACTTCTTGGGCGTGCGGATGAGGACGTGCTTGCCCTTCTTCTTCGGGACCGTCTTCAGGTCGAAGTGGCTGAGGATGGCCTCCTGGCCGGCGCTGCCGTCCTGCTTCTTGCACTGGCCGCCCTGGTTCGTGGCCGGCGGCAGGCAGTTCGGCGGCACGACCGTGGAGAGCGTCGGGCCGTTCTTCAGGTTGCCCTTGAACTTCGGGCGCAGGATGATCGGCTGAGCGATCGGGCTCGGGTCCACGTAGAGGACGAGGCCCTTCTTGGCGTCGAACGCGGTGACCGTCGCCGCGATGTCGGCCGAGCCCGGGACCGGCAGCTTCACGCGTGCCTTGCCCGCGCCCACGACGCTCTTCTTACAGGCCGGCTTGCCGCCCGCCTGGATCATCTGGTCGTCGGTGGCCTTGCACTCGACGGTGCCCTTCGAGTCCACGGCGCTGCCGGCCGGGAACTTGATGTTGAAGACGCGCACCGACTTCGGCTGGCTGTTGTTCGCCGTGTTCGACGCGTCACTCGACTCGGTGACGAAGCTCGTGCCAGTGGACCTGTTGGCCTTCTTCTGGCTGAAGCTCTGGGTGTAGGTCTGCTGCGTGTCTGCAATGGCGATCGCCGCTACGGCGAGCGCCAGGACGCCTACGAGGGCGCCGATGAAAAGCTTGCGCAAACTACTCTCCTCCTTGAAACCAGGGACAGCCCGTGCACGCCCAAGCGCCCGGGCAGGGGAACGTCAGGGTAACCAGCTTGAACCCGGGTCGTCCAGAGAAGTTTCGTCTTTATGCGGCATGCTTGCGGCCGTGCGCGTCCCTCCCGACGAGAACATCTTCGCCCCCGAGTTCCCGGCCAAGCTCGACTGGCTGAACGTGGCATTCCTGCGGCTGAGCCAGCTGCTCGGCAGCAACTCCGTGCTCGTGGAGTTCTGCGACTTCGCGCGTGTGAACTCGCTTCGGACGATGCCCTACATGAAGGGGTGGCACGAGCGCTACGGCGACTCCGGTCTGCGGGTGATCGGCGTGCACTCCCCCGCCTATTCGTTCGGCCGCGACCGCGACTTCGCGGCGCGTGCGGCGGAGCGGCTGGAGGTGCCGTACGCCGTATGCCTCGACCCCGACTTCGCCGTCTGGCGCGAGTACGGCAACCGCGGCTGGCCGGCGCGCTACCTGTTCGATCGCAGCGGCCTGCTGCGCTACTTCCACTACGGCGAGGGCGACTACGTCGACTGCGAGCTGGCGATCCAGGAACTGCTGCGCGAGATCGATCCCGAGCGGCAGTTCCCCGAGCCGCTGGAGCCGGTGCGGCCCGAGGACGCGCCCGGCGTGATGCTCGAGGCGCAGACGGCGGACGTCGCGCTGCCGTCGGAGCGCGAGCGCCTCGAGCTGGTTCGCTCCTGGCTCGACGGCCCGGACTACATCGAGGCCGAGGACGCCGGCGCCGGCGCCAGCGTGCGCTTCGAGAACGCCGGGAGCGCCTGGGCGGTGCTGTCAGGCGGCGGGATCGAGGAGCCTGGGCTCTTCGAGACGGATGGGACGGTCGTGGCGGAGCATCCCGGGCTCCGGATCCACGGCTTCCAGTTCACGCCCGCTTCGCCGGCGGGCGCGCCATAGCCCGACGTCCGGGTCAGGACCCCGCCGGCTCCGCCACGGCCGCGAGTTCCTTCCTGATCTCCTTCGGCAGCATGAAGCGGACGTCCTCGCGGACGACCTCGAGCTCCGACACGTCGGTCGTGCCGCGCTCGCGGAAGAAGCCGACCAGCCGTTCCACCAGCTCCTCCGGCGCGCTCGCTCCGGACGTGATGCCCACGACGCGCTTGCCGTCGAGCCACTCCTCGCGCACCTGCGCCTCGTTGTCGATCAGGTACGAGTCGGCGCCGAGGTCGCGCGCGACCTCCACGAGCCGGTTCGAGTTCGACGAGTTGCGCGAGCCGATCACGAGCACGAGGTCGCACTCGCGCGCGAGCTGGCGCACGGCGGCCTGGCGATTGGTGGTGGCGTAACAGATGTCGTCGGTGCGCGGGCCCGTGATCTTCGGGAAGCGCTCGCGCAGCCGCAGGATGATCGCGTTCGTCTCGTCGACGCTCAGCGTCGTCTGCGAGATGTAGGCGACGCGGTCGGGGTCCTCAACCTCGAGCCGCTCGACATCATCCTCGGTCTCGATCAGGACGATGTGCTCGGGCGCCTCGCCCATCGTGCCCTCGACCTCCTCGTGGCCCTCGTGGCCGATCAGCACGATCGTGTAGCCCTGCGCGGCGAACTTCTTCGCCTCCACGTGCACCTTGGTGACGAGCGGGCAGGTGGCGTCGATCGTGCGCAGCGCGCGCTCGCCCGCGTTCGCGTGCACCGCCGGCGCGACGCCGTGGGCGGAGAAGACGACCGTCTCGCCCTCCGGAACCTCGGTCTCCTGGTCCACGAAGATCGCGCCGCGCTCGCGCAGCTTGGCGACCACGTGCTTGTTGTGGACGATCTCCTTGCGCACGTAGACCGGCGCGCCGTAGAGGTCGAGCGCCCGCTCGACGGTCTGCACGGCGCGGTCGACGCCGGCGCAGTAGCCGCGCGGGGCGGCGAGGAGCAGCTTTTCGGGGGCGGAAACCATCGCTACTTGAGTGTACGTAGCAGCCCCGCCACCGCCTCACCACTGGCGTCCAGGCTGCGCTCGGACACGGCGGACAGGTTGTCGCAGCGCTTGTGCCAGCAGGGGAAGTCCCAGTCGATCAGGTTGATCGCGGGCACGCCCACGCGCGCGAATGGGGTGTGGTCGTCGAAGATCGTGTCCTCCGTGGCGTCGGGGAAGTACGAGCCCACGCCGGCGCTCCTCGCCGCGGCCCGCAGCCGGGCCCACAGCGTCGGATCCGAGCTGCCCTCGCGCGGGAGCGAGAGCCGCCTGTCGGCGACGAAGTCGAGCAGGACCATCGCCTGCGCGTGGCGGTACGCCCTCGCCGCCACCTTGCTGCCGCGCAGCCCCTTCACGTAGAAGTCGTCGCCGTCGGAGGCGCCCGGCGACTCCTCGCCGTCGAAGGCGATGAAGACGACCGTCGGCCCGATCGTGCGCGGGCGGAGCTGGCGCGCGAGCTGCACGAGCTGCGCGGTGCCGCCGGCGCCGTCGTTGGCGCCCACGAAGCCGCGGATCGCCTTGGTGTCGTAGTGCGCACCCACGACCACGTAGCGGCGCGGGTCGCGGCCGGGCACCGTGCCGACGACGTTGCGCAGGCCGCCGGGCACCGGCTCGTAGCGCCCGTGCGGGAGCAGCGCCCTCAGGCGGGCGCCGAGCCTGCGCTCCCGCGGCGAGCCCGCCGGGCGCGGGCCGTACGCCACCTGCATCTTCAGGAGCCGCCACGCGGCCGGGCCGTCGAAGCGATCCACGCGCGCGATGCCCGTCCCCGGCTTGCCGTCGCTCGACATCGGGAGCGCGCCCGAGATCACGAGGACGGCGAAGATCGCCCCCAGCGCCACCTGCACGCCGAGGACTGCGAAAAGCGGCCGCATGAGACGCAGGTTAGGCTGCCTGAATGCCCCCGCGTCACCTCGATCGCCTGTCGCCCGTGGACGCGTCGTTCCTGCACCAGGAGCGCCAGTCGTCGCACATGCACGTGGGCGCGCTGCTGATCTTCGAGGGTCCGGCGCCCGGCTACGAGGATCTGCTCGAGCAGATCGAGTCGCGGCTGCACCTCGTTCCGCGCTACCGGCAGAAGCTCGCGTTCCCGCCGCTCGAGTCGGGCCGGCCGCTGTGGATCGACGACCCGACGTTCCACCTCGAGTACCACGCGCGCATCACGGCGCTGCCGAAGCCGGGCTCCGAGGAGCAGCTGCGCAACCTCGCCGGCCGGATCTTCTCGCAGCGGCTCGACCGCTCGAAGCCACTCTGGGAGACGTGGCTCGTGCACGGGCTCGAGGACAATCGGTTCGCGCTGATCTCGAAGACGCACCACGCGCTGGTGGACGGCGTCGGCGGCGTCGACCTGGCCAGCGTCCTGTTCGACCTCGACCCGGTTCCGCAGCGCGTGGAGCCCGAGCCATGGACGCCCCATCGCGAGCCGAGCACCGCGGAGCTGCTCGCCGAATCGGCGAAGTCGGTCGTGCGCACGCCCTTCGGGATCGCAGGCCGCGCCCTCGGCGCCGTCGAGCACCCGAGGCGCACGCTCGGAACGTTGCGCGAGTCGGCCGAGGCGGTCGGCGAGGTGGTCTGGGCGGGCCTGAACCCGGCGCCGAGCACGCCGCTCAACGTGCCGATCGGCCCGCACCGGCGCCTGGCTCGCGGCCGCGCGGAGCTGGCGGACTTCAAGCTCGTCAAGGACACGTTCGGCGGCACCGTGAACGACGTGGTGCTGGCCGCCGTGGCCGGCGGGATGCGCAGCTGGCTGCGCTCGCGCGGCGTGCGCACCGAGGGGCTCGAGCTGCGCGCCCTCGTCCCGATGTCGATCCGCGCCGAGGACGAGCAGGGGGAGGGCGGCAACCGGATCGCCGCGATGCGCGGGCCGCTGCCGGTCTACGTGGACGACCCGGTCGAGCGGCTGCGGATCGTGAGCGAGTCGATGGCCGGCGTGAAGGAGTCGAAGCAGGCGCTCGGCGCCGAGGTGATCGCGGGCCTCGAGAACTTCGCCCCGCCGACGCTGCTCGCGCAGGCGTCGCGGCTGAACTTCTCCACGCGCCTGTTCAACCTGATCGTGACGAACGTGCCGGGCCCGCAGTTCCCGCTCTACCTGCTCGGCCGCGAGCTGCTCGAGCTCGTCCCGGTCGCGTTCCTGCCCGAGGACCACGCGCTCGCGATCGCGATCATCAGCTACAACGGCGCGGTGGAGTTCGGGCTGCTGGCGGACTACGACGCGATGGATGACGTCGAGTTCGTCGCGGGCGCTATCTCGGAGGCGTTGGGGGAGCTGGTCGCTGCCGCGCGCACGGGCCAGTCCGCAGCCAGCAGTCGGCAGTCGGCAGAGCGGTGACTCAGTAGCCGAGGGCGAACTTCGCGTCCTCGGACATCCGGTCCGGGGTCCACGGGGGCGTGAAGGTCATGTGCGGGTGGACCTGCTCGACGCCGTCTAGCTCCCCCACGAACTCCTTCATCTGCTCGCTCACCTGCGGACCGATCGGGCAGCCCGGCGACGTGAGCGTGAACTCGATGTTCACCTCGCCGCCGTCCACCTCGATCCCGTAGACGAGCCCGAGCTCCACGAAGTCGAGCCCCAGTTCGGGGTCGATGACGTTGGCGAGCGCCTCTTCCACTTCGTCGACGGATGGCATGGGTAAGAGATTAGTAGCCTCCGGCGCGTGCCTCTGCTGGCGCTGGTGCTCATATTCGTCGCGCTACCGCTGCTCGAGCTGTACGTGATCATCCAGGTGGTTGGGCCGGCCATCGGGGCGCCGCTCACGATCGCGCTCCTGGCCGCCGATTCGCTGGCCGGCGCGTGGCTGATGAAGTCACAGGGGCGCGTCGTCTGGAAGCGCTTCAACGAGACGCTCAGGGCCGGCGCGATGCCGCACCGGGAGATCCTCGACGGGGTGCTCGTGATCTTCGGCGGCGCCTTTTTGATCACGCCGGGGTTCATCACCGACATCCTCGGCTTCATCCTCCTGATCCCGCCGTCGCGCGCGCTCGTGAGGGGGGCGCTCCAGCGCAACCTCCAGAGACGGGCCGTCTTCACCGTCACCCGCCCGCGCCCGGCCGGATATGACGTCGACGGAACCGCCACGGAGCGCGACGAGCCCGAGTTCGAGCTGCCGCCACCGAGCCGCCGAGGTCGGCGCCGGCTGTGAGCGAGCTCGCGATCTCGCTCGCGTTCTTCGACACCGCGCATCGCCTCAGCGGCACGGCGCGCGCCGGAGCCACGCTGATCTTCGAGGGGCAGCAGGTCCGCACCACGTCGGAGCCGCCCGACCTCGAGCGCGACGGCGATCGCTTCACGGCGCGCCTCCGCGGCGTGCTCGACCTGGTGTTCGAGCCGCTCGGCGAGAGCGCGGTCCTGCCCGGGTCCGAGAGCTGGATCTGCGCGGTCACGGGCGACGTCGAGGGACGCGCCGTCGACTGCCTGGGCAGCGCCAGCGTCACCTCTGAGCCGCCGGCGTGGGCGCAGCTCGACGCGCTGCGTGCGGTGTCCGCGGTGCTCGACCGCGAGCACGCGGTGTTCCTGAGCGCACGGCGCCCGCGCGACGCCGGGGGGCACGGCGAGGAGCGCGTCGACGCGGTGCTCATCAGCGGCGGCGAGGCGCTCGCCGTGGAGGACGCGCGGCTGTCGACGATCTACGACTCGGACGGGCGCCAGCGCACGGCCGGGCTCGAGCTGTGGATGCCGGGCGAGGAGTACCCGCGGCGCGGCCACGGCAGCGCTCAGGCGGGGGCGTCGATCGAGCTGGGCGGCGTTCGGGTGGACGCCGCGGTGTTCGAGTGGCAGATCGAGGGGCGCACCGGCGCCGGCGCCTACGAGCTGGCGCTGCGCCAGGACGACAACGAGCCCGCGGCGGCGTGATCCGCGCCGTCATCTCGGACTTCGGCGGAGTGCTGACCACGCCGCTGATCAACTCCTTCCTCGCCTACCAGCGCGAGTCCGGGATCGGGCTCGAGGATCTGGGCAAGGCGATGGCGCAGGTCACGGAGGCCGACGGCGGCCGCCATCCGCTGTTCGCGCTCGAGAAGGGCGAGATCAGCGAGGACGACTTCACGCGCCGGCTCGGCGACGCGCTCGGCAGGCCGCTCGGCTCGATGCGCGAGACGTACTTCGAGAACCTCCACCCGAACGAGCCGATGATCGAGCTGATGCGGGAGCTGCGCGACGGCGGCCGGCGAATGGCGCTCCTGACGAACAACGTGCGCGAGTGGGAGCCGCTCTGGCGCGCGAAGCTGCCGGACGTGGACGAGATCTTCGAGGTGATCGTCGACTCGGCGTTCGTCGGGATGCGCAAGCCGGACCCGGAGATCTACCGCCTGACGCTCGAGCGGCTCGGGGACGGACTGCGCGCCGAGGACTGCCTGTTCGTGGACGACATCGAGGTGAACTGCGACACCGCCCGCGAGCTGGGGATGGCCGTGGTGCACTTCCGCGACAACGACCAGGCCGTCGCGGAAGTGCGGGCCGCGATCAGCGCCTGACGCGCACGCGCCGGCTCACGCCCTCGACGTAGCCGCCGCTCTTCGTCCGCGCCACCGCGCGGTAGACCCCGTGGCGCGCGCGCATGCGCTTGCCGAAGCGGTCGGCCGTGCTGCCCTTGTGCGGCAGGATCGCCTTGAGGTTCTTCCAGCCGCCCCTGTGCGTGCGCCGCTGTATGACAACCGCCGAGGTCGAGCCGGCCGGCCGCACGTGGCCGGAGAAGCGCACGCGGCCGCTGGAGCCGCGCTTCGCCTTCAGCGACGGCCGTAGCGCCACGTTCTCGGTCCAGACCGGGCTGACGATCGACGAGTTCGACCGGTCCACCACGCGCAGCTGCACGCCGATGAGCGCATTGAAGACGAACGAGTAGCCACCGTCGGCGGCGGTCACGAGCGTGTTGCCGACCTGCTGGAAACCCCCGGTGAACGGGAACGCCTGCGCCTCGAGGGCGACCTGCTTGCCGGCGCCGCCGCGCGGGCCGGCGAGGAAGCCGGTGACCTGGACCGTCTGGCCGAACACCGCAGGGTTGGGCGCGGCGGCGATCGTCGAGACGGTGGGCGCCTCGGGCGTCTTGAACGTCCTGTCGGCGCCGAACGTCGTGCCGCGGCTGTTCGTGGCCACGAGCCGGTAGTGGTAGGTCGTCTTGTTCGCGAGGCCCGTCAGCGTCGCGCTCACCGGGACGCGCTTGGCGCCGGAGCCGGCGTCCTGCGCGGTGGTGCGAGTGCCGTAGCTCTTCGTCCTGCCGTACTGGAAGTACCAGGTGGTCACGAGCCCGTTCGGATTGAGCGAGCCGGACACGGTGGCCGCATTCGGCGAGATGCCGCCGGCGGCGCCCGTCGTGACCGCTGGTTTCGCCGCCGCAAGAGCGGACGCCGGGATCAGGCACGCCAGGGCGGCCGTGAGGATGAGGGTGCGTATCGAGGGGTTCATGAGCGGCGAAGTACCCGAACGCGCCAGCTTCCACGCCGCTGGATCAAGCGTTGCGCCGGCTCAGCTCCCGTCGTGCCGTCCTGCGAAAGCGGCGGATCTTGCCGAAGTTGCCGATCGTGCGGGTGAGCGCGCCGCCCGGCGGCAGCTCGAATCCGCCCACCAGGCGGTGCGGCACGAGCGCCCAGCGGCCGCCGCGCTCCACGAGGTCGCCGCGCACGTGGAAGTTGCGCCGCCATTCGAGGCTCGGCTCGTGATCGTGCGCCGTGATGCAGGCGAGTCCCGGCTCGAGCGGCGCGCCCACGGCGTCGGCGTCGATCAGCACGAGCTTGGAGCGGCGGTCGGCGCTCACCGGCACGCGCACCGAGAACGGGAAGCCGTCGGGGGCGACCAGCGACAGCACCGCCGTGTCGTATGCCTTGCCGAGCTCGGCGATACGTGCGTCCCAGCTCCCGCCGCCGCCGGCCGGCTCGGCATGGCGCACGTCCGGCTCCTCGTCGTGTCCCGAGCGCACCTCCTCCATGTGCGAGTCGAGCAGCTCGGGGTCGCGCGCGGGATCGCCGTCGGGCCACACGTACACGCGCTCCGGGCGCACGTGCATGTAGATCCGCGTGAAGTACCAGCCGAAGCGGCGCTGGACCGACTTCGGAGGGGCGGCGGCGCGCATCCCCTGCTTGTCCGCCGCGTCGCGGATGTAGCGCTCGCGGTTCGCGTCCAGGTCCCCGTCGTCCACCGTCGCGACGCCCTGCACCAGCACCATCGGCGCCCGCTCGAGGCCGCTGCCCGTCGGGTCCGAGAACAGGAGCGCGACCTTCGGATTGCGCGCCGCGTCGTGCGCTTTCTTCGGGAAGCCGACGGGGGTGGTCAGAGCGATGCACTCCGCGCCCGGGTGGTAGAAGGGCGTCACCGGCCAGGTGATCGGCTGACCGCGGCCGTCGACGGTCGTCAGCTCCGTGGTCAGGAAGCGCTCGAACACCTGCTGGACGTCGACGGGCAGGGTGGCGGTCACGACCTGTCAGTCATACCACCGCGACCGTCGCTCAGGGAAGGTCCTCGCAGACCTGCCCGTCGCCGTCGCCGTCGTAGCCCGCAGGGCGGCCGGCGCGCTCCCACCACCCCTGCGCCTGCGCGTGGGTGGCGAAGCGCGCGCAGCCGGTCCTCGCGGGCTGCGCGCTGTTCTGCTCCGCGCACGCGCTGCTGGCCCACAGCCCGCGGCTCAGCTCGCGCGCCCTGCGTGCCGCGGCCACGAAGCGCTTCGCATAGTCGTCGTTCGGTGGGATCGTGAGCGGCGTGGCGTACCCGCGCGAGGCGAGCAGCTCGTTGAAGAACGTCCCGTTCCCGAGCCATACGTACGCGAGCGTGCGGCCGTAGCGGTCGTGTGACTCGCGGCCTATGCGCACCTTCACGACGCGGCCGATCGTGAGCACGCGCTTGGTGAACGCCGACGCGGCCTGGCCGTAGCACTCGGCGTGGCCGTAGACCTCCGGGGTGTCGATACCGATCAGGCGCGTCCGGCCGATGCCCGACAGCGTGATCGTGTCGCCGTCGGTGACGCCGGTGACACGCGCCTTGCCGGCGCCGGGACCAGTTTCGTTCGAGGCCGCTTCGATCTGCGGCGAGCAGCCGCTCGCGACGAGGGCGAGCGCCGCAAGGGCGGCGGCGGCGGCGAGCCTCAGTTGCAGGAGCCCAGGCGGTCCCAGCAATAGAGCTCGACCGCCTCGGCGGCCAGCTCCATCATGCGCTCGCTCGAGAGCCACGGCAGCACCGTGTCCAGGGCCTGCTCCTCGCTGACGCCGGCCTCGAACGCCTCGTCCCCGCGGAAGCCGGCGGCGATCCGCAGCGCCTCGCGGCGGTGCTCGCCGAGGCCGGGGAACGCCTTGATCAGGAAGTCCTTGTTGGCGACGGGCTGCCCGACCTCCATCGACGCGTGCCATGCGGCGAGCATCGACAGGTCGTCGTCGTCGAGCTCGTCGATCGCCTTCGCGTAATGGGACTCGAGCTCGTCCTCGGGAATCTCGTCGACCCACGCGCGCACGACCTCGCCGAGGAGCTGACGACGCGCCTCACGACCGACGGACTCGGCCACGACGCGGATCGCTTCCTGGGGCTCGATGAAGCAGAGAGGCATTTGGGACCGCTTCTCCCTGGGGAATCGGGGGACGGGACGACCTCAAGGTACGTCCGAGGGTGGACGGAAAAGGAAAGGGAAATGTTCGGTCCCGGCGGCATGCCCGCATACTGCGAGCGTTTGCCGCACCGGGACCTCCATTTCCCCGGCGATGCCTCTATGCCGCAGTTTGCGCGGGTGTGGCCTCCAGGCGTGCGATCAGCTCGTCGAGCCGCAGCTCCTGAAGGCCCTGCCCGACGGCCTCCAGCTCGCCCGCGGCGAACTCGATCAGGCCCTTTCCCTCGCTGCACAGCTCGAGCGTCTCGCGCAGGCCGGCCTGGTTGGTGTCGAGCCGGCGGATGATCTCCTCCAGCCGCTCGACCGCGCTCTCGTACGTGGTGGTCGTCTCGGTCGTGCTCATCGGTCCTCCTCGGTTTTCGCGCGGACGGCGCCGTCGGCGAGCCGCGCTTCGAAGGTGTTCGCGTCGCGCACAGCGGCCACGCTCGTGAGCGGCTCGCCGGCGTCGTCCACCAGCAGCGCGTAGCCGCGCTCCAGCGTGCGTTCGGGGTCGTGCCCGCGCAGGGCGGCGCCGTGCGCGCGCAGCTTGTCGGTTCGGCGCTCGCCCAGCGCGCGCTGGGCGCGGTCGAGCTTGGCCGCGGCCACAGCCAGCCGCGCATCGTTGACCTGAGCGAGCGTGGCCGTGCGCTTGCGCTCGATCACCGAGGCCGCGATCCGCCGCTGGTACTCGGCGCGCGTGTGCCGCCCGCGCCGGACCGCCGCGCGCATCTCGCGCGCGAGCTGATGGATGCGCGCGCGGTGGCGCTCGAGGTGGTAGAGCGGCGCGCGCGACCGCACCGCCAGGGTGCGCGCGCCCTCGACCACCGCGCTGCGGCCGGCGGAGTCGATCCGCTTCGCGCCCGCATGAAGGTGCTCACGAGCGCGATCGCAGTCGACCGCCACGACCGTCTCGGCGGCGTGCGTGGGGGTCGAGCAGCAGACCGCGGCGACATCGTCGATCAGCGTGCGGTCGACGTCGTGACCCACCGCGCTGATCACCGGCACGGGGGTGAGCGCGACGGTCCGGCAGAGCGTCTCGTCGCAGAACGCCCACAGGTCGGCGATGCTGCCGCCGCCGCGCGTGACCACGATCGCGTCGACCTCGCCCACCGCGGCCAGGTCGCGAATGGCCGCGGCGATCGCGGGTGCGGCCCGGCGGTCCTGCACCGGCGCGTAGCCCCAGACGATCGTGCCCATCCAGCCGCGCCGCTCGAGCCCCGCGAGCAGGTCGCGGCGCGCCGCGCTCGCCTCGGCCGTCACGACGCCGATCCGGCGAGGGAGGGACTTGCGCCGGAGCAGCTTCTGGTGCTCGAACAACCCCTCGGCCGCGAGCTGGCGGCGCAGCCGGGCGAGGCGCGCGAGCAGATCGCCCTCCCCCGCGAGCCGCAGTTCCTGGACGCGGAACGAGAAGCGCGGTGACGAGGTGGCACTGCCCGGATAGAAGTCGCAGTGCCCGGCCGCGACGACCTCCACGCCGTCACGCAACTCGTCGGGACCGAGGCCGCTCGCCTCGAAGTCGTTGCGCCACATGGCGCACGGGAGCGCGCCGTCGCCGTCGCGCAGCTCGAAGTAGACGTTCGTGCCGCGTGGTGGAATCCGTACGCCCGTGACCTCGCCGATCACGCACACGCGCGCGAAGTCGCGGATGCGCTCGCGCAGCTTCTCCGCGTAACGCCCAACAGCGAACGGCCCCGGATATCCGGGGACGCCGACACGCTCGGCCACCTGGGTCGAGGTCTGGTCCTCCATCTTCCCAACGTAAGGGGCGAAGCGGACGGAATCGCCCCGGGGTACTCCTGTCCATGGAGCGCGCCCGGGAGCCCTACGCCACGCCCGCCCGTACGTCCACCGGCTCGGGATCGCCGAAGGTCTCGCCCTCGGGCCGGTCGGCCAGCGTGCGGTCGGGCGGCCAGCTGCAGAGGGCGGGCTGGCCGGGGCAGCCCTGGCAGAGCTCGCGGTGGGGCTCGGCCGCCGGCTCGAATTGGCGGTCCACCACACCCGAGGCCAGCTCGATCAGGCGGCGCTCCAGCTCCGGCACGTCGGCTGCTTCGAAGGAAGCCACAGCCGGCTCGTCCGGGCGCTCGAGGAACAGGTGCACGACCTCGACATGCTCCGCCCCCGCCCGCAGCGCCGCCAGCGCGTACACGAGCCGCTGAGCCGCGTACTTCTCGGCCGTAGCCGCAGCCGGATCGCGGCCGCGCAGGGCGTCGGTCTTGTAGTCGACGATCAACGCGCCGGCGTCGGCCTCCTCCGCGTGGACGTCGAGGTAGCCGTCGACCACCAGCGGCTCGCCGGCGGCGCCGGGCGCCGCCAGCTCGAACGCGAACGGCAGCTCGGCGCGGACGCGCCGGGCGGCGCCCAACCGCTCGGCGACCGGCGAGCGCAGCGCACCGGCCACCAGCTCCACGAGCTCGGGCGCGGACCCCACGGGCGCTCCGTGCTCGCGCAGCTTGCGCTCGACAGCCCCGACCGACGGCGGCGCCGGGCGGCGGAAGTCGATCGCCTCCAGCAGCTCGTGCACGACGGTGCCGCGCACGCGCGGCTCGATCGCCTGAGCCGCCGGCGCCACGGCGTCGAGCGCGAGCTGCCCCACACCGTCGTCGTCGGGCACAGCCGCGACCGCGGGCCGCGGGGCCTCTGCGGACCGCATCCCCACCACGCGCTCGAGGTAGAAGCGGTAGCCGCAGCGCTTGTAGCTCTCGAGCGCCGAGTACGACAGCCGCGCGACCGGCAGCGGCACGCCGTCGGCCACCGGCGGGAAGCTCGGGCGCTGGATCGCGCGCACCTCCACGACATCCGCCACAGGCGGTGAAGGCACGCGATCCGCGGCGGGCAGCAGCTCGTCCACGTTCTCCGGCGTGAGCACCACGGCATGCGCCAGGTCCGGGTCGAGCGCGCGCCACGCCCAGTCCATCGGCGCACCGAGCGGCTGCGCCTCCGGCCACTTCTCGGTGTCGGTCGCGCCGCTCACCACGAGGTGCTCCTCCGCGCGCGTCATGGCCACGTAGAAGATCCGCTTCTCCTCCTCCTCGTCAGCGGCGTCGCGCTCGGCCTTGATCCGCTCCCACTCGGGCGCGGACACGCGCCCGCCGCCGAGCGACTCGAGCTGGAGCCCGACGCGCCCGTCCGCCGAGACCTGGAGCGGACCCTGCTCGTTGCGCGCCTGCCGCCCGAGGTCGGCCACGCACACGACCGGGAACTCGAGCCCCTTCGCGGCGTGCACGGTCATCAGGCGCACGGCGTCGAGCCCCTCCCCCTCGACCGGCGCCTCGCCCTCGCGATACTGGAGCAGCTCCTGCTCGTCGACGAAGTCGATGAACCCGCGGAGATCACGCCCGGCCTCCGCTTCGTACTCCCGCGCGAGCCGCATCAGCTTGCGCACGTTCGCCATCCGCCGCGCGCCCTCGGGCAGCTCGAGGATCGCGCGGTCGTAGCCGGTCGTGGTGACCGCGCGGTCGATGAGCGTCTCGAGCGACATCCGCGGCGCGGCGCCGCGCTCGAGGGCGAACTCGCGGACGAAGCGCGCGATCCGCTCGCGATCGCCGTCGCCCAGCGCTTCGGCGAGCCCTTCGGCGCCGTCGCCTTCGAGGAACGCCTCCGCCAGCACCGTCCACGCGTCCTGCCAGCCGCCCTTCACGTGCGCGCGGAAGCGGATCAGCGCGAGCGCGTCGAGCGACGCCCCCACGAGCGGCGAGGCGAGCAGCGAGTAGAGCGAGCGCTCGTCGCGCGGGTTCGCGAGCGCGGCGAGGTAGGAGCGCAGGTCGGCGATCTGCTGCTGGATCCAGTAGCCGCCGGCTCCGGTCGCGTAGGTCGGGATGCCGCGGTCGGTGAGCGCGCGCTCGTAGACGTCCATGTCGCGCGTGGCGCGCAGCAGCACCGCCACGTCTCCATAGCCGTAGCGCCGCCCCGGCCCGGCGAGCTCGCCGATCCGTCGCGCCAGCAGCCGCGCCTCTGCCGCGCGCCACCTCGTCACCTTGCGCGCGAGCATCCAGTCGCCGAACCCGTCGTCGTCGAACCCGTCCCAGTGGCTGCGCCCGGAGTCGACCACCAGCAGCTCGACGCACCGCTCTTCGTCGCCCGGCTCGGCGTCGCGGCCGGCGGTGAGCGGCGGGTAGTCGTCCCACACCGTGGCGAACGCGGCGTTGATCGCTTCGAGCACGCCCGGGTGCGCGCGGAAGCTGGTGGCCAGGCGGCGCGCGCGGCGGGCTTCCGTGGCCGCGTCGCGGCGGCGGCGGAAGACGCCGACGTCGGCGTTGCGGAAGCCGTAGATCGACTGAAGCTCGTCGCCGACGGTGAACAGGTTGCCGTCGGTGACCAGGTCGAGCAGCTCGTTCTGTAGCTCGTTCGTGTCCTGGAACTCGTCGACCATCACGCCGTCGAAGCGCGCGCGCAGCTCGGCCTGAAGGCCGCGGTCGGCGCGCAGCAGGTCGCGGGCCAGGAGCTCGAGGTCCTCGAAGTCGAGGGCCGAGCGGTCCGCCTTCGCAGCGGCGTAGTGGCGGCCGTAGCGGTCGACCAGCTTCGCGAGCAGCACGTAGTCGTGGTAGGCGCGGCTGGCCTTGCAGATCGACAGCCACGCTTCCATCGCCTGCTCGAGCTCGTCGAAGGCCGGCCCCTGGAGCGCCTTCACGCGACCGCGTTTGATCACGTGCTCCTGGAACGCGACGGGGTCGCCGAGCTGGTCCGGGACGAGCGCGGCCAGCGCCTCGGAGCAGCGGCCGATCTTGCCGGCGGCCGCGCCGGCGATCTTCCCGACGTCGACGCCGTCCAGAGCCGCACCCGCCACCGCGAGAGCGCGTTCCAGCCGCGCGCGCTCGTCGCCGAGCACCGGCGGCTCGACCGGAGGCAGCGACGGCTGCGTCTGGCCCTGGCTGCGCAGCCGCGAGTACACGGTGCGCACCATCCGCTCGAGCTTGTCCGGCGTGTACGACGCAGCCAGGTCGAGCCGCTCGCCGCCCTGGCGCACGAAGTCCTCGAGCGCGCGGTCGAACGAGTCGATCGCCAGCCGCGCCGCGCGCGACTCGTCGAGCACGCGGAAGTCCGGGTCGATCCCCGCCGCCAGCGCGTTCGCACGCAGGAGCCGGGCGCAGAAGCCATGGATGGTCGAGACCCACGCGCGCTCCGCCTCGCGCGCCCGCTCGCGCTCGCCGAGCTCCAGGAAGCGCGCGCGGATGCGGCCCTTCAGCTCCGCTGCGGCCTTCTCCGTGAAGGTGATGGCCAGCAGCCGGTCGACGGCCACGCCGTCGTCGCACACCGAGCGCACGAAGCGCTCCACCAGCACGCGCGTCTTGCCGCTGCCGGCGCCCGCGTGCAGGAACAGCGGGCCGTCGCGCGTGGCGACCGCGTCGAGCTGCTCCTCCGTCAGCTTCAACGCTTGCCCTCCTCGCGGCAGATCGACGGGTACGAGCAGCCGCCGTTCCACGCGCACGTCTCCGGGCACGGCCGCACCTCGCCCGCGCGCATCCGCGTGGCCAGCTCGCCGACCCGCTCGCGTGCGCGCGCGAGCTGCTCCTCGAACTCCGGCTCGTCCTTGCGGTCGTTGCCCTGCACGCCGCCCACCTCGTCGCCGACGTCGTCGCGCACCAGCCCGCGCGGGCCCTTGCCGTTGCCCAGCGCCACGTACAGCCCGGCGACCGGCTCGAGGCCCAGCAGCTCCTGCACCGCGAGCATGTAGAGCGCCACCTGGAGGCGGTTCCTCTCCTCCCACTTGGCCACGGGGAAGGTGGTCTTGCCGGTCTTGTAGTCCTTGACCACCGCGCGGTTGCCACTCACGTCCACGCGGTCGATGCGGCCCGTGATCTCCACACCCTCGCCGCCGATCCGCAGCGGCGGCAGCTCGCCGTCGCCGGCGCCGCCGAACGCGAGCTCGAGGTGCGCCGGGGTGAACTCGCCGCCGGTCTCGGCCTCGCGGCGCAGATGGCGCAGCAGATCGAACTCGAGCTTGCGCACGGCGGTGCGAAGGCGCGTCTCGCGCGGGGAGATCGGGAAGCTGTCCTGCTGCGAGCGCAGCTCCTCGAGCAGGATCTCCTCCGCCCGCTCGAGGTTCGACGGCGTGACCGCCTCGCCCAGGCGGCGGTAGGTGGCCTCGAGCACCGAATGCGCGTAGCTGCCGCGCACGAGCTGCTCGGCGTCCGGCGCGAGCTCCTCCGGTCGCAGGATCCGGTCGACGAGCCACTTGACGGGGCAGTCGGCGAACGTCTCGAGCGCACCCGCCGACAACCGTCGCTCGGTGAGGCGAGCGAGCACGTCGCGGTGGTGCAGCCCGTCCGGCTTGACGGGCTCGCGCCGTGGCCCGCTGAGCGCCAGCGCACGCTCCCACTCGGCCGCGGTGGGAGCGTCGGCGAGGTCCCAGGTGACGTCGGCGAGCGTGCGCCGCTCGAGCGGCTCGGAGGCGAACAGGTCGCGCACCTCCTCGACGAGGAACGACTGCACCTGCGGGTTGCCCTCCTCGTCGGAGAAGCGCGCCGACAGCGCGAGCAGCCGCTCGGCACGCGAGCAGCACACATAGAAGAGGTGGCGCTCGCGGTCGAGCTCGTCCTCGCGCAGCGGCAGGCGCAGGTCGCTCGCCTTGGCCAGCGCGCGCCGGTCGTCGTCGGAGAGGAACGGCTCGCTCGCCTGCGGGCGCGGGAACTCGCCCTCCTGAAGGCCACACACGAACACGGCCTGGAAGCGGCGCGCGCGGATGCCCTCGGGGTTCGCCACCTGCACGCGATCGGGCCGGAAGCGCTCGCCGAGCCGCACCCGCAGGCCGGCGAGCTTGTCGTGCACGCGAGCGGCGTCGAGGCGCAGGTCGGGATCCGCCGCCGCCAGGTCGCGCAGGCCCGCGATCGCGGCATGCGCCTCGGTCCACACGCGCGGGTCGTCGAGCTCGTGGTCGCGGAACAGGTGCGCCTGGCGGCGATAGGCGGGCGCGAACAGCGTGTCGAGCTCGTGCGCGAGCACGTCGAGCAGCTGCGTGCCGGTCGCGGCCCTGAGCCGGTCGATCGCGTTCAGGTCCCACTTGCGCGTGCGCCAGATCGTGCGTGCCTGCGCGACCGTGCGTGCCCCCTCCTGGCGCGCGTCGGACTCCGCGCGGTCGAGCATCGACGAGCTGTCGAGCAGTCCCGGCGTGCGCATGTAGGCGAACACGTCCTCGGCCGTGCCGTCCTTCGTGGCGCAGCGCAGCAGGGCGAGCAGGCCGCGGCCGAGCGCGGTGTGCCCGAGCCCGACGTAGCGGTCGAGCGAGTACGGAATCCCGTAGGCGCCGAACACCTGCTCGACGACCGATGCGTAGCGGCCCGGGTCGCGGTAGACGATCGCCACCTGGCCCGCGGGAATCCCGCCGCGCAGCAGCTCGAGCACGCGCGCGGCCACCAGCTCGACCTCGGCACGCTCACCCCCCGCGGCCAGCAGCCGCACCGCGCCGGCAGCATCCGCCTTGGCCGGCGGGCCGTCGTAGAGGCCGCGCTCGAGGTGGTGCAGGGCGCCCCGCGACCCGTCCGCGTAGTGCTCGTCCAGGGCCGGCATCTCGACCACGTCGCCCGCTCGCTCCGACAGGCGCTCGAACAGCGGCGCCACGGCCTTGAACGCCGCCCGCCCACGCTCGTACGGCAGCGATACGACCACGTCGACCTCCGCTCGCTCCGCCAGGACCTCCAGCGCGTCGAGCTCGATCGGGGTGAAGTCGTCGAAGCCGTACGCGAACACGGGCGTCCGGCCGAAGCGAAGCGGCCGCTCGCGCAGCGCGTCGACCGCGCGCCAGGCCGCCAGCTCCTCGTCCGCGAGGCCTACGGCATCGAGCCGCTCGCGATAGGCCGCGTAGATCGCGGCCGCCTCGCGCACGCGGTTGCCGTGCGCGCCACGCGGGCGCCACTGCTCGAGCGCCCGGACCAGTGCCCCCGGGTCGACCATCGAGCGCTCGAGCTCCGCCACGAACGCGACCGCCGCGCGCGTGAACCCGGGCCGTCCCGCGGACTCCCTCAGGGCGCGCGGGCGCACCGCGCGCACCGCCTCCTCCACCAGCACCTCGCGCTGCACGTCGGAGGCCGCGCGCGCGAGCGGAGCGCCGCAGCGCTCGCCGATGGTGCGGAACAGGTCCGCGAAGCGCACCACGCGCGCACCGAGCCCGGCGCCGGTGCGCGCGAGCTCGCGCTGCGAGTGCTCGACGTCGCGGAAGCCGGGCACGACGAGGATCGGATCCTCTGCGATCCGCGCGCGGTACTCGTCGAGCACCTGACCCGCCCTGCCGGAGTTGGCGGGCCCTGTAACCAGCTTCAGGGCCATCCCCTGAATGTAGGTCGCGGACCCGACGTGATGGCGGCTCCGCCAGAATGCCGCCGGTGCGAATCTCGGCAAAAGCGGACTACGCGGTGCGGGCGGCCCTCGAGCTGGCCGCCGCGAGCGATCCACCCATGAAGGGCGAGCGGCTGGCCGAGGCGCAGGGCATCCCGCTGAAGTTCCTCGAGAACATCCTCGGCGACCTGCGCCAGGCGGGCCTCGTGGTGTCGCAGCGCGGTCCCGAGGGCGGCTACCGCCTGGAACGCCCCGGCTCCGAGATCTCGGTGGCCGACATCATCCGCGCGGTCGATGGACCCCTCGCCAGCGTTCGCGGCGAGCGCCCGGAGTCGATGACCTACGAGGGCCCCGCGGAGCAGCTGGCGCCGGTCTGGATCGCACTGCGGGCGTCGGTGCGCGCGGTGCTCGAGCACGTGACGCTCCAGGACGTGGTGGACGGGAAGATCCCGCGCGAGGTAGCGAAGCTGGCGAGCGCCCCGGACGCGCTGCGCCGCCGCTAGCCCGCCACCGCCATCCGCCGATTCGCCCGCGCGTAGACGATCTGCCCCTCCAGCAGCTCGAGCTCCTCGGCCTCCTCGCGCGTCAACTGGGCCCAGAGCAGGCGCCCGTCGCCGGCCAGCAGCTCGACCCGCACCTCGAAGCCGAGGTGGATGACCCGCTGCACCTGAGCCTCCACCCCGCCCTCGACGGGGTCGATCCGGACGTCGACGTCGTGCGGGCGCAGCAGCGAGCCGTCGAGGCGCGTAACCGGCCCGACGAAGCTCGCGACGAACTCGTTCGCCGGCGCCTCGTACAGCTCGCGCGGGGAGCCGACCTGCTCCACGCGGCCGTCGTTCATCACCACGATCTGCTCGGCCACCTCCATCGCCTCCTCCTGATCGTGCGTGACGAGAATCGTGGTCACGTGTACCTCCTCGTGCAGCCGCCGCAGCCACGCGCGCAGGTCCTTGCGCACGGTGGCGTCGAGGGCGCCGAACGGCTCGTCGAGCAGCAGCACCCGCGGCTCGACGGCCAGCGCGCGCGCGAGCGCCATGCGCTGGCGCTGGCCGCCCGAGAGCTGGGATGGATAGCGCCGCGCGTATGCCTCGAGATGCACCAGGCGCAACAGTTCGTCGACACGCTCGCGAATCCGCGCCTTCTCCGCGCGCCGGATCTTCAGCCCGAACGCCACGTTGTCATACACCGTCATGTGCTTGAACGCGGCGTAGTGCTGGAAGACGAAGCCGATCTCGCGCTTGCGGGCGGGCGTGTTCGTCACGTCGCTGCCGCCGATCACGATCTGCCCGGCGCCGGGCTCCTCGAGCCCCGCGATCATCCGCAGCAGCGTGGACTTGCCGCTGCCGGACGGCCCGAGCAGGGCGGTGAGCGACCCGTCGGGGACGGTGAGCGAGACGTCGTCCACCGCCCTGAAGTCGCCGAAGGCCTTGGACACGTCATTCACGACGATGCCGGTCACACCGCCTCCTTTCGTCGCAGCAGGTTCATCGACAGCAGCGTGACCAGCGCGAGCAGCGCCAGCACGAGCGACGCGGCGTACGCGCCGGTGAGGTCGAACGCCTCGAAGCGGTCCTGCACGTGCAGCGTGAGGGTCTCGGTCTGCCCGGCGATGTGGCCGGACACGACGCTCACCGCGCCGAACTCCCCGAGCGCCCGCGCCGTCGTCAGGACCACGCCGTACGCCACGCCCCAGCGGATAGCGGGCAGCGTCACGCGCCAGAAGGTCTGGAGCGGACCGGCGCCGAGCGTGGCCGCGGCCTGCTCCTGCTCGGTGCCCACCTCGCGCAGCACCGGGATCGTCTCGCGCACGACGAACGGCAGCGAGACGAACACCGTCGCAAGCAGCATCGCCGGGAACGAGAACACGATCCGCCAGCCGTTCTGCGCGAGCCAGTCGCCGAACCAGCCGGTCCGGCCGTAGACGAGCAGCAGGGCGAGACCTACCACCACGGGGGACACCGCGAACGGCAGGTCGAGCAGCGCGTTGAAGAGCGCCCGGCCGCGCCAGCGCCGGCGGACGATCGCGACAGCGGCCACCACGCCGAAGAGTGTGTTGAGCGGCACGGTGATCGCCACCAGTTCGATCGTGAGCCAGAACGCGTGCCGGGCGTCGGGGGTCGTGACGGACTGCCAGGCGGCGCCCAGGCCGTGCTCGAACGTCTTGTAGAAGACGAACGCCACCGGCAGCAACAGCAGGACGGCCAGGTAGGCGAGCACGATCGTGCGGAGCCCGGCCCTAGCTCTCATATCGCCTCCCCCAGCGGTCGAGCGCGGCTATGACCGCCAGCACGATCAGCGCGAGGAGAAGCAGCACCACCGAGACCGCGGCGGCGGCCTGGGTGTCGTCGGACTGGATCGCGCCGTAGATGAAGACCGACGCGAGCTCGGTCTTGAACGGAAGGTTGCCGGCGATCAGGATGATCGCGCCGAACTCGCCGAGCGCGCGGGCGAACGCGAGCGCGCCGCCCGACAGGATCGCCGGCGTCAGGCTCGGCAGGACGATGCGCCGGAAGGTGACCCACGGGGTCGCGCCGAGCGACTCGGCGGCCTGCTCGGCATCGCGGTCGAGCGTGAGCAGCACCGGCTGGACCGCGCGCACGACGAACGGCAGCGTGACGAACAGAAGCGCCGCCGCCACTCCGGCGCGGGTGTAGGCGATGTTGAACGGCGCCGGCCCGCGTGGCCCGTAGAGCGCGAGCAGCGTGAGCCCGGCCACGATCGTCGGAAGCGCGAACGGCAGGTCGATCAGTGCGTTCACCACGCCCTTGCCGCGGAACTCGTCGCGCACGAGCACCCAGGCGATCAGCGTGCCCATCAGCGCGTTCACGAGCGTGACCGCGAGCGCCAGCACCAGCGTCAGCTTCAGCGCCGACACCGCCTCGCGGTCGCTCACCGCGTGCCAGAACGCGCTCAGCCCGCCGTCGAACGACTCCGCGGTCACCGCCGCCAGCGGCAGCAGCACGATGAAGCTGAAGAACAGCATCGCCGCGCCGCGGCCGAGCGCGGCGCCGCCGGGGAGCGGCACCGCGCGCGGCGCGCTAACCGCTGGTGCTGACACCGAGGCTCTTCTCGATCCCGGCGACCACGCCGTTGTCCTTGTCGAAGAACCTGTCCGACACGACGCCCCAGCCGCCGAACTTCTGGATCGTGAACAGGTCCTTCGGCTCGGGGAACCGCTTCGGGTCCACCAGGCTCGGGTCCACGGGCCGATAGCCCTTCTCCGCGAAGATCCGCTGCGCGGGCTTGGTCCACAGGTAGTTCACGAACGACTTCGCCCGGCTGCCCGCGTCCTTCGTGACGGCGATCGGGTTCTCGATCAGGATCGTCTGGTCGGGGATCACGTAGTCGAGCTGCTCGCCCTTCTGCTGCGCGGTGATCGCCTCGTTCTCGTAGGAGATCAGGACGTCGCCCTTGCCGCCGCTGAAGGTCTGGAGCGCGTCGCGCGCGGCCTTGTCCTGCACCGAGACGTGCTGGAAGAGCTGCTTGAGGTAGGCGGTCGCCTGCTCCGGCGTCCTTCCCTGCGCGATCTGGCTCCCGTAGGCCGCCATCACGTTCCAGCGCGCACCGCCGGAGGTGAACGGATTCGGCGTGATCACCTCGACGCCGGGCTTGACGAGGTCGGCCCAGCCGTGGATGTGCTTCGGGTTGCCCTTCCGCACGGCCAGCACGACGACCGAGTCGGTGACCATCCCCCTGTGGGCGTTCTGGTTCCAGCTCTTGTCGATGAGGCCGTCGTCGACCAGGCGCGTGACGTCCGGCTCGAGCGAGAACGCGACCACGTCGGCGCCGAGGCCGCTCTCGACCGCGCGCGACTGATCGCCCGACGCGCCGTAGGACTGTGTGAACTCGACGCCCCTGCCGGCGGGCGTCCTGCCGAAGGCCGGGATCAGCGCGCCGTAGGCCTCCTTCGGCGTCGAGTAGGCGACGAGGCTGACCTTGTTCGAGGCGCCGCTGGCGCTGCCGCCGCAGCCCGCGCCGGCGACGGCGACGGCCAGCAGTGCGAGCAGTGCGATGACGTGTTTGGTGGGGGGCAAAGCGACCTTTCTCGATCGAATCGGTAGGGATTCGGGAGAAAGGTAGCACGGCGGTCCAGTGCGCTGTTACACGAACCTCGCCAACCACGCCAGGCGCCCGCGGCGCACCATGTCGCGCTCGCTCGCGAGCTGCTTCGCCCGGGCCTCCAGCAGCGCCACCACGTCGGCGGTGCGACGGAACGGGTCGGCGAATGTCCCGCCGTCGGCCTCGTCGAGCGGGAGCGCAGCCACGAGGGAGCCGTCGACCTCGGCCACGATCGTGCGTCCGCGCGGCTCCTCCGCGCCGTCGAGTACGGCGAGCGCGGCCACCGCCAGGCAGTCCTCAGGTCGCGCGAGGCGGATCACGATGTCGTACTCGCGCGGCGCCGGCGGCGTTGCGGCCCGGACGCGCGCCACCGCGCCCGCCCTCCGCAGCTCCTTGACCCTCTCCACCGCCATCTGCCGTTCGAGCTCCGGATGCATGCTCTCCGCCTCCTTCGTAGTAACCATTGACAACAGTACGGAGGTGACGCTAACCTGTCAAGAGGAAATGACGGTTACCGCGCCATGATCCGCTGCTGGAGAATGAACGCGGCAGGGCGCCGCAACGTGAGATGGCGCCGACCGACTGTGGGCAGTAACCAACGAGCGAGGTAGGCTGGTGACATGGACGCGTCGATTGCAGCGTCAGGCCCGGCCGAGGACAGCCCTCGGGCCGCTCCCGGCGAGCTCGACCACGTCCGGCGCTTCGTCAACACGCGCGATCTCGAGCGGCTGACCGACGAGATCGCGGACCCGGACGCGCTGCGCGACTGGCTCACCGAGCGCGGCCTGATCGACGAGCGCGCCGAGCTGACGGACGCCGACGTGCGCCAGGCGCACACGGTCCGCGAGGCACTGCGCAAGCTCCTGCTGGCCAACAACGGCGACCCGATCGACCCGGCGGCCGTCGATGCGCTCAACGCCGCGGCCAAGGGCGCCGAGCTCCAGCTGCGCGTGGGCCCCGACGGCAGCGCCGTGCTCGCCCCCGTGCGCACCGGGATCGACGCGGCGATCGGGCGCCTGCTGGCGATCGTGCACACCGCGATGGCCGACGGGACCTGGCCGCGGCTCAAGGCATGCGCGCTGCACGACACCTGCGAGTGGGCCTTCTACGACTGGTCGAAGAACCGCTCCGGCACGTGGTGCGACATGAAGGTCTGCGGCAACCGCTCGAAGGCCCGCGCTTACCGCGAGCGCAAGCGCGCGGGCTAGCCAGCCGCTGCGCGCGCCAGGACGCCGCCGCGGGCCGCTGCGCGCAGCGCCTCGGCGAACCGCTTCGGCGGCAGCATCACCGGCGCGTCCTGAAGCTCCCAGCCACTTCCCGGCCAGTGGATCCAGCGCCCGACGCGCACGCTCCCCTCGCCGACGGGCTCGACGCGCAGCTCCTCGCGCATGTCCCCCGCCCGTCCCGGGCTCGCGCCGAACTCGGCGGCCTCGTCCTCGGCGGGGTCGGTGGCCAGCGCCCGCTCGAGGGCGTCGAGGTCACGCGGCGACAGCAGATCGCGCTCGCGCGCCTCGGCCACCATCAGGAGCAGGTCCGTCGCGGCGAGCACCGGGGCACGGCGCTCGAGTGAGCGGCCCTCCCACACGGCCAGCCTGACGCCCCCTGGCACCTTCTCGAGTCGCACCTCGGCGCCGTCCTCGTACGGCCCCGCGGAGACGTACGGGCCGACCACCACGCGAGCCTCGCCGGCCGCCGGCGCCGACGTGCGGCCCGAACGCCTGATCTTGACCGTCGGCTGCCGAGCGGGCCGCGCTCGCTCCGCCTTCCGCGAGGGGTCGAGCACCGTGCCCTTCGAGCAGATCGGGCAGTCGGCGGTGAAGCGGTTGTGGCGGCAGAAGAGCGAGGACAAGGCGTCGGCGCTTCAAGATATCCCCCGATGACCACCGCGATCGTCTCCGACCTGCACCTGGGTGCCAGCTCCGGGCGCGACCTGTTGCGGGACGAGCGCGTCCTCGGCGCCCTGCTCGACGGCCTGCGCGGCGTGGACGAGCTCGTGCTGCTGGGCGACGTGCTCGAGCTGCGCGAGCGCCCGCTCGCGGAGGTGCTGGCGGCGGCGCGCCCCGTGCTCGACGCGATCGACCAGGCGATGGCCGGGCGCCGGGTCACGCTGCTCGCCGGCAACCACGACCACCAGACGGTGGCGCCGCTGCTCGACGGCCTGCGCGCCGCGGGCCGTCCACTCGAGGCCGAAACGATCGGCGCGCCGGCCGCCTGGATCGCGGACGAGTTCCGGCGCGCGGAGCTGCGCGCCGCCTACCCCGGGGTCTGGGTGCGCGACGACGTCTACGCCACGCACGGCCACTACCTCGACGTGCACAACACCGTGCCCACCTTCGAGCGGATCGCGATCGGCGCGTCGCAGCGCTTCACCGGGCGCGTGCCCGACGACCGCGCCACGCCCGCGGACTACGAGGCGGCGCTCGTGCCGCTCTACGGGCTGATCTACTCGCTTGCCCAGTCCTCGCCGGGAACGCTCCGCGCGGACCGCTCCTCGCGCGTGTGGCAGGCGATCTCCGCGAGCAACGGACACCGCGCACTCCTCACGGGTGTGGCAATCCGCGCGGCGGTCGGCGCGCTCAACCTCGCAGGCGTCGGGCCGGTGCGTCCCGAGCTGACCGGCGAGGCGCTGCGCGACGCCGCGCTGCGGGCGATTCGCACCGTGGCCGACCGCCTGGGCATCGACGCGGCACACGTGGTCTTCGGCCACACCCACCGCTCCGGCCCACACGAGCGCGACGCGAGCTGGGGACGGCTGATCAACCCCGGCAGCTGGATCCTCGAAGGCGCGTTCCTGGGCGCGCGCCCGCAGGACAGCCCGTACTTCCCGGGGCATTGCGTGATCGTGCCGGACGACGGGCCGCCCGAGCTGCGGCGGCTGCTGCCGGACCTGCCCTAGCGACTCGGCCATTTGCGCGCTC
>JAICRZ010000030.1 GCA_025937135.1 Thermoleophilaceae bacterium
AGGGCGCCGGGCCCGTCGCGCTCCACCAGATGGAGCGCCACCTCGTTGTCCGACGAGGTCCTGAAGTGGTCGGCGGGCAGCTTGGAGCGGATCGCCTCGTGGTTGTAGACCTCGCCGTTGCCCACGAGGTACACATCGCCGCGCGCACCGACGAGCGGCTGGTGGCCGCCCGCCACGTCGACGATCGAGAGCCGGCGGTGGCCGAGCCACGCGTCGCCAGCGCTGATCGAGCCATCGTCGTCGGGACCGCGATGAGCGAGCCGGTCGAGCATCCGCTGCGCGGCGGCCGCGTCTGTCGTCCTTCCGTAGACGGCTGCGATTCCGCACATTACTTCTAATAAGTACCCGTTCGTAAACACAGGTGTTTCTCAGAGCGTCATTGCTGATGCCGCCCATCGCACCAGCCCGGCGGCGGTTCGAATGGCCCGTCGAACACCGCCCCGTCTCCCTCCTCGCGGAGGCTCGCCGCGGTGGTCCGCCCGCCCGTGCCCGGACCGCCGATCTTCGCCGTCACGCGCGTCGCAACCGCGCCGCGCGCGTCGAACAGGCAGACGCCGTAGGTCAGCTGACCGGTTCGCTCGTCCACGTCGAGCGTCTCCGGTCCGTAGCCGTCGGTGTCGTCCCTCGACAGCAGGACGCCGGGGATCCCGGACTCGCGGAACCAGGTGTGGCGGCCGTTCTCGTCCCAGACGTGCAGGTCGACGTCCGCCGGCGTGTCCCAGTCGATCCGCACCCGCTCCGCCGGCTCGGCGGGCGCCGCAACCGTCCGTCGGCCGGCGCCGAGCGGGATGCTCCGCGACAGCACGGTGTACGGGCCCACGTCGAGGCCCGGCAGCCGCAGCCCGGCGCTGAACTCGAGCGGCGCCGACATGCGCTGCGGCGGCCCGGAGTCGAGCTGTAGCCCGGTGCCGAAGTCGAAGCGCGGTCCCGCCTGGCCGTACAGCAGCAGCTCGAGCGAGGGCGTCACGCGCGCGCTGAGCGAAGCGGCGGAACCCGCGCGTGGCGGGTCGGCCCTGAGCCGCTCGCGCAGCCTGCCGATCCGGTGCGCGCGCCCGTCGTAGCGCAGGCCCGCGACCGCGGTGAGCGTCCCGTGCACGCGGGTCGACGCCGATACGCTCGCCCGCGCCTCGGCCGACACGTAGAGCGTCACGCGCGGGACCACGACGATCGGCACCGGGCCGGCCTGAAAGCGGATCGCCGGCGCGTTCCAGCTTGAGACCGGCACCACCGGAAGCGAGCACGATGCGCCCGCTTCCGCCTGCACGCCCAGCTCCGCGCTGCCGCGGAGCGTCGCGACTGCCCGGGCCGACCTGATCCGCGTCCCGTTCCAGCGCGCGCGCAGGCGCGGTTCGATGCTCGCCGTCAACCGGCCGTTCACGCGAGCGGAGCCGGCGCTTCCGCATTCGAGCGCGCGGGTGAACGAGCGTCGCGCGGGAACCGCGCGCGCCTGCGCCGCGGCCGGGAGCAGCAGCACCACCGCACACGCGACGAGCAGCGCGCGCCTCACTGGACGAGCCTCACTTCCAGTCCGCCCGCGGCTCCGGCGTCACCCGCGCCGCCCAGCAACCCGACGATCTTGGCGACGTAGGCCTGCGTCTCGGCGTACGGCGGCACGCAACCGCAGGCGGCGACCGCGCCGGGCCCGGCGTTGTACGCCGCCAGCGCGAGCGGGACGCTGGCGAAGCGCGCGAGCAGGTCGTGCATGAGGTGCGCCTGGCCGTCGATCGCGTCTGCGGCATCGAACGGATTGCGCACGCCGTACGCGGCCGCGGTCCCCGGCATGAACTGCGCGATGCCCTGCGCGCCGGCGCCCGACTGCGCGAACGGATTGAAGCCCGACTCGGCGTAGATCTGGGCGGCGAGCAGCTGCGCAGAGACCTGCCAGCGCTGCGCCGCGCGCGCGATGATCGGCGCGTACTGCGGTGGGACGAACGACTGCACGGCCGCGGTCGCGCGGCCGTCGCCGCCGCGCACGCCGAACCCGACCGAGGACGTGCCGGGATTCCTGACGTAGCCCCAATGCCACGGTTCCCAGCTGTACCTCTGCCGGAAGCCGAAACGCTCGCCATTGCGGGCGAGCCACGCGTAGGCACCGTTGGGCCCGAGGTCCAGTTCCGTGCCGAGCCGGTGCAGCGACCTGCCCGGCGGCGCGACCCAGCGCGGATCGGGGTGTGCGGCGAACAGGCGCGCCTGCTCCGCGTCGCTGCGGAAGCCGCTGTTGACGATGAGCTGGACGCCGTCGCCGGCCGCCGCGCGCTCCATCCGGTCGAAAGCCTGCGCCACGTCGGGTCGCATCGGCTTGCCCTGCCGGTAGGCGAGCGGCCCGCCGTAGCCGCCGCCGGAGGCGATGCCGGCCGACGCCCCGCCGGCGCTCACCGACAACTCGGCCGTCGCGCGCGCGTCGACGGGAACGGGCCGCCGGTCGCCGTCCGCGGCAACGCGCACCTGAGCCTGGTCGCGCACGCCCACGCTCACGCGCGTAGGGCCGAAGCCGCCGGCCTCCGGGAAGCGCACGTCACCTGGCGCGACGCGGACGCCGTTCGAGCGGCCGCCGCGCACGGCGGCGCCACGCGCCGCGGCCAGGTACGCAGCCCGCGACAGGTGGTTCGGGTTCGGCACGCCCGGCCGCAGGTAGGCGGGCTCGAACAGGCGCGCGTAGTCGCGCCGCATCGTCTGCGCCGCTGCGATCGCCGCCAGGTCCGCCCCGCGCTGCGCGTGGCTGCGCGCGCCGTACGCCTGGCCGAGGCCGGCGAGGATCAGCGCCCCCGCGATCGCAGCGCCCACCACGCCGAGCAGCAGCAGCGTGGCCTGCCCGCACTCGTCACGCATCTACAACGGCCCCCTCGCACGCGTCCGCGAGCACCCCGACCGCGGACCCGAGCGCGCCGAGGGGATCGCGCCCCGCCAGCGCGAGGCGCGCACCGAGGCGCGTCTCCCCCACCCGCACGTCGGGCAGCTCGCCCCAGTGCTCGTCTTCGGTCGCGCGGTTGAGCACGATCAGCGGCGCCAGCGCGTCCCGCGCCAGTGACCGAGCCGCGACGCCCACGAGCGCCGGCTCCACCTCCGGCGACGCCACGAGCAGCGCGCGGTCAGCTAGCGCGAGCGCTGCCTCGGGCGCCGTGCCGTGGCCGACGTCCAGGACCACCGGCACCTCGCGCGTGAGCGCAAGGGCGGCAACCTCGCCGCCGTACAACGCGAGCCGCCCGCACGGCCGCGCCTCGTGCCCGAGTCCCCGCGCGAGCCGTCGCGCCGGCGAGGTCGCAAGCGAGACATGCGCAGCCGCTGCCGCCGTGACGACGGCCGCGCCGCCACAGCGCCGCGCGAGCTCGACCCCGATGGCACGCGCGACTGTCGTGGTCCCACAGCCCCGGCCGAGACCGATCACCGCCACGACCGCGGCGGGCGGCGCCGACCGCGATGCCGCAACAGCGCGCGCCGGGGCCGGCTCGAGCAGCCACGCCTCCGCGCGGGCGAGCACGCCGCTCATCGATCCTGCACCTCCGCGCTGGCGTGCAGCTCGAGCTTGCGACGCACCAGCGACAGCGGCGACGGCGGGCGCAGCCGCACGGCCACCCGGCCGCCGCCGGCCTCCACGCGCAAGCCCGCGCGCGACCAGTCGGGCACCGCCGCACGCGCGGCCGGCAGCGCGTCACCGCCTCCGGCCACGGCGAGGGCGCCCGCCTCCGCCGCCGACCCCGCGAGCGCGGCGGAATATCCGAGCGCGAGCAGCTGGAGCAGCACGGCGCCGACGAGCAGCACCACCGGCAGCGCGCCGAGCAACTCGACCGAAGCCTGTCCGCGCTCAGCCGCCATCGCCCAACCGAGCGGTCGCCGCGATCCGCACCGGGCCCTGCCACCGGTGCAGCAGCAGCGGAACGCGCAGTCGCACCCGCACGGCCCCGCCGTCCCGGCTCTCCACCGTCATGCCGCGCCGCAGCGAGCCCGGCAGCGCGCTACGTGCCGCGGCCCCCGCGGAGCGGCCGACGACGGACGCGCGGGCGCCCGCGCGCGCGGCGTTCGCGCACCGCCACGCGGTGTGCCCGGCCAGCGCCAGCTCCCACACGAGCGCCGCCACGAGCAGCACCGCCGGCAGCGTCGCCAGGAGCTCCACCGATGCCTGTCCGCGGTCGCGTGCCATCGCCGGGCACGATCCCGGCGCGCGCGTGACGGCTCAACACGCGCGTGTGAAAAGTCAGCGCCAGGCATGTGACAAATCGGCACCCCTCTCGGCCCACGCCCAGCCCTCCTTAGGCTTTCGCTAATGAACGCTGCTCAAATTGCTCCGGCATGAGCTACCCGCGGCACATCTGGTCCGGCGACTGGCGCAGCGAGTCCGAGCGCGCCCGCGAGGCCGCCGAGCAGGCCGAGCGCCTCAAGCAGGAGAGCCGCGCGAATGCGGTGCAGAACGGCACGCCCGCGCCCACCGAGCCGATCGACCTCGACCACGACGCGGAGGCCGATCACAGCGCGTGGAAGCCCGGCCGCGGCGCGCTCGCCGTCACGGTCCTCGCCCTCTGCGGCCTGCTCGCCGGGGCGTTCGCGCTCGGCACCCTCACCAAGGGGAACGACGACAATCTCAGCGCGCTGCCCGCCGTGGCCAACTCGCCGATCAAGCCGAAGGCCGGCCAGACGCAGGCCAGCGCGATCTACGCGGCCACGAGTCCCGCCGTCGTCTCGATCAGGACCAGCAGCGGCTCGGGCACCGGCTTCCTGATCGACACGAACGGCACGCTCGTCACGAACGCGCACGTGGCCGGCAAATCGAAGGACGTGACCGTGAAGTTCGGCCAGAACGGGGCGGCGCTCGACGGCCGCGTGAAGGGCGTCGACCCGAGCGTGGACCTCGCGATCGTGCAGATCCCGACGCCTGACATCCCGAAGGGCGTGAAGCCGCTCCAGCTCGCGGACTCGCGGACGGTGCAGGTGGGCGACACCGCGATCGCGATCGGCAACCCGTTCGGCCTCGACCGCACCGCCACGGAGGGGATCATCTCCGCCACCGACCGTGAGATCCAGGCGCCGAACGGCTTCCAGATCGACTCGGTGATCCAGACCGACGCGCCGATAAACCCCGGCAACTCCGGCGGGCCGCTGCTCGACGACTCAGGGCACGTGATCGGCGTGAACTCGCAGATCGCCACGGCGGGATCGAGCGGCAACGTCGGCGTCGGCTTCGCGGTCCCGTCGAACACCGTGCGCCAGGTGGCGCCGGCGCTCGAGCGCGGCGAGAAGGTCAAGCACGCCTGGCTCGGCATCGAGACCTCGGCCCCGACGTCCTCGACCAGCGGCGCCGAGGTGCAGAGCATCGTCCCCGGCGGCCCCGCCGAGAGCGCGAAGCTGCGCACCGGCGACATCATCACGAAGATCGACGGCCAGGCGGTCAAGAGCCCGTCCGATGTCTCCGCCGCCGTGAACCAGAAGCAGCCGGGTGACAAGGTCGTGATCACCGTCGAGCGCAACGGGCTCACGGAGGAGCTGACGGCGAAGCTGGGCACCCGGCCCGGCCGCACGCCGTGAGCTTCGAGGCGCCGCTCGTACTCCTCGCGCTCGCGGCGCTCCCGGTCCTGGCGCTCTGGTACATGCGCCAGCAGGGCCGCCGCCGCGCGCAGGCGGCCGCCTTCGCCCGCCCCGGGCTCCAGCGCAGCCTGGTGCCGAATCGCCCCGGCTGGCGCCGCCACGCGCCGTACGCGGCGATCGCGCTTGCGATCGCGCTGCTGATCGCCGCGGCCGCGCGCCCCGAGCGCACGGTCGCCGTGCCCGTCGAGCGCGCCTCGATCATGCTGCTCACCGACAACTCCGGCTCGATGGAGGCGACCGACGTGAAGCCGAACCGCCTCACGGCCGCCAAGCAGGCGGCGCAGCGCTTCGTGGAGTCGGTGCCCGCGCGCGTGAACGTCGGCGTGCTCGCCTTCAACCAGACCCCGCGCGTGCTCCAGAGCCCGACGCGTGACCGCTTCGACGTGAGCTCCGCGATCGAGCGCATGACGCCGAGCGGCGGCACCGCCACCGGGACGGCGATCGCCAGCGCGACGAACGTGCTGAAGAACGTGCCCGGCGAGCTCGGCCGCCGCCCGCCCAGCGCGATCGTGCTGCTCTCCGACGGCAAGTCCACGAGCGGCCCGGACCCGGTCGCCGCGGCGCGCGCCGCCGGGCGGCTCCACATCCCGATCTACACCGTCGCGCTCGGCACCCCCAGCGGCACGATCACCGTCCCGCGCCGGGGCGGCGGCACGCAGATCCAGCACGTCCCGCCCGACCCGCAGTCGCTCGCGGCGATCGCCCGCGCCTCCGGCGGCCGCGCCTTCACGGCCCAGACCGCCGGCGGGCTCAAGCAGGTCTACGAGAAGCTCGGCTCGCAACTCGGCCACCGCGACGAGAAGCGTCAGGTCACCTCCGCGGTCGCGGGCGGCGGCCTCCTGATGCTGCTCGCGGGCGCCGCCCTCTCGGTCGGCTGGTTCGGCCGGCTCATCTGAATCGTCACCGGAAGGAGAACCCATGCCCGACATCCCACCTCCCCCGCCACCCGTGAGCTCCCCGCGCGAGGACCCGCGCGGCCGCCTCGAGGAGGCGCTCTACGAGATGAAGCGCGTGATCGTGGGCCAGGACGCGATGCTCGAGCGGCTGCTCGTGGCGCTGCTCGCCGGCGGCCACGTGCTGCTCGAGGGCGTGCCCGGGCTGGCGAAGACGCTCACCGTGAAGACGCTCGCACAGGTGGTGGGCGGCAGCTTCCGGCGCATCCAGTTCACCCCCGACCTGGTGCCCGCGGACCTCGTCGGCACGCGCATCTACCGCCCCGACACCGGCCGCTTCGACACCGAGCTCGGCCCCGTGTTCGGCAACTTCCTGCTCGCCGACGAGATCAACCGCGCACCCGCGAAGGTGCAGTCGGCGCTGCTCGAGGTGATGCAGGAGCAGCAGGTCACGATCGGCGGGCAGACGTTCCCGATGCCGCACCCGTTCCTCGTGCTCGCCACGCAGAACCCGATCGAGGCCGAGGGCACCTACCCGCTGCCCGAGGCGCAGGTGGACCGCTTCCTGATGAAGGTGACGGTCGACTACCCGACGCCGGGCGAGGAGTCCGCCGTGGTCGGCCGCTCGCTCAGCGCGCAGGCCGAGGTGCACGAGCGGCTGTCGCTGGAGGACCTCGAGCGCTTCGCGCGCGCGACCAGCTCGGTGCTCGTGGATCGCGACATCATCGGCTACGCGGTGGCGCTCGCCGACGCCACGCGGCGGCCGGAGGAGTACGGGCTCGACGACGTCTCCGGCTACATCGAGTACGGCGCCAGCCCGCGCGGGCCGATCGGTCTCGTGCAGGCGGCGCGGGCGCTCGCGCTGCTGCGTGGCCGCGGCCATGTGGCGGTCCCCGACGTGCGCGACCTGGCGCCCGACGTGCTGCGCCACCGCCTGGTCCTGTCCTACGACGCGCTCGCCGAGGGCATCACCGCCGACCAGCTCGTGGACCGCGTGCTCGCGACGGTGGCCGAGCCGAACGCCGACCACCTGAGGCACGTGGCGGCATGAGCGCGGGCGCTCGACTGCGCGTTCCCCCCGGGCGGCAGGGGCCGGGCCCGATGCCGCAGCGGATCGTGGACGGGCTCGAGCTGGTCATGGCCACGCATGCCGGCGGTGCTCTGCCGGGGGACAAGCGCGCCGCCGGCGTGGGCGCGGGCACCGAGCTCGCGCAGCTGCGGCCGTACGAGATCGGCGACGACGTTCGCCAGATCGACCCGTCGGCCAGCGCCCGTGCAGGCGAGCCGTACGTGCGGGTGCACGTGCCCGAGCGCACGCTGACCACGTGGATCGCCGTGGACGTCTCGCCGTCGATGGCGTTCGGCACGGCGCTGCGCCTGAAGGCCGACGTCGCGGAGGGCGCCGCGCAGGTGATGGCGCGCCTGGCGATCCGCCGCGCCGGCCGGGTGGCGCTCCTGACATTCGGCGCCGGGGCGCCCGAGCTGCACCGCCCGCGCGCGTCGAAGCCGGGGCTCGTGTCCGTGCGGCGGGCGCTGCGCGCGGGCGTGGCGCGCGACGGCAGCCGCGACCCGCACGCGCTCGCGGATGCGCTGCTGCGCCTCGGTCGCGTGGCCACGCAGGCGGGACTCGTCGCGATCGTGTCCGACTTCCGCGACCAGGAGGCGTGGACGCGCCCGCTCGGCGCGCTCCGCGCCCGCCACTCGGTGTTCGCGATCGAGGTGCGCGACCCGCGCGAGGCGAGCCTGCCCGATGTCGGCCGTTTGGCGGTGGTGGATCCCGAGACCGGCGAGCACGTGGAGGTGGACACCTCGCATCCGAAGCTGCGGCGGCGCTTCGCGGCGATCGAAGCCGAGAAGCGCGCGCGCGTGGCGCGCGAGCTGCGGCGGCTGCGGGTCGAGCACGCGGTCGTCTCCACGGACGGCGACTGGCTGCGCGAGCTCGGGAGGAAGCTCCGGTGAGCCTCGCCTCGCCGCTCTGGCTGCTCGGCCTGCTGGCGATCCCGCTCGCGCTGGCGGCGCAGTACGCGGCGCGCCGGCGCGCGCGGCGCTACGCGGTGCGCTTCACGGCGCTGCCGTCGCTGAAGCTCGCGGCGGCCACCTCAGGGACGCTCCCGTGGCGGCGCCATCTGCCGCCCCTGCTCGCCTTCGCGGCCGTCGCCGCCCTGGTCGTCGCGCTCGCCAAGCCGCAGCGCACGGTCGCGGTCCCGATCGAGCGTGCATCGATCGTGCTCGTAACCGACCACTCGCGCTCGATGCTCGCCACCGACGTCGAGCCCAACCGGCTGCGCGCGGCCCAGAGCGCGGCGCGGACCTTTCTCGACCAGATCCCCGCACCGGTGCGCGTGGGCGCGGTCGCCTTCTCGGACGCGCCCGACGCCGTGCAGTCGCCGTCGGCCAACCACGACGACGCCCGCCGCGTGGTGGACAACCAGGTGGCCGACGGCGGCACCGCCACCGGCGAGGCGCTCCAGGTCGCGATCCAGACGCTCCAGCAGTCGAGCCGCAACGGGCCGAAGGTGCCGAGCGCGATCGTGCTGCTCTCCGATGGCAAGACGACGATCGGCCGCGACCCGGTCGGCGTGGCGCGCGAAGCCGGCCGCCTGCACATCCCGATCTACACCGTCGCGCTCGGGACCGACGACGCGCTCGTCCCGAATCCCGGGCTCGGCCCGCCCCTGCCGGCGCCGCCCGATCCGGCGACGCTGCGCTCGATCGCCGAGGCCTCGAACGGTCGCGCGTTCCGCGCCCAGGACGAGGACAGCCTCAAATCGATCTACAAGACGCTCGGCTCACAGCTCGGGACGAAGGACCAGAAGCGCCAGATCACATCGGCCTTCGTGGTCGGCGGCCTGCTGCTCCTGCTGGGCGCCGGCGCCGCCTCGGTGAAATTCGGCTCGCGAATTCCCTGATCCGCGGCTACGCTCGCGAAGTGGACCAGGAGCGCAAGGAGCGCCTCGCCCGCAACGAGGCCCATGCCCGCGATCTCAACGAGCGCTTCGGGCTCGGCAGATTCGTGTGCGAGTGCAGCGACATCGACTGCATGCAGGTGATCCGCCTGCCGCTCGAGGTCTACCGCTCGATCCGCGCCGACGACAGGCGCTTCCTCGTGGTCCCGGGGCACACCGTCCCCGAGATGGAGGACGTGGTGGTCGAGCGCTCGAAGTGGGCGGTCGTGCGCAAGCACGACGACGTGGCCCACGTGGTCGAGACCTAGTCGTAGCTGCGGTAGCGCTGGAAGACCCAGAACACGCCGTACGCCGCCAGCGCCAGGAGCGCCAGCCACACGAAGATCCCCGGCGTGCTGTCGAGCAGCCGCGAGGATGCGGCGAAGGTGAGGATCGCGAGCCCGATCGCGCCGTACAGGATCGTGCGCTGGATCGGCTCGAGCGAATCGATCGTGAACCGGTGCTCGCGGTAGAGGCGATAGCAGGCGAATGCGATCGCCGCGAAGAACGCGATCGAGAGCAGCGCCACGATCACGTTCACGGTCGCCTGGCCGCCCGGAAGCGCCCAGAAACCGAGCGCGACCAGCGCGACGATCAGGAAGTTGCGGGCGGCCCTCATCGGCCCACCAAGCCTACTCGCGCTCGGCGCGCTTCTTCGCCTCGGAGTCCTGGTGGCCGCCCTGCTCCTCGTAGCGGCGGCGCGCCTTGTCGATCTCCTCGACGGCCTCCTCGCGGCTGTGCCAGCCGTCGACCTTGACCTTCTTCTGCTCGAGGTCCTTGTAGACCGAGAAGAAGTGGGCGATCTCGTCCTGGAGCTGCTTCGGCAGGTCGTCGAGCTCCTCGAGCGTGTTCCAGGCCGGGTCCGACAGCGGGACGCAGAGCACCTTGTCGTCGACGCCCTTGTCGTCCTCCATCCGGAACAGCGCGATCGGCTTCACCGGGATCACGCAGCCGGGGAAGGTCGGCTCGGAGACGCAGACCATCGCGTCGAGCGGGTCGCCGTCCTCCGCGTGCGTGCGCGGGATGTAGCCGTAGTCCGTCGGGTAGACCATCGAGGAGAAGAGGAAACGATCGAGCACGATCGCGTCGAGCTCCTCGTCGTACTCGTACTTGTTGCGCGACCCCTTCGGGATCTCGACGTAACAGAGGAGCGGCTCGTCGTTTCGGGCGTCGTCCACCATCTGCCGGGGCATTATCCCGGTCCGGCGATAACATGCGGCGCGATGCGCAACCGGATCGCCGGCACGGCTCTCGCCACGACCCTCCTCTCGCTCGCCCTGAGCGCCCCGGCCCTGGCCTCGGGCTTCGGCAAGGGCAGCGGCGCGGGCGAGGGAATCGCGGGCGAGACGAACGACAAGGTCGTCACCTTCGTCTTCTTCGGCGTGCTGCTCTTCTTCGTGCTGACCGTGGTCGTCGGGTCGATCATCCAGAACGCGCTCCAGAAGCGCCACGACGAGCGCCAGTCGGCGACGATGCGCCAGCGCATCGGCTGGTAGAGGCAGCCCGCGGCCGATGGCCGTGAACTACGAACGACGCGGGGCCGCCGCCGTGCTGACGATCGATCGTCAGGAGCGGCGCAACGCCGTCGACGGGCCCACCGCCGACCTGCTCGAACAGGGCTACAAGCGCTTCGTGGACGACGACGAGGCGCGCGTGCTGATCCTGACCGGCGGCGGCGAGCTGGCCTTCTGCGCGGGCGCCGACCTCAAGGCGATCGCGACCTTCGAGCCACGGCTGACCTCCGACGGCGGGCCGCTCGGCTTCACGCGGCGGATCTCACCCAAGCCGACGATCGCCGCCATCTCCGGGTGGTGCCTGGCGGGCGGGCTCGAGCTGGCGCTGTGGTGCGACCTGAGGATCGCCGCGGAAGGCTCGACGCTCGGGTTCACGGAGCGCCGCTTCGGGGTGCCGCTGATCGACGGCGGGACCCAGCGGCTGCCGCGGATCGTCGGGCTCGGTCACGCGCTCGACCTGATCCTCACCGGCCGCCTCGTGCCCGCCGAGGAGGCGCTGGCGATGGGGCTCCTGACCGAGATCGTCGGCCCCGGGGCGCACCTGATCCGCGCGCTCGAGATCGCCGAGGCGCTCGCGAACTTCCCGCAGCAGACGATGCTCGCCGACCGCCGAGCGGCGATCGAGGGGATCGGCATGAGCTTCGAGGAGGGACTGCGCTTCGAGAGCGCCGCCGCGCTCGAGACGTTCGATGCGGCACAGCGCGGCGCCGCCCGCTTCGCCGCGGGCGAGGGCCGTGGCGCGGCAGGTACCGGTGCGTAGACTCGAATCCGTGCCGGACAAGGCGATCGAAGTACGTGAGCTGCGCAAGAGCTACGGCCCGGTCGAGGCCGTTCGCGGCATCTCGTTCGAGGTCCTCCGCGGCGAGGTGTTCGGCCTGCTCGGGCCGAACGGCGCGGGGAAGACGACCACCGTCGAGATCCTGGAGGGCTACCGCGAGCGCTCCGCCGGCGACGTTTCGGTCCTCGGCTTCGACCCGCAGCGCGCCGACCTCGACCTCAAGCAGCGCGTGGGCGTCGTACTCCAGACGATGGGCTTCTACCCCAACGCGACCGTGCGCGAGTCGGTCGAGCACATCGCCAGCTTCTACCCGCACCCGCGCGACGTGCCCGAGACGATCGCGCTCGTGGGTCTCGAGGGCCACCAGGACAAGCGCGCCCGCCACCTCTCGGGCGGCCAGAGGCGCCGGCTCGACCTCGCGCTCGCGCTGGTCGGCGACCCCGAGCTGATCTTCCTCGACGAGCCCACGACAGGGTTCGACCCCGCTGCGCGACGCGCCGCCTGGAGTGTCATCCGGCGGCTCCAGGAGCTCGACAAGACCGTCCTGCTCACGACGCACTATCTCGACGAGGCGCAGGAGCTGGCCGACCGCGTCGCGATCATCAAGGACGGGCTGATCATCGCCTCGGGGCCGCCATCGGAGCTGACACCGGAGAGCGCCTCCTACCGCGTCTCCTACGACGAGGACGGGCGGCGCGTGGAGATCGAGACCGACGACCCGACCGAGCTGCTGCACCGCCTGACGAGCGAGGCCCTCGACCGCGGCGAGCGACTCGAGAACCTGACCGTGGCGCGCCCGACGCTCGAGGACGTCTACCTCGAGCTGACGGCCGAGGAGGAGTCGGCCGCCGTGACCCCGGAGAGCGTGGTCACATGACCGCCACCGCGACGCTCGCCTGGCGCGAGTTCCGCTTCCAGCGCCGCATGTTCTGGCGCAACCCCACGGCGGCGTTCTTCACGTTCCTGCTGCCGCTGTTCCTCCTGGTGCTGATCGCGACGGTCTTCTCGCTCAACCAGAGCGACCTGAACCACTTCATCCCCGGCATCGCCGGCATGGCGGTGATGTCCGCGACGTTCGTCTCGCTCGCCTACAACCTCGTCTTCATCCGCGAGCAGGGGATCCTGAAGCGCATTCGCGGTACGCCGGAGCCGATGAGCTCGTACTTCGCCGGCGTGATCTCCAACGCGATCTGGAACGCGATCCTCCAGGTGGTGATCATCATCGTGCTCGGGCACGTGCTCTACAGCACGCCGTGGCCGAAGGACTGGGTCGAGGTGGTCGTGATCACGATCATCGGTGTCGCGGCGTTCGCCTCGCTCGGCATCGCGGTGGCGCAGGCGATACCCAACTTCGACGCGGCGCCCGCGTACATGAACGCGATCTTCCTACCGATGATCTTCATCTCGGGCACCTTCTACTCGACCGACCACCTGCCGAGGGCGATCAAGGCGATCGCCACCGCGCTGCCGCTCAAGCACATAATCGACGGCCTCTACGGCGCGCTCGTGAGCGGCAAGGGGCTGAGCCATCACGCCACGGCGATCGCCGTGCTGCTGGCCTGGGGCGCCGCGGGCCTGCTGCTGGCGACGCGCTACTTCCGCTGGGAGTGATCCGAGCGCCGCAGTCACCGCGCTGACATCGAGCCCAAACCGGTCGGTCGGCCTCCAGCGTTCCGTCCGGCCTGTGTGCATAATCCGACGCGCATGGACGCTGATAGTCACGCCGGGCGCGGACTGGTAATGCGCTGCACAGGGGTACTTTTCGGGTTGCTCGCCGCAGCGCCTCCGGCAGTCAGACCGCGTCGGGTCCAGGCGAGCCTGCCGCACGGGAAGAGCGCCCTTCGAGCGCCGCTCCTCGTCCGCCACCTGTCGGAGACCGATGCGGAGCGGAAGGCACGTGTGCTTGCCGAATTGGATCAGCTCCTGCGTGACCCCGCGCTCATCCGGGGGCGCGAGCACATCCGCGTGGCCCACCGCGCCGTGTACTACGACAATCCCGGCGGCCGGGTCCCCCGCAACTATGCGCGCGACGTCAGGGCCCGGGTCGAGCGGATTCAGCGCCAGGCGAACACGTCCACTGGCTGAACGCGGCCGGCGGGTCGCCCTCGATCGCGACCGGCACATCCGCCAGCGGCGTGTGCTCCCACTCGTCGCGCATCATCCGCAGCACCGTGACGTCGCGCGGCTCGCCGCGGTGCACGTGCCAGCCGCGCAGCACACCCTCGCGGACGAAGCCGAGCCGCTCGAGCGCCGCGATCGAGCGGACGTTCTGCGGCGATGCGAGCGCCGTGATCCGGTTCAGCCCGAGCGCGCGGAAGCCCATCGCCATCACGAGCGCCTTCGACTCGCGGTTCGCGCCGCTGCCCCAGTGCGGACGGCCGAGCCACGTGCCGACGACGGCGCGGCGGTCGCGGAGCGAGAAGTCGCTGAGGCCGGTGATGCCGACCGGCACGTCCTCGCCGTTGCGCACGATCGCGAGCTCGAGCCGGCCGCGCTCGCGGCGGCCGAGCGAGTCGATGAAGGCCCGCGCCTCGGACTCGTCACGGTAAGGCCCCCACGAGAAGAAGCGCGTGACGTCCGGATCGCTGCCGAGGCGAAACAGCGCGGGCGTGTCGTCCCGGGTCAGCTCGCGCAGCGAGTACGACGGGCCGCGGACGACCACTAGAACCGCAGCGCCGGGCCGTGGCGGCGCAGCCAGCGCTCGTGCTCGCGGTAGCGCGGGCAGCGCCTGCCCACGAGCCGCCAGAAGCGCTGCGAATGGTCCATCACCTCGAGGTGGGCGACCTCGTGCTCGACCACGTAGTCGACGACCTCCTCCGGCGCGAGCAGCAGCCGCCAGTTGAAGCTCATGGCGCCGTTCGACGAGCAGCTCGCCCAGCGCGTGCGCTGACCGCGGATCGAGAGGCGCTTGTACGTGCTGCCTGCGCGCGCGCAGGCGGCGTCGAGGCGCGGCGCCACCTCGGCACGGGCGCGCTTGCGGTACCAGGCCTCGAGGGCGTCGCGCAGGGGCGCTCGGCCGCGCTCGCCGAGCTTCACCTGGAGCACGCCGCCCGGGCGCAGCGCCACGTGCGGGCGCACCCGCCCCGGCTCGACGAGGACCCGCAGCACGAGCTGATGGCCCATGTACGGGACCGTGCCGCCGTCCTCGAGCCGGATGCCCGCGTTCTCCTCGGCGGCGCGGATCCGGCGCAGCGTGCGCTCGATCCAGGGCCGCTTCTCCTCCACGAACGGCTCGACGTGCCTGAGCGCCATCCGCTTCGGGATGACGACCTCGACGCCCTCGGCGTCCACGACGATCCGCGCGTTGCGAGCGCGGTCGGAGCGCCGCACGGTGTATGCGATTCGGTACTCGGCCACGCCCGCGCAACTGTAGGGTCTGGTCCCGATGCCACCGGCCAAGCGCCTCACCGTCGCGGTCACCGGACCGACCGGCACCTTCGGCTTCGGCCTGGTGCCGCTGCTCCAGTCCGATCGGCGCGTCGAGCGGATCGTGGGCATCGCCCGCCGCCCGTTCGACCCGAAGGAGCACGGCTGGACGAAGATGGAGTACCGCCAGGGCGACGTGCGCGATCCCGACGCGCTCGAGCAGGCCTTCGCGGGCGCCGATGTGGTCGTGCACCTGGCGTTCATGATCACCGGCAACGCCTCACGGCAGACGATCCGGGAGATCAACGTCGAGGGAACGCTGAACACGTTCCGCGCGGCGGCCGCGGCGGGCGTGAGGCGCTTCGTCTACGCGTCGTCTGTGGCGGCGTACGGCTTCCACGGCGACAACCCCGTCGGCATGACGGAGGATTGGCCCGTGCGGCCCGCGTCGCACCTCTTCTACGCACAGGAGAAGGCCGAACTCGAGCAGCTGCTGTTCGAGGAGAACGAGAAGCACACGGGCGTCGACCTCTACCTGCTGCGCCCTCCGGTCGTGCTCGGGCCGCATGCGATGGGCGCGAAGGACGCGCTGCCGGGGCCGGTCGCTGCGGTCGGCAAGCGGCTGCTCGAGCTGATCTCCGCGCTGCCGATCCCGGTGCCCGCCCCCACGCCGGACGTGCCGGTTCAGTTCATCCACGAGGCCGACGTCGGCCAGGCGCTGCTCAAGTGCGTGGTGGGCGCGGGTCCGCCCGGCGCCTACAACATCGCCGGCGACGGCGTGCTCAGCGCCAAGGACGTCGCGCGCGAGCTGGGCCTCGCCCCCGTCTCGATCCCCGGGCGCGCGTTCTACGCGGTGGCCGGCGCCGCGGCCAGGCTGCCGAAGCCGCCGTTCGCGCCGCCCGCGACCGACTGGGTCGAGGCGGTCAGCCACCCGGCGATCATGGACACGAGCAAGGCGCGCGAGGAGCTCGGCTGGAAGCCGAAGTACAGCGCGCTCGAGGCGCTGCGCGACACGCTGCCTACTCGTCCTCGGTGAGTGACTGCGTGCGCGGCTCCCGGCCGCGGCGGACCTCGTCGTAGACCTGCGCCACGCCCTCGACGAGTGACGGCCACGAGTAGCGCTCGCGCGCGACCTCGTATGCCGCTTCGCCGCGCCGGCGCCGCTCGTCGCGGTCGCCTGCCGCCTCCACGAGGGCCTTTGCCAGCGCCTCCTCGTCGTCGGGCGGCACGAGCCAGCCGGTCTCGCCGTCGTCGATGATCGTCGCCGGCCCGTGGGCGTCGACCGCGATGCACGGCAGCCCGCACGCCATTCCCTCCACCAGCACCTGCCCGAACTGCTCGTGCACCGACGGGAGCACGACCACGTCGGAGGCGTTGAGGCCGTCGGGCAGGTCGTCGTGGCCGTGCCAGCCGGCCAGGAACACGTCCTCGGCGCCGGTCTCGCGGACCACCTCGAGCGGGTGCTCGCCCTCCCACTCGCCCGGATAGCCGCCCAGCAGCACCAGCGCGGCCGGCCCGTCCAAGCGCTCGCGTGCGCGCGCCCATGCGCGCACGAGAAGGGGGATCCGCTTGACCTCGGTGTATCGCCCGACGTACAGCAGCACCGTGCCGTCGAACGCGGCGAGGTCGTCCTCGTCGTAGGACACGCTGCCGGCCTCGCCCGACTCGTCCCAGCCGCGCGGCTCCTCCACGAGCCACTTCCGCCACAGCTCGCGGCGCTCGTCGCCGGTCTTCGGCCGGCGATCGAAGGAGTCGGGCTCGAATCCGTTAGGCGCCCACACGACCTTCGCGGGCTCCACGCCCAGCAGCCCCGGCACGCGCTCGACGGCGTCCGGCGACAGCACGAACAGCCGCTCCGCACGCTCGGCCCAGCCGCGCATCCGCTCGGCCCACTCGGCGGCGTGGTCCCAGCCGTCCGGCGGCCCCTCGTCGATCGCGTTCAGCATCAACAGCTCTGTGCCGTGCAGGTGCCCGACCACCGGCTTGTCCGGGAACGCGCGCTTGGCGGCCTCGTTCAACGGCGTGAGGTGATGCAGGTGGAGGACGTCGGCATCGGCGCCGCCCGCCTCCCGCAGCACCCCCTCCCAGAGCTCGACGAGCCGCTCGTAGTCCTCCTCGCCCACCTTCGCGTAGACCACGTCGGGCGCGTCCTCGCGGTCCTCGTAGGAGGGCTGGAACGGCGGGTCGGCGCGCAGCGGGTCGTCGGCCTCGCGCGAGTCGGTGTAGTCGACCGGGTGAACGTCGATCCCGTCGAAGAACGAGCGCGCGTTCGACGCCTCGTCCTCGTCGCCGAGCGAGCCCGCGACGAGCGTCACGTCCCAGCCGTGGCGCGGCAGCTCGCGTGCCACGTAGCGAGCCACCTGCGCCGATCCGCCGCGCGGGAAGAAGCTGAGCGCCATGAGCACGCGGGGCACGCGGGCACAAGCTACTCGAGTCGCTCGGGATCGAGCGCTGAAGTGCTAGCGCGGAGCGCGCTCGTCGAGCAGCGACTCGAAGCCGATCGAGTCGAGGTCGGGCGAGTCCGCGCGGTCCGCCTCCGGCAGCGACCATGCGGTAGCCGGCCGCGTCAGGAGGTCGTCTCCGAGAGCGTCGGGCCAGAGCGGGACGATCTCCACGACGATCGCTCCCGGGCCGCGCCGCGTGAGGTAGCGGCGCGCCTCGGCCGCCAGCGTGGCGGCGGCGCCGACGTCGGTGCCGGGCGCGAGGACGAGGACGGACTTGCCCGGCACCCGCAGGAGCAGGTCGCCGTGGCGGATACGCCGGCGCAGGATGCGCACTGTCATGGCGTCGGGCTCGCGACCCTCGGCGCCGGAGATCCGCAGTGCGGTGAGCGGCTCGCGCGCGCTGCGTGCCTCGGCGACGACGCGCTTGACGAGGCGCGGCGTGGCCCGCCGGAGGGCGCCGCGGCGGCGGCGCAGCAGCGCGATGAGGCCGAGAGCGCCGAGCGCGAGGAGGAGGAGGGCTGCGGCAAGGAGGAGCTTGCCCCAGATCCCGCTGCGGCTCTCCGCGCGCGGGCCGCCGAACTCCTGCTGGCGGACGGCGTCGCGATGGCCGAACTGCACCTGCTGGTCGAGCCGCGCGACGCGGGTGCCGTAGCGCATCGTCGCGCGCACCCTGTACGCGGAGCCTTCGTGCGGCTGCTCGCCGCGAGCGAGCAGCGGATAGGCGATCGACGTGCCGGTCACGAACGTGCCCGGTCCGACCGGCGTTCGCGCGACCACGCGGTCGCGGCGGGTAACGAGGATGCTGCCGTGCACGTTCTCGAGCACCGAGTTGCCGGCGTTGCGGCCGTACACGTAGAAGGTCGTGCCGGCCGGCTCGCGCCTGACGGCTGCGTGCGTCAGCTCGATCAGCGGGTGACGGGCGCCGGGCACGCGTACCAGCAACCCGACCGCGTAGCGCTGCACGCTGGCGATCGCCACGTTGCCCTTCGCGCGTTCGATCGCGGGCTTGGTCAGTGCCTGCACGGTGACGCCGCTCAGGTAGTCGCCCGGCCCCGCGGCCGCGGGGACGGCCACGGACACCGGCACGACGCGCGTGCCGTGCGGCGCGAGCACGAGGCGACGGCTGCCCACGCGGCTCCAGGTCGCGGAGCCGCTCGGCGCGGCGACGCGCATCGCGTACGCCGAGCCGAGCGTCGAGGCGGTGAGCGAGCCGACCGGGTCGATCAGCACGGTCAGCGGCCGTCGCGCGGTGTTGTGAAGCTCGAGTGTCCCGGCGGTCGCCCGGCTACCAGGGCGCGCGGGAATGTCGAAGTAGCTGCCCGCGCTGCCGGTGGCGGGATGCACCGCGACCGTGACGGGCGGGGGCGCGGCCGCGTTTGCGGTGGCGGCGAGCGCGAGCGAGATCAGGGCCAGAAGCGCGGTTGCGCGCCCGAGCGGAATGGAGGGCATGGGTATGGGGAACCGGTCGAGGGCGGTAAGGCACGGCCTGTATCGGCCACTTCCGCGCGAAGGTGAAGCCCCTGGCCTACGGCCCGCTTGCGAGCGTCCAGAGAAGGTCGATGCGGTAGACCTCGTTTGTCTGGAGCGCCTGGACCGTCGAGGGCGCGGCAAGCGCGACGCTCGTGGCCGAGTAGGCGGTGGTCGCGTACGTCCCCATGCCGGCCGAGCTGGCCGCCGACACGATCTTGACCGGCGAAGCCGGAACCGCGTCGACGAAGCAGCTGGAGTTGCACTGGTGCGTCGGCGCCGTGCCCGTCGTCCCGTTCTGAGCGCTGAATCCGGCGCCGGTGCTGTTGAGCGTCAGCGAGTTGGCGGCGAAGGTGGCGCCACCCGTGACGTAGCCTGGGCCGCTGTCGCTGCCGCAGGTGGCATTCGGGCAGTACTGCTTGAAGACAGGGCTCTTGCCGCCGGTGTTGTCGCCGCTCACGGTGACCTTCCAGCCCGTCGCGGCTCCGGTGGCGTCGCTCACCGTGAAGTTGTTCATCTGCGCGTTCAGGGTCTGTGCCTGGCCGTTGAGCGTCAGGCCCGGCAGGTTCGGCACGTCCGGCGCGGTCGAGAACGTCAGCGAGCCCGGTGTGACGGCGATCTGCGAGGTGTCGCTCGACGTCGCGGCGACGGCCGCCGACGCCGCGGCGAGCAGGCCGACGGCGGCGAGCAGGATCGCCAGGCGCACCCGCTGTGAAATGGGTCGGGAAGCCGTGTGGTACGGGGACCGCATGTGACTGTTCTCGACTTCGCGCGATGCTCATCCGTCCAGATTGGACGGATGTTCGACCCCCGGAGACGCTGGATTTGCTAGGGCCCTGTCGCCAGGGTCCAGAGCAGATCGACGCGGTAGACCTCCGCCGTCGGGAGCGCGCGAAGAGTGGTGGGCGCCACCAGCGAGACGCTGGACGCGCCCAGGCCGGTGGAGGTCCAGGTGGCAGACGCGCCGCCCGCGGCGCCCGCCACGACCTTGGCCGGGCTGGCGACGTCGAGCGTGCACGAGCTGGCGCACTGGAACGCGGGCGCGGTCCCGACGCCGCCGCTGAACGTCGCGCCCGTGGTGTCGAGTGCCAGCGAACCCGCCGCGAGTGACGCCCCGCCGGCCGGATACCCCTGAGCGTCGCTGCCGCAGCCACCGACGTTCGGGCAGTAGCGCGCGAAGACGGGACTCTTGCCGCTCGACCCGTCGCCGTTGACCGTGACGTTCCAGCCGGACTTGCTGCCGCTCTCGTCGTCGACGGAGAAGTTCGGCATCGCCGCGGTGAGCGTCTGCTTGCTGCCGTCGAGCGTGAGACTCGGCAGGTTCGGGAGGTCAGGCGCAGTCGGGAAGGAGTAGCTGCCGCCGGCGGGCGTCAGGGCGATCGTCTGCATCTGCCACAGGACGTTCGACGTGGAGGTGAACCTCTTCGCCGGGGTCGCGCCCGCGGACGCCTGCGTGAAGTAGCTCGTGTACACGCCCTCGCGCGGGGAGCTGGTGCTCGCGGCGTTCGGCCCAGCGATCGTGCTGCCGTCGCGGAAGACCGTGGTGGCGGTGCCCGTCCGCTGATAGGTCGCATTCGCGATCACCATCGAGTTCGACGCGAGGGTCGAGACGCTGGGCGTGTCGGCGCTTGAACCCGAGCCCACCGTCGCCGAGTTCGAGTCCGCGATCGGATACGTGTTGTCGACGCCGGAGAACGTCGCGATCGCTCCCGCCGCCCTCACGGACGCGCCGAGGGACCATCCGTAAAAGCCGGGCTCCGACGCACCGGCGACCTTGTAGTAAGTGACCACGGCCCCGGTCCAGCCCGGGCTCGTGATCGACGTGATCGCGTTCCAGCCCGCGGGCGCGCCGGGGAGGGCGCCGACCGTGTTCACCGTGGCGATCATCACGTCGCCGGCCGCCGTGCCGGTGGGCGTGGCGATGAACAGGTTGTTCGCGCCCGCGCCCGTCTGGTTCGTGGTGCCGGCGTCGTAGGTGATGGCGGCGCCGGCGCTCTGCGCCGCGAGCAGCAGGAAGCAGCACGCCGCGACGGCGAGCGCGAGTACGGCTCGGAGGTTGGGCAGGGGTCGCATCGGTCCCCACCCGTACGTTCGGCCGTGCCCGCTTGTGCCTTTAGGCGCTAGAGCGGCAGGGGCACCGCGCCGCCGTCGACCGACCAGTTGGCCCCCGCCACGTTGCTCGCGCGGTCGGAGCAGAGGAAGACGATCACCGCCGCGATCTCCTCGGGCGTGCCGAAGCGGCCGAGCGGCGCCTTCGACCCGGCCGCCGCGAGCGCCTCGTCGCGGCTGACCCCCTGCGCCTTCGCGGCCTGGTCGCCCAGTCCGCCTTCGGCCACCCAGAGCGGCGAGGCGACCGGGCCGGGCGAGACCGTGTTCACGAGCACGCCCTGGTTCGCGTAGGTGTCGGCGAACACGCGCGAGAGCATGTGCTGCGCGGACTTCGTCACCGAGTACGCGACGTTCGTGAAGGACGGGCGCTTGCCCGCCGAGGACCCCACGTTCACGATCCTCCCCCAGCCGCGCTCTGCCATCCCCGGCACGAGCGCGCGCATCAGCCGCAGCGACGCCATCACGTGCAGATCCCACTGCGCCTGCCAGTCCGCGTCGGTCAGCTCCTCGAGCGGGCGCTCGAAGCTCGTGCCGGCGTTGTTCACGAGGATGTCGGCCGCGTCGATGCGCTCCGGCGTGCCTGGGTCGGTCACGTCGGCGGCCAGGGTCTCGACCTCGCCGTCGATCGCCTGCGCCGCCTC
>JAICRZ010000176.1 GCA_025937135.1 Thermoleophilaceae bacterium
AGCGGCGGCCTCACTTGAGCGACTGCTGGAACAGCGTGAAGCCGATCGCCGAGCAGATCCCCGCGATGATCCAGAAGCGCAGGATGATCTTCGTCTCCGACCACGCCATCAGCTCGAAGTGGTGGTGCACGGGCGCCATCAGGAACACGCGCTTCCGGAAGCGCTTGAACGAGAACACCTGGATCAGCACCGAGAGCGCCTCGATCACGAAGATCCCGCCGATGATCAGGAGCAAGACCTCGGTCTGCGTCATCACGGCCAGCGCCGCTATGGCGCCGCCGAGCGCGAGCGAGCCGGTGTCGCCCATGAAGATCGCCGCAGGAAACGAGTTGAACCACAGGAACCCGACGCAGGCGCCGACGAGGCACACGCTGATCAGCGCCAGGTCGCTCTGCCCGTTCGACAGCGTCATCGCCGTATAGGCGAGCAGCACGATCGCCGAGCAGCCGGCGGCCAGGCCGTCGAGGCCGTCGGTGAGGTTCACGCCGTTCGTGGCGCCCGCGAGCACGAGGAAGATGAAGATCGGGTAGAGGAAGCCGACGTCCAGGTGCGCGCCCCAGAGCCGGATGTTGAGGACGGAGTCGAGGTCCGCGCCCTTGGTCGCCACGATCCAGAGCCCGATCGAGATCAGCGCCTGGGCGATCAGCTTGCGGCGGCCGCTCACACCCAGCGAGCGGCTCTTCGAGATCTTCGTCCAGTCGTCGATGAAGCCGAGCAGCCCGCTGGCCAGCATCGTGCCGAAGACGGCGAGGCTCTCGGCCGTGAGGTTGCCCAGGATCAGGAACGGCACCGCAACCGACACGAGCATGATCAGCCCGCCCATCGTGGGCGTCCCGGCCTTGCCGTGATGGCCGGCCGGCCCCTCCTCGCGGATCTGCTGGCCGAACTCCTTCTCGCGCAGGTAGGTGATGAACTGCGGACCGAGGAACATGCAGAGCAGCAGCGACGCGATGCCCGCGATGAGGATCTCGCCGAGCACCGCTAGTTACCGAGCACCCGTTCCAGGCCCGCCGAGCGGGAGCCCTTCACCAGCACGCGGTCGCCGGCGCGGCCGATGTCCTCGAGCATCGCGCCGGCCTCTTCCGGCGTGGCCACCGCATGCTTCTCCCCGTCGAACCCGGACGCGATCGGCAGTGCCGGCTCGCCGACGGTGATCAGCACGTCGACGCCCAGTTCGTCCGCCAGCTCGCCGATCTCGCGGTGGTAGCGATCGCCGTCGGGGCCGAGCTCGGCCATCGTCCCGAGGATCGCCACGTGGCGTCCGGCGGGCGTGGCGGCGAGGTGCTGGAGGGCGGCGCGCATCGACATCGGGTTGGCGTTGTAGCAGTCGTTCACGACCGTGACCCCGCCCTCGAGCTCCACGACCTCGCCGCGCAGCGAGCTGAAGCGGACGTCGAGGCGGCCCGCCGGAGCGACGCCGACAGCGCTCGCGGCCGCCAGCGCAGCGGCGGCGTTCAGCAGGTTGTGCGGCTCGTCGAACGAGAGCTCGACCTCGCGCCGGTCGCCGTTGATGTCGAACGTGGCGACGCCCCCGGTCAGGCCCACGAACGCCACGTCGCCCCCCGGGCCGAATCTGATCGTGTCGAGGTCATCGCGCAGGTGCGGCTCGAGCAGCGGCTCGTTCGCCGGCACGACCGCCGTGGCACCGGGCTTCAGGTCGCGGATCAGCTCCGCCTTCGCGGCTGCCACCGCCTCGATCGTGCCGAGCAGCTCGAGGTGCACCGGGCCCACGTTCACGATCACGCCCACGTCCGGTTCCGCGATCGCGACGAGCTCGGCGATCTGGCCGGCGCCGCGCATGGCCATCTCGAGAACCAACGCCTCGGTGCCGCGCTCGGCCTCGAGGATGGTCAGCGGCAGGCCGATCTCCGTGTTCAGGTTCTCCTTGTTCGCGTGCGTCGTCAGACCCTGGCGCAGCAGCGAGGCGAGGATGTCCTTCGTCGACGTCTTGCCGGTCGAGCCGGTCACGCCGACCACCTTCGCGCCGAGCTCCCGGCGCCAGGCGCGGGCGAGGCTCTGGAGCGCCTCGAGGGGGTCGTGCGCGGCGATTGCGGTGTGGCCCGTGGCGTGCTCCGCGGTGGTCAGCGTGCCCCAGGCGCCGCGCTCGATCGCCTCACGCGCGAACTGGCCGCCGTCGGCGCGGGTGCCGCGGAGGCCCACGAAAAGGTCGCCGGGCTCGATCGCGCGCGTGTCGATCACCGCTCGCCGCGGGCCCGGCTCGTCGGGCTCGCCCGCGACGAGTTTGCCGCCGGCTGCCTCGGCGACCCAGCCGGCTGACATGTCGATCACGAACGCGCTCCGAGGCCCGCTCGCAGCGCCTCGCGGGCCACGGTCACATCGTCGAACGGCTCCTTGCGGCCGTCCTCGAACTCCTGACCCTGCTCGTGGCCCTTGCCGGCGATCACGACGACGTCGCCGGGCGCGGCCGACTCGATGGCGCGCTGTATCGCCCTGCGGCGATCGACCTCGCGTTCGGCGTCACCGCTCGTGCCCGCCAGCACCTGGTCGACGATCGCCTCCGGATCCTCCGAGCGCGGGTTGTCGCTGGTCACGATCACGCGATCGGCGCCCTCGCTGGCGGATCTGCCCATCAGCGGCCGCTTGCCCTGGTCGCGGTCACCGCCGGCGCCGAACACCACGTGCAGCCGGTTCTGGGTGATGCCGCGCGCCGCGCGCAGCACGTTCTCCAGCGAGTCCGGCGTGTGGGCGTAGTCCACGAGCACGGCGAACGGCTGCCCTTCGTCGACGGGCTCGAAGCGGCCGGGCACACGGTCGGCTGACGCGAGCGCGATCGCGCAGGTCTCGAGCGGGACGCCGAGGGCGCGCGCCGCGGCGATGGCGGCGAGCGCGTTCGACACGTTGAAGTGGCCCGGCAGCGGGATCTGGAAATGCGTCTCGCCGAGGCGGAACCGCGAGCCGTTCGTGTCGAACTCGACGCCGGTCGCGCGGTAGTCGGCGTCCTCGGAGTCGAGCCCGAACGTGGCCGTGCCGGGCCCGAGCTCGTCCGCCAGGCGCCGGCCGTACGGATCGTCGACGTTCACGATCGACGGCCCGCCCTCGCGCTCGAACAGCATCCGCTTGGCGGCGAAGTAGTCCTCCATCGACGGGTGGAAGTCGAGGTGGTCCTGGGTCAGGTTGGTGAAGATCCGCGCCGCGAAGCGGATGCCGTCGACGCGATGCAGGTAGAGCGCGTGCGAGGAGACCTCCATGACGGCCGCCCTGTCGCCCGAGTCGAGCATGCGCCGGAACGTGCCCTGGAGCTCGAGCGCCTCCGGGGTCGTGCGCACGACCTCCTCGCGCCGTCCGCCCACGATCGACGTGACGGTGCCGAGCAGGCCGGTCTGCACCCCGGCCGCCTCGAGGATCGAGCGGATCAGGAAGGTGGTCGTGGTCTTGCCGTTGGTGCCGGTGACGCCGACGACCCGCAGCTCGCCCGTCGGGTCCCCGTAGAAGCGCGCCGCCACCTCGGCCATCGCCGCGCGTGCGTCGGGGACCTGAACCTCCGGCACGCCGAGTCCGAGCGGCCGCTCCACGACCAGCGCGACCGCGCCGCGCTCGACGGCATCGGCGGCGAAGTCGTGCCCGTCCACCTTGAATCCGGGCACGCAGAAGAAGAGCGTCCCGGGGCGCACACTCCGGCTGGAGTAGGCGAGCGCCGACACGTCCACGTCCGGCGCGGCTGCGCCGATGAGTTCAGGAAGCTTCACGACGCGGCCCGAGTCTAGAGTCCGCAGTCCGCAGTCCGCAGTCGGCAGAGAGCGGCACTTCCCGCCGACTGCCGACTGCCGCACTGCCGACTCATTGAGGCGGTATCCGCAGGTACGGCAGCGCGAAGGAGACGATCTTCTCGAAGGCCGGAGCGGCAACCTGGCCGCCGTAGATCGCGCCCTGCGGCTCGTCGACCATCACGGCCACCAGCAGGCGCGGGTTCTTCGCCGGCGCGAAGCCGATGAACGAGGCCACGTACTTCGTCTTCGAGTAGCCGCCGTTGACGAGATCGGGCTTCTCCGCCGTGCCGGTCTTGCCCGCCAGCGTGTAGCCCTTCACCTGAGCCTCCTCCGCGGGTCCGCCCGGCCCGAGCACGCCCTCGAGCATCTGCGAGACCTGCGCCGCCGTGCGCGCCGAGATGACCCTGCGCGCCGGCGCGGGATCGCCCGCGATCACGTGCGGGCGGTGGGTGATCCCGCCGTCGGCGATCGCCTCGTAGGCGGCGGCCATCTGCATCGGCGTGACCGCGATCCCCTGGCCGATCGGGAGGTTGCCCATCGACGAGCCCGAGTACTGCTTCGGGTGCGGCACGATCCCGGCCGCCTCGCCGGGAAGGTCGATGCCGGTCGAGCCGCCGAAGCCGAACTCGCGCACCCAGTGGTCGAAGCGCTGCGCGCCCAGGCGCAGGCCGACCTTGACCGCGCCGATGTTGGACGACTGCGCGAGGATCTGGGCCACGCTCAGCGTCACGTAGCCGCGGTCCTCGGCGTCGTGGATCGTGCGGTCCGCCACCTGGAGCGCGGGCGGCAGGTCGAAGGTCGTGTCGGGCGTGACCTTGTGGTCCTCGAGCGCGCCGGAGACCGTGATCGCCTTGAAGGTCGAGCCCGGCTCGTAGCTCGCCTGCACGGCGCGGTCCTGGCGCGCATACGGGTCGCCGGCAGCGGGGTCGCTCGGGTCGACGGTGGGGTAGTTCGCCAGCGCGAGGATCTCGCCGGTGCGCGGGTCGAGCACCAACGCGGTCGCGCCCTTCGGCTTGTACGTCTGGCCGACGCCGGCGAGCACCGACTCCACGCGCTGCTGGATGGCGGCGTCGATCGTGAGCTTCACGTCCTTGCCCGCCACGGCGCGCTTCTCATCCACGATGCTCACCGGCTGGCCGATCGCGTCGTTGACGATCTTGCGCTCGCCGTCGGTGCCGTGCAGCTGCTTCTCGAGCGACTGCTCGAGCCCCGACAGGCCGTAGTTGTCCACGCCCACGCTGCCGATCAGCTGCGAGGCCATCGTCCCCTGTGGATAGACGCGCCGCGGCTCGTTCGTGGTGCCGATGCCGGTGATCTTCAGCTTCTTCACGACCTCGCCCTTGGTGAGCGGCAGCTTGCGCGCGAGGTACACGAAGCCCTTGCTGCGGTCCGACAGCGCGCCCAGCACGTCCTGGTACGGCTTGCCGAGGAACGGCGCCAGCCGCTGCGCGGTGCCGGCGGGGTCGCGGATGAGCTTCGGGTCGGCGTAGACCGTGACCGAATCCTCGGAGACGGCCAGCTCGGTCCCGTTGCGGTCGGTGATCGTGCCGCGGCGCGCCGGCACGTCGAACTGCTCGACCTGCTGGGCGACCGCGCGGCCGCGGAGGTCGTTGCCCTTGACCGTGCCGAGCCAGAGCGCCCGGAAGGACGCGAGCAGGAGCAGGACGAGAAAGGCCGCGAACAGCAGGCCTATACGTCGTTGGAGAAGCGGCACGTCGGCTAGGGCTGGCTGGGGTCGGCAGTCGGCGGTGCGGCAGTCGGCAGAGTGGTCTGTCCCGTCGTCCCTGCCGACTGCGGACTGCCGACTGCCGACTGGCTGATCCGCTGCGCGGCCAGGCGTGCCTGCGAGGACGCGGGCTTCAGGTATGTGACATCCCCCGGCTGCGGCAGGATGTATCCGCGCTGCTGGGCGAGCTGCTGGATCCGCTCCGCGGAATTGAGGGTGGCCACGCGCTCGCGCAGCGTCGAGTTGGTCCGCTCGAGCGTCGCCGCCTTCGCGTCCGTGCTCGCGATGCCACGGTTGAGCTGGAGCACGCTCACGTTCAGGAAGACGATCCCCGCCAGCAGCGCGCCGATCACCACGACCCAGGTCCGGCCGCGCAGGAGCTGGTCGAGCACGACGCTGGCGCTGCGACTGGCGACGCGGCCGGCAGCGCGCGGCGCCGGCGCCGGCGCCGCGACGGGCGTGCGGACAGGGCGCGCGGGACCGGACTTGCGCCGCGGCGCGGCCGGCGCGGTGCGCGCGCGCTCGATCGCCCGAGCGTTCCGCGCGGCGCGCGTGGCCACGGCGGCCATCAGGCGTGCTCCTCGATCTTGCGGGCGGCGCGGAGGTGCGCGGACGCGGCTC
>JAICRZ010000166.1 GCA_025937135.1 Thermoleophilaceae bacterium
GGGAAGCCGCTGTCGCGGATCTCGCGCAGCACGAACGGCAGTGCGCCCACGTGGTCCTCGTGGCCGTGTGTGAGCACGATCGCCTCGATGTCCTCGGCGCGCTCGCGGAGGTAGTTGAAGTCGGGCAGGACGAGGTCGATTCCGAGCTGGTCCGGCGTCGGGAACATCAGCCCGGTGTCGACCACCACGATGCTGCCGTCGTCCTCGACGACGGTCATGTTCTTGCCGATCTCGCCGAGGCCGCCGAGCGGGAGGACCCGCAGCGTGGCGCTCAAACCGCGCTCAGGAGGCCGTGCCGGTCGAGCACCACGCGGATCTCCTCGGCCTCGTCCTCCGAGGCCTCCACCATCGGAAGCCGGAAGCCACCGACGTCGTGGCCGAGCATCCGCATCGCGGTCTTCACGGGGATCGGGTTGACGGTGACCGACATCGCCGCGAACACCTCGCGCAGCTGCGCGTCGATCTCGTGGCGCTGATCCGGCTCGTCGATCATGCGACGCATCTCGCGGCCGACGATGTGCGACGCGACGCAGATCCCGCCGCTGCCGCCCTTGTCGAGCACCTCGGCGAGCGTGTCGTCGTTGCCGGCAAGCAGGTCCATGCCGTCGATCGGCGCGATGTCCTCGTAGCGCGCCTGCTTGACCGCCGAGACGTTGTCGATCTGCGCGAGCTCGGCCAGCAGGTCGTTCGGGATGTCCACCACGCAGCGCGAAGGGATGTTGTAGACGATGATCGGCTTGTCGGTGGCCTGGGCGACGGCGCTGAAGTGGGCCACGATCCCGCGGCGGTTCGGCTTGTTGTAGTACGGGGTGACCACCAGCATGCCGTCGACGCCGAGCTCGCCCGCTCGCTCCGTGAGCTCGATCGAGTGCGCCGTGTCGTTGGACCCGGTTCCCGCAATCACGGTGGCGTCGCCCGACTCGGCCACCGCGAGCTCGCACAGCCGCAGCTTCTCCGCGTCGGTCATCGTCGCGCCCTCGCCCGTGGTCCCGGCCACGACCACGCCGTCGGAGCCGTTGTCGAGCACGTGGTGGAGCAGGGCGACGAACGCCTCTTCGTTCACGCGGCCGTCCCCGTCGAACGGGGTGACGATCGCGGTCAGGATGCCGCCCAGGCTCATTCGATCGGCTTGAACGGGTCCGGGTTCGTGTCCACGCCGGGCCGCTGCTCAGGCGGGACCGGCGGCGCCTCGGGAACGGGCGGAGCCGGCTGCGCGGGCGGCGGCGGCGCCTCGCCCGCGGGCGGGGCCGGCGGCGCTCCGGGCGCGGGCGGCGGCGGCGGCGCGGCTGCGCCGGCGTTCTGCTCGGAAGCGCGCTGCTGCTGCTTCTCGTTGAACTCCTTCTGCTTCTCCTCGATCTTGGCCTGCGCCTGCGCCGCGGCGACCTTCGCCTTCTCGGCGGCTTCCATCGCCTTTTCCTTCCAACCCATCGCCAGTTCTCCTCGGTTTGCTGCGGTATGGCGATCCTACCTTGTCGCTCGCGGCATACTTGCATCGCTCTCAATGGCCACGGACACGGATTACACCCACCGCAGCGCCGTCCAGAAGCTCGGTGTGAAGCCCGATCAGCGCGTCGAGGTCGCCGGCGACGTCGGCGCCGCGCTGCGCCGCGACCTCAAGGAGGTCATCGGCCGTGGCTTCGTTCGCTCAGGCGAGCTCGACGGAGCGGTCGTGATGGTCGAGTCGCTCGAGGAGGGCGCCAGCGCTCTCGGCGAATATCGCCCCCGGATCCGTGACGACGGCTACCTCTGGATCCTCACCCGCAAGCGCGGCCAGGACGGCTACATCAACCAGATGCTGCTGGTCCCCGGCGCCAAGGAACGCGGCCTGATCGACAACAAGACCTGCTCGATCGACGACGCGCGCTCGGGCATCCGCTTCGTGGTGCCCAGGGCCTTGCGCAAGAAGGACAGCCAGGGTTGACAAGACCGGGCGAAATCGGAGGGTTCGGTGCGCAGAGGCCCGCGCCCTTCGCCGCCGGCCGCCGAACCCGAACGATTTCGCTTTCCTATCCGCAGACGGCGTGGCCGTACTTGACCTTGTAGTGCCCTGAGCGCTTCAGCTTGACGACCACCCGCAGCATGCACTCCCACTTGTAGTCCTGCTCGGCGTCGTAGCCGTAGACCGAGAAGTAGCAGCTCACCTGGCGCTCGTTGTTGCGCCAGCAGCCGGGGATCTTGGCGCGGCGGGCGCCCTCGGACTTGAGGTCGTTCTTGACCTTCTCGGCCTTCTTGGCCGCGAGCGCCTTTGCGTCCGAGATCGACAGCAGCGGCGCCTGAGCAGACGCGGGCACTGCGGTGGTCGCCAGCGCGACCAGCGCTATCAGGGGTACGAGGCGCCGAGTCATCCGTGTCCTTCGGTTGCCGTTGTTCCCTCGTTATCGGCAGCAACAAACCCACGTGACAGTCGACACACTCACTTCGCGTAAGCGGGCGTAGTTTCCAGTCATGAACGTCGTACGCCTCGAGGACGGCACCACCCTCCTGGTCCGGCCGATCGAGGCGAGCGACAAGGCGATGCTCGCCGCCGGCCTCACCCGCCTCTCGGAGACGAGCCGCCAGCGCCGCTTCCTCGGCCCGAAGCCGCGGCTCACCGCCGCCGAGCTGCGCTATCTGACGGAGGTCGACGGCCACGACCACCACGCCGTCGTGGCGGTCACCCCTGACGACGGCGGCATCGTGGCGAGCGCGCGCTGGGTGCGGCTTCGCACCGACCCGGCCGCGGCGGAGGCGGCCATCGTGGTCTGCGACGCGCTGCAGAACAAGGGGCTCGGCAAGCAGCTCGCGCGCATGCTCGCCGACGCCGCGCGCGACGAGGGCGTCCGGCGCATCCACGCGACGATGCTGGCCGACAACCCGCCCGCGCTCGCGCTGATGCGCGTGATCGCCGCGCGCCTGCGCGACGGCGGGTACGACCACGGAACGCACGAGGTCGTGGCGGAGCTGGCGGCCTAGCAAAATCGGAGGGCCGGTTCCCGGGCGACCGCGCTACCTCGGCAGGCCGCCGGACCGAACGATTTGCTCTACAGAACTGCTTGGCCAGCGGGGATCAGCGCCACCAGCGCGCACAGCACCAGCACGCCTAGCGTGGCCGCGCGGTGGCGCTCACCCAGCCGGCGAAACACGAGCCGCCCGAGCACCTGCCCCGCGATCGTCGCCGCGAACAGCAGGGCCAGATGGCCGGTTGGATGAAGGACGCCGCCGACCGCGAGCGCCACGATCGTGAGCGCTCCCGTGGCCAGGAACACTGCGGCCAGCGTGTCGCGAACCTCGGCGGGCCGCGCCCGATGGCCGAGCAGGTAGAGCACCATCGGCGGCCCGCTCAGCCCGGTGCTCGTGGCGAGCATCCCGGACACGAAGCCGGGGCCCGCGGGCGAGCCGCGCAGCCTCAGGCCGCGCCCGATCGCGACCACTCCGCCGAGCACCGCGAGCGCCACCAGGATCTTGAGCACGTCCACCGGCGCGTGGCGGAGCACCAGCACGCCGATCGCCATCCCGGGAATGCCGGCGATCGTGAGAACGACCGCCGTGCGCCCCAGTATCGCCGGCCGCCGCACCTCGCTCAGCGTCAGGCCGCTCACGACCGGGCCGAGGAGTGCCAGCGTGGCGACGGAGTGCTGCGGGCCGTGAACGGCGGTCAGCACCGGCGCGGCGAGCTGCGCGAACCCGGTCCCGGTCGCTGATTGCAGCAGCCCTCCGAGGAGGACCGCCGCCAGGGACCACCCCACTAGAAGAGGAGGTTTTCCAGCCCGATCACAGGTGACTCGGTCAGCTCGCCGACCTTGCGCACCGCCAGCAGCACGCCGGGCATGAACGACTCGCGCGCGATCGAGTCGTGCCTGATCGTGAGCGTCTGGCCGAGTCCGCCGAAGATGACCTCCTGATGCGCGACCAGGCCGGGCAGGCGGACGGAGTGGATCGGCTCGTGCACGTTGCCGCCGGCCTCGCGGATCAGCTCGGCGGTGCGGGCGGCGGTGCCCGACGGCGCGTCGAGCTTGCGGTCGTGATGCAGCTCGACGATCTCGCACTCCGGCATGTGCCTGGCGGCGAGCTTCGACGCCTCCATCATCAGCACCGCGCCGATGGCGAAGTTGGGGGCCACGAAGAGATTGCCGGTGCCGACCCCCTCGAGCTGGGCGAACGCCGCGCCGGTCGTGCCCATCACGCAGTGCACCCCGGACTCGAGGCAGAGCCGCGCGTTGTGCAGCGCGGTGTCGGGTTGTGTGAAGTCGACGACCACGTCCGCGTCGCCGAGCACGTCCTGGAGCTCGACACCGAGCAGCGGGTCCGCGCGCCCGACGAGCGACATGTCGTCGGCGCCCTCGACGGCGTCGCAGACGGTCGCCCCCATCCGCCCGGCCGCGCCTGAGACGGCGACGTTGATCACGCCGCGGCGGCGAGCTGCGGGTTGACCGTCTCGATCGCGCGCAGGAAGGCCGACTCGTCGGCGCCGACGCCGGCGGCCGCCATCCGCTCCGGCGCGAACAGCTCGCGCGCGAGCGACTGCACGTCGTCGGCGCTGACCGCGTCGATCGCGGCGACCATCTCGTCGAGCGACAGCAGCGGCACGCCCATCAGCAGCGAGCCGCCGAGGCGGTTCATGCGCGTGAGAGTGGACTCGAGCGACAGTGCGGTGCGGCCCTTCACGTTCTCCTTCGCGCGCTCGAGCTCGTCGGCCGCGACCGGCTCCTCGACGATGCGCCGCAGCTCGTCGCCGATCACCCCCATCGCCTTGCCGACGTTGTCAGGGCGCGTGCCCACGTAGACGCCGACGTGCCCGGTGTCGATGAACTGCGACGAGTACGAGTACACGCTGTAGGCCAGGCCACGCTTCTCGCGCACCTCCTGGAACAGCCGCGACGACGTCGACCCGCCGAGGATCGTGTCGAGCACGCGCAGCGCGAACCGGCGCTCGTCGGCACGCGGGATGCCCGGGCCGCCCAGGCAGAGGTGGTACTGCTCGGTCGTCTTCTGGTGGAAGCACGCCCGGGGCGCGAGAACGCCTTCCGCCGGCTGCGGGCCCGCGGCGCTGCCGGCACGCGCAGGCGCATGCCGCTCGACCAGCGCGACCAGCTCGTCGTGGTCGATGTTGCCCGCCGCCGCCAGGACCAGGTTCGACCCGACGTAGCGGCCGTCGTGGTACTCGGCGATCTGCGGCATGGGCACGTTGCCGATGACCTCGGCGGTCCCGATGATCGGCCGCCCGAGCGGGTGCTCGCCGAAGATCGCCCGGCCGAGCACGTCGTGCACCTTCTCCGACGGCTCGTCCTCGTACATCGCGATCTCCTCGATCACCACCTGGCGCTCGGCGTCGATGTCGATGTAGGCCGGGTGCAGCACCATGTCGGACATCACGTCGAGCGCGCGCTCGAGGTGCTGGTCGAGGAAGCGCGAGTACACCGACGTGGTCTCCTTGCCGGTGCCCGCGTTGATCTCGGCGCCCATGCCGTCGAAGATCTGGTCGATCTCGATCGAGCTGAAGCGCTTCGTGCCCTTGAAGAGCAGGTGCTCCAGGAAGTGCGAGACCCCGGCTTGAGCCGGGGTCTCGTTCCTCGATCCTGTACCGACCCAGATCCCGAGGGCGATCGAGCGGACCGAGGGCATCGCCTCGGTCACCACTCGAAGCCCCGAGTCGAGCTCGGTGACTCTGTGCTCGGGCTGGCTCAGCGCTCGTCCCGGGCGTAATCCGGGCGCGGGCCGCGCTCGCCGCCGTTGCCGCGATCACCGCCGCGTCCGCCGCGGTCACGATCGCGTCCGCCGCGCCCGCGTCCGCCGCCGTCACGGCCTCCGCCGCGACCGCCGCGATCGCCACCGCCGCCGCGCTTGTCGCCGGTGCCCATGGCAGCCAGCTCCTCGGGCGTCTTGCCCGCGATCTCCGGGTCGTCCGCCAGCCGCAGGCCGATCCGGCCACGCTCGCGGTCGACCTCGACCACGCGCACGTTGACCTCGTCGCCGCGGTTGAGCACGTCCTCGACCGACTCGACCCGCTGTCCGGGCGAGGCGTTCGAGATGTGCAGCAGCCCATCGGTGCCCTTGGAGAGCTCGATGAACGCGCCGAAGGTGGTCGTCTTCACGACCTTCGCGGTCGGGAACTCGTCGCCGACCTCGACCTCCTTGGTCATCGAGCGGATCCGCTCGACGAGGGCGTCGCCCTGCGTGCCCGTGGCGGCATAGATCCGGATCGTGCCGTCGTCCTGGACGTCGATCTGGGCCTCGAACTCCTCGGAGAGGCCGCGAATCGTCTCGCCGCCCTTGCCGATGACCTTGCCGATCTGGTCGACGTCGATCTGGATCGAGCTGATCCGCGGGGCGAACTCCGAGAGCTCCTCGCTCGGCTTGTCGATGACCTCGGCCATCTTGCCGAGGATGAACGTCCGGCCCTCCTTCGCCTGCGAGAGCGCGTCGCGCAGGATGTCGAAGGTCACGCCGCTGATCTTGATGTCCATCTGGAGCGCGGTGATGCCCTGCTCGGTGCCGGCGACCTTGAAGTCCATGTCACCGAGGTGGTCCTCGACGCCGGCGATGTCGGAGAGCACGATGTAGTCGTCGCCCTCCTTGATCAGGCCCATGGCGATACCGGCCACGGGGCGCTTGATCGGGACACCGGCCTGCATCAGCGACAGCGACGATCCGCAGACCGACGCCATCGAC
>JAICRZ010000016.1 GCA_025937135.1 Thermoleophilaceae bacterium
AGTACTCGTCGCGCGGGAAGAAGCGCTGCGTCACTGGCCCGCCACGAGCCGGCGGCCGAGGTAGCGCTCGGCGGCGCGCAGCCCAGAGCCCAGGCCGAGGCGCTCGGCGCCGCGCATCCAGGCTGAGCCGAGCGACATCGCGCTGACGCCGCGTCCTCGGAACGCCCCCGCCTCGATCAGCTCCAGCGACCAGTCGATCGTCCGGCCGAGCGTCTTCTCGAGCGGGCGGGTCTTGTAGCCGAGCTCCTTCTTCGCCTTGCGCGAGGAGTAGCGCCAGTTCTGCGCCATCAGGATCAGGGCCTCGGGCGCGACGGGTCCGGGCAGCCCCAGCTCGCTCTGGAGCCGCGCGAGCGCCGCCACGTCGCGCGGCAGCACCAGCAGCGGGTGGTGCACGCCGGACTGCGCGGCCAACCGGTCGATCAGCTCCGCCCAGGCCAGGTTGTAGCCACCGAGGATGTAGCGCTCGCCGGGTTTTCCGCGCTGAGCCGCCAGAAGATGGCCCGCCGCCACGTCCTCGACGTCCACGATGTTCGTCGCGCCGTCAACCACCGCGGGCAGCCTGCCGAGGAGGAAGTTGGCGACCGTTCGCGTCGAGGTTTCGCCCGGCTCACGGCGATCCACCGGAACTCCGAGTACGTAAGAGGGGTTCACTACGACGACGTCCACTCCCAGCCGCGCTCCCGCAGCCATCGCCTCCTGCTCCCCCTCGTGCTTAGAGTCCGCATAATCCATCGCCGCCCGGCCCGGCCGGTAGACGTGCGTCTCGTCAGCGACCTCGTCGCCCGGGGCGGTGCCGATCGCGCCCACGGTCGAGGTCAGCACGACTCGCTCGACCCCCTCGGCGGCGGCCGCCTCCACCACCACGCGCGGCGAGAGGGAATTGATGCGCCAGACGCGCTCCACCGGCCGCGAGTTCACATAGCCCGCGCTGTGGAAGACGACCTGGCAGCCGCGCAACGCGCGCCGCATGCCCGCGCGGTCGAGCACGTCGGCCTTGACCGGCTCGACGTCGACGCCCTCGAGGCGCCGCAGCCGGGAGGAGTCGCGATAGGTGACCCGCACCTCGTCGCCGCGCTCGGCCAGCAGCCGCGCGACATGGCCGCCGACGAAGCCCGTCGCGCCCGTCACGCACGCGACCTGGGTGGCCGGCTCCGAACGCCGGCGAACCTCGCCGCTCTTCTCCTTCCCCGCGTACACTCGGGCCACCGTAGCCCAATGCGTCTCCGCTGCATCCTCACGGCCGTCGCGGCCGCCTTCGCCGTGACCGTTCCCGCCGCCGGAGCGCAGGCGGCGATCGCGCCCGGCAAGGTCATCGTCCGCTACCGCGCCGACGCGTCGCACAGCCAGCGCGTCCACGTGCAGCGGCGCACCGGCACGTCCACCGACGATCGCCTACCCGGCGGCGCGCGCGAGCTGCGGATCGCCGACGGCGACAGCGTCCACCAGACGCTCGCCGAGCTGCGCAGCCACCGCGCCGTGGCGTACGCCGTGCCCGACTACGTGGCCCATTCCGCGGACTTCATCCCGAACGACCCGGGCCGCGAGCACGTCGCCGGCGGCTGGCGCGCGCTCCAGTGGAACTTCATCGGTGAGAACAGCGTGAACGCCCCCGCGGCGTGGGACCTCGCGCGCGCCGCCGGCGCGCCGGGCGGGCGCGGTGCGGTGGTGGCCGTGCTCGACTCGGGCGTGGCGTACGAGAACTATCGCGGCTTCCGGCGCGCCCCCGACCTGTACGCGTCGCGCTTCGTGCGCGGCTACGACTGGGTCGACCACGACCGGCACCCCGACGACGAGGAGAGCCACGGCACGCACGTGACCGGGACGATCGCGCAGAAGACGAACAACCGCTTTGGCGTCACGGGCCTCGCCTACGGAGTGAAGATCATGCCGCTGCGCGTGCTCGACCGCGACGGCAACGGCGACGGCTCGGACATCGCGCGCGCCATCCGCTGGGCCGCGCGCCACGGCGCCGACGTGATCAACATGAGCGTGGAGTTCAACGCCAGCGAGACGGCCCGCGACATCCCCGACGTGATCTCCGCGATCCGCTACGCGCAGCACAAGGGCGTCGTGCTGGTGGCGGCCTCCGGCAACGAGGGGATCGGCAAGGTCGCCTACCCCGCGCGCGCGACACAGGTGATCTCGGTCGGCGCGACGACCGCGAGCGGCTGCCTGGCCGACTACTCGAACGCGGGCCGCGGCCTGGACCTCGTCGCACCGGGCGGAGGCGACGACGCGCCGCTCGAGGCCGACCCCTACGACCAGACCCACTGCGACCCGGACCATCCCGACCGGCGGATCTTCCAGGAGACGCTCTGGGGCGACACCCGCCACTTCCGCCTGGTGGGCTTCGAGGGCACGTCGTTCGCATCGCCGCACGTGAGTGCGATCGCGGCGCTGCTGATCGCGACCAAGCGCCTGGGCCCGCACCCCACTCCGGCCGCCGTGCGCCGCCGCATCATGGACACCGCGCGCGACATCGGGCCGGCCGGCTACGACTCGCACTACGGCGCCGGCCTCGCCGACGCCGCCGCGGCGCTGGGCCCGACGCCCTAGGTCGTCCGGATGATCATCACGCTGCAGGGCGCGTGGTGCGAGACCTTGTTCGGCACGCTGCCGAGCAGGAAGCGCTTGGCGCCGCTCATGCCCTTGTTGCCCACCACGATCAGATCGGCGTTCTTCTCCTCGGCCACGTCGAGGATCGCGTCCGCCGGGTCGCCCTGGCGCGCGTAGGTCTCCACCTCGACACCGGCCCCCTGGATCTGCTCGGCGGCCTCGCGCAGCGTCGCGTCGACGTCCTCGCGCTGGTTCACCGACCACGACAGGTCCTCCGGCACCTGCTGGCGCTCCTCGCGGAGACGCTGGTTGCCGACCGGTTCGAACGCGCTCACGAGGTGCACCTTCGCGCCCACCGACTTGGCGAGCTCAGTCGCCTGCCGCACCGCCTCGCTCGCGGTCTCGGAGCCGTCCGTACCTACAACGATCGAGCCGAACATCTGTCTCCTTCCCGCGGGACCCTCCTGCTTGGGCGCGGATCATATGCGGGTGACGCCCCTGTTGACGGAAGCGCGCCGGGGTAGGATGCTCGCCGCATGTCGAGCACACGCTGTTTGATCGTCGACGACCACTCGGTCGTCCGCCAGGGACTCGACCTCTTGATCGGGGACCTCGACGATCTCGAGGTGGTCGGTCAGGTGACGAACGGCGAGGAGGCGCTCGAGGCCGTCGAGCAGCTTCAGCCCGAGGTCGTGCTGATGGATGTGCGCCTGCCCGGCATCGACGGCGTGTCCGCCGTGAAGCGCATCCACCAGGCGGCGCCGGGCGTGAAGTTCGTGATCTTCTCCGCCTACGGCGACAAGCGCCTGCTGTCCGACGCGATCGCGGCCGGCGCGCGCGGCTACGTGATGAAGGGCTCGCCGCCCGAGGACCTGCTGCGCGCGATCCGCACGGTGGCCGGCGGCAAGGCGTTCGTGGACCCGTCGCTGTCACCCACGCTGCTGATGACCGACGGGCTCGACGGCGACCAGCCGCTGTCCGAGCGCGAGCGCGAGATCCTGCAACTGCTGGCGGAGGGCTTCCACACCGAGGAGGTCGCGCGCCGGATCGGGCTGAGCGTGGAGACCGTCAAGTCGGACACGAAGCGCGTGATCGGGAAGCTTCAGGCCGACACGCGCACGCACGCGGTCGCCATCGCGCTGCGCCAGGCGATCATCGATTGAAGGACATGCCGCCCTGGTGGCTGTGGATGCAGGTCGTGCTGGTGGTCTTCGTGGTCGCCGGGATGGTCATCGCGATCGTGAAGCTGGCGACTACTTAGGCTGCGCCGGCCCGTACGTGCCGCGCGACAGCCGCTCGACGCGACCTTCCTCGAGCGCCTCGCGCAACGCGCTGCGGAAGCGCCCCGGGCCCCAGTAGCGCCCGCCGACGACCTGGTAGAGCTGGTCGCGCTCGGTCGGGCCGCGCTCAGCCAGAGCGCGCGCGATCACATCGATCTCGCGGTCGAGGTCGTCGTCGGAGCCGTCGGCCGTCCAGCGGCTGGCCGTGCCGAACATCCCCGGTGAGTAGAACGCCGAGCCCGACCCCGGGCCCGGGCGAAAGCGCCGCAGCCCCTCGGTGTCGCGCGCGCGCCGGCGCGCGATGCGCGCGCGGATCCGCTCCTCGCGATCCTGCGCGTCCCGCTCGCGCCGCTCGGCGGCCTCGAGCTCGGCCTGCGTCCGTTCGACCGCGGCCTGCTCGCCACCCAGCTCCTGCGCGGCCACGCGGTGCTTCGCGGCGCCGACGCGCTGCTCCGCGGCCAGGGCGAACTGCTCCTGCTCGGCGGCGTTCTCCTCGTGACGGCGCTGGGCGTCGGAGTCGTTCCCCGCGCGAGCGGCGTGCGCGTTCGAGCGCTCCGCGTGCATCGCCGCCCAGCGCTCGTGCATCTCCGCTCGTGCGCGCGCAGCCTCGGCGTCGGGACCCTCGGCCCGCTCCGCCTCCACGCGCGCCTGCTCCATCGCGGCGCGCTGCTCGCGCGCACGGGCGCGCTCACCCGCAGCGTCGGCAAGCGCCGCGTGCGACTCGGCCTCGCTCTCGTGCTCGGCGCCCAGCGCGCGCACGCGTTCGTCCAGCGCCCGCGCGCGCTCGTCGGCCGCGGCGGCGCGCTCGAGCGTCGCCTTGCGCTCACCCTCGTCGTCGAGGTCCTCGGCCTTGGCCCGCTCCTCGTGTGCGGCCGCGTGTTCGTCGAAGCCCTGGGCGCGCACGTCGGCGATCTCCGCGAGCACCTGCTCGGCACGCAGCCGGTCGCCGGGATCCGACCCGGCCTCCAGCTCGAGCGCAGTAGCCCGATGCTCGGCCGCACGCGCGCGCTCCTCCTCGCCGCGGCGGCGGCACTCGAGCGCCTGGCGCTTCTCGTCGCTGACCTCCGCGGCGCTCGGTCCGCCACCGTCGTCGTCCGCGGCGGCCGGACCGTCGCCCTCGGCCTCCTCGGCCGTGATCGGCTTGGCGATGTTCTCGAGCGACTGCCGCTCCGCCTTGACGCCGAGGAAGATCTCGGCCAGCCCGCCGATCAGCATGACCGCGGCGCCGATGAAGAAGCCGATCGCCACGGTGCTCTCGTGCCCGCTGCCGATCAGCCTGCCGAAGAGCAGCGGCCCGGTGATGCCGCCGACCGCTGTCCCGATCGCGTAGAAGAACGCGATCGCGAGCGCGCGCGTCTCCATCGGGAAGACCTCGCTGACCGTCAGGTACGCGGCGCTGGCGCCCGCCGACGCGAAGAAGAACGTGACGCCGACGATCGCGATGAACGACCACGACGTGAGTGAGCTGCCGAGCATCAGCACCGCGAGCACCGCACCACCGCCCGCGGCCAGGATGTAGGTGCCCGAGATCATCGGCTTGCGCCCGACCGTGTCGAACAGCCGCCCGAGCAGGAACGGGCCGAGGAAGTTGCCGACCGCGAACAGCACGGTGTAGACGGGGATCGTGCCGGAGCCGACGTTGAAGTACTTGCCGAGGATCGTGCCCAGGTTGAAGGTGATCGCGTTGTAGAGGAACGCCTGGCCCACGAACAGCAGGAACCCGAGCCAGGCCCGCTTCGGGTACTGCGTGAAGGCGACCTTCGCGATCTCGCGGAAGGGGATCGCCTTGCGCTGGCGCACCGTGATCGCCTCGCGCGGCTCGTCGAGCTCCTGGCCGGACTCCTCCTCGACCTCCGCCTCGATCGAGTCGACGATCCGCTCGGCCTCCTCCTCGCGGCCGTGGATGAACAGCCAACGCGGGCTCTCCGGGACGTGGCGGCGCACGATCAGGATCCCGACCCCGAGGATCGCGCCGATGCCGAACGACAGCCGCCAGCCGAAGTCGGCGGCGAAGATCGCCTCGTCGAGGAAGAGCAGCGCGGCCAGGCTGCCGAGCAGCGACCCGACCCAGAAGCTGCCGTTGATGCCGATGTCCACCTGGCCGCGTGCGCGCGCGGGGATCAGCTCGTCGATCGCGGAGTTGATCGCCGCGTACTCGCCGCCGATCCCGGAGCCGGTGAAGAAGCGGCAGATGAAGAACCACAGCGGCGTGGTGGCGAATGCCGTGAGGACGGTGGCCGTGATGTACACGCCCAGCGTGAGCATGAACAGCTTCTTGCGGCCGAATCTGTCGGTGAGCTGGCCGAAGAAGAGCGCGCCGAGACAGGCGCCCGCCACGTAGATCGCCGCCGCCGTCCCGATCTGGCTGGCGTTGATGCTGATGCCGCTGCCCTTCTCGGTGAGCCGCGACGCGACCGCGCCGACGATCGTGACCTCGAGCCCGTCGAGAATCCAGACGGTCCCGAGGCCGATCACGATGCGCCAGTGGAACTTCGACCACGGCAGCCGGTCGAGCCGGGCGGGGATGTGAGTCTTGAGAACGCCCGTCTCGATCGTGCTCATGGCACGTAGTTGCCCCGGATCCGGGGCGCCCAATCCCGCCCCGTTTAACCTGACATCGGTGCTTCCCTGCCGCATCCTCGGCCACCGCTTTCGCTTCTCGAGCGAGGGCTCCACGATGCGCTGGGAATGCCGCCGCGGCTGCGGCACCGCGGGCGAGAAGTCGTACGCGAGCAAGGAGGACGCGGCGCGCTACGCCCGGGCGTTCAATCGCGAGGATCGCGACAAGCTCGGGCGCAACAAGCTGACGCTGAGCCTGCTGCCCCTGCGCCTGTTCCGCCGCTTTCGCCGCTAGCGCTTGCGCTTGCGATTGGTGCCCACGAGGCCGAGCGCCGCCGCCAGCGCGCCGCCGCCGAGTGCCAGCGCGAGCGCCAGGAGCGTCTCGCGCGAGCCGGGGCTGCGGGCCATCCTCAGGCAGATGAACACCACGTACGCCACGATCAGCACCCCGACGACCGCGGCGACGAAGGCCATGAAGCCTGGGCTCTTGCTGTTGCCGGTGTCCATGTACAGGTGATTCCCGCGTGCGCGCGCCGGTACGGGGGAGCGGTCACAGCGCGGACGGCCTGTGTAAGCGAGACGACCGTTTCCCGATCGCGGATGCGGACAGATAAGGGACATGAGCAAGGTCGCAGTAGTCACAGGAGCATCGGCGGGCATCGGCCGCGCCACCGCACGCGAGCTCGGCAAGCGCGGCTATTCCGTGGGCCTGCTGGCGCGCGGCGAGGCCGGCCTGCGCGCCGCGCAACACGAGATCGAGCAGGACGGCGGGCGCGCACTGCCGGTGCCCGTGGACGTGACCGACGCGGACGCGGTCGAGGCCGCGGCCGAGCGGATCGAGCGCGAGCTGGGCGAGATCGACGTCTGGGTGAACGTGGCGATGGCCGCCGTGCTCGGCGAGGTCCGCCACACGAGCGCCGACGAGTTCCGCCGCGTCACCGAGGTCACCTACCTGGGCAGCGTCCACGGCGCGCAGGCCGCGCTGCGGCGGATGCTGCCGCGCAACCGCGGCAAGATCGTGCAGGTGGGCTCGGCGCTCGGGCGCCGCGGCATCCCGCTTCAGGCGACCTACTGCGGCGCCAAGCACGCGATCCAGGGCTTCGTCGAGTCGCTGCGCACCGAGCTGATCCACGAGGGCTCGAACGTCGACATCACGCTCGTCCAGCTTCCCGGCCTCAACACGACGCAGTTCGGCTGGGTCCGGCTGCGCCCGCCGGTCGACCACCAGCCGCAGCCGGTCGCCCCGATCTACCAGCCCGAGGTGGCCGCGCGCGCGATCGCCTGGGCGGCGGAGAACAAGCGCCGCGAGCTGTGGGTCGGCTATCCCACCACGCTCACGATCGTGGGCAACTGGTTCGCGCCGCGCATCCAGGACTACTACCTGGCGAAGACCGGCTACGGCGGCCAGCAGACGAAGAAGCCCGCCTCGCCCGACCGGCGCGACTACCTGTTCGACCCACTCGACAGCGACGAGGACCGCGGCTCGCACGGCACGTTCGACGACCAGGCGAAGGCACACGCGCCGCAGGTCTGGATGTCGATGCACCGGCGCGCGCTGACCCTCGGCGCGGTGGCCGCGCTCGCGGCGACTGCCGGCGGCATCGCGCGCCGCGCCTGACACCATGTGACCATGCTCTGGTCCCTCGCCGCCGCGGGCGGCGGCTGGACGCTCGACCCGCTGCAGCTCGCCCCGCCGCTGCTGCTCGCGTTCGGCTACGCGGTGCGGGCGCACGACCTCGCGCTGCGCGGCCGGCCCGCCCCGAAGCTGCGCCAGGTCTCGTTCTACTCGGGCGTGGCCGTGCTGGCGCTGGCCGTCTGCTCGCCGGTCGACACCGTGGGCGAGACGCGCCTGTTCTGGGTGCACATGACCCAGCACCTGATGCTGGGCGACATCGCCCCGCTGCTGATCGTGATGGGGCTGACCGGCCCGCTCATGCGGCCCCTGCTCACGACCCGGCTGGTTCAGCGACTGCGCGTCCTCGCCCACCCGGCGGTGGCACTTCCGCTGTGGGCGCTCAACCTCTACGTCTGGCACCTGTCCACGCTGTACGAGGGAGCGCTCCGCCACGGAGGGGTGCACGCGCTCGAGCATGCGCTGTTCTTCACGACCGGCGCGCTGATGTGGTCGGCCGTCGTGGAGCCGCTGCCCGGCCCGGCATGGTTCGGCAGCGGCTGGAAGACGATCTACGTCCTGGTCGTGCGCACGCTGCAGGGGCTGCTGGCCATGGTCTTCATCTGGTCGGGCCACGCGTTCTACGACTTCTACGCCGCCGGGGAGCGGCGCTCGGGCATAACGCCCACGAGCGACCAGGCGATCGGCGGGGCGATCATGTTCATCGAGGGCGCGTTCGTCAGCCTGGCGGTGTTCGCCTGGCTCTTCCTGCGCTGGACGCGCGAGGCGGAGCTGGCCCAGCGCCTCGTGGACAGCGGGCACGACCCCGCGCAGTCCGCGCGCGCCGCGCGCTACGGCCGCTCGTCGCTGGCGCGTGACGCGCGTCAGTAGCGGCGCTAGGTGATGCTCGGCGCGCCCACCGGGCGCGCCGCGTCGAGCTCGTGGGCCTCCTCCTCGGCCTGCTCCTGGATCTCCTCGACCTCGTCGACCTTCTGAAGCTCGCGGCAGATCCGGCGGACGATCACGAACACCACCACCGGCAGCACGAACACGAGCCCGCGGTAGATCCAGATCTGCGTGTTGTAGCTCCAGTTCAGGAACAGGTAGATGCGGTCGGCGGCGCCGGCGAACAGGATCAGGAAGACCCACGCCAGGAACGCGGCGCCGAACGCCGTGCGGTTGGGCACGTCGCGCGGGCGGTCGAGCACGTTGTGGACGCCGTGGTCGCCCGTGAGTCTGCGCTCCACCCACGGGTAGGCACCGAGCACGATCAGCACCAGCAGCGGAAGCAGCGCCCCGCCCCAGAACGGGTTCGGGACGATCGTGCGGCCGCCGACGACCTCGTCGAAGCCGGGCATCAGCCGCAGCGCGCCGATCAGCCAGCCGAGATACCAGTCGGGCTGCGCGCCGTTCGTGCCCTGGGACAGCTCGTACGGGCCCCACAGCCAGATCGGGTTGATCTGGATCAGCCCACCCAGCATGAACAGCACCCCCGTCACGGCCGAGAAGAGCCCCAGCGAGCGCGGTGTCTGTCCGGGGAAGGTCGGCACGCCGAGCAGCTTGCGGTTCGTCTGCTTCTTCGGCACGCGCCGGAACTGCGTGTGGTGGCGCGAGGCCACGAGCGCGAGGTGGATCGTGATCAGGATGCCGATCAGCACCGGCAGGAGCAGCACGTGCGCGATGAACATGCGCGACTCGAAAGCGTGGTCGCCGGGAAACGGCGCACCCCAGATCCCCAGCGCGAGGTTGCCGCCGATTCCCGGCAGCGAGAGCGCGACGCCGTAGCCGATCGCGAGGCCCATGCCCGACAGCAGGTCGTCGACGATCGAATAGCCGAGATAGCCCTCGAGCAGCGTGACGAACAGCATCAGGAGCCCGACCAGCCAGGTGAGCTCGCGCGGGCGCCGGAACGCGCCCGTGAAGAAGACGCGCATGAGGTGGATGACCATCGAGGCCACGAACACGTCCGCGGCCCAGTGGTGGGTCTGGCGCATCAGCAGGCCGGCCTTGACCTGGAAGGAGATGTCCACCACCGACTTGTAGGCGTCGCTCATCTCGAGCCCCTGAAGCGGCGCGTAGGTGCCGTGGTAGTGCGTGCTGGCCAGGCTCGGCTCGAAGTAGAACGTGAGGAAGATGCCCGTGCCGACGAGGATGATGAAGCAGTAGAGCGCCACCTCGCCGAGCAGGAACGCCCAGTGGTCGGGGAACAGGTAGCGCAGCGTCTTCTTGAGGAACGGCGCCGCGCCGCTGCGCTCGTCGACGAACTCGACGGCCCTGCGGATCACGAGGCGTTCCTCGCGGGGCCGGAGCGCACGCCCCACCAGCCCGGCCCGGGCGGGCCGGAGAGGTTGCCGCGGGCGCGCAGGTAGCCGTGCGCGTCCACCGTCAGCGGTAGCTGCGGCAGCGGCCGGCCCGCCGGGCCGAAGATGACCTTGGCGCCCTCGGCGGGGTCGAACGTCGAGTAGTGGCAGGGGCAGACGAGCGCGGGCCGTGGCTCGACCGTGGGGAACAGCGGCTTGCGGTAGAGCGCGATGGCGCAGCCGGCGTGCGTGCAGATCTTCGAGTAGCCCACGATGCCGCCCGGCGCCCAGTCCGCACGTCCGGGGGGCAGCTTCAGAGCCGACATCTCGAGGCGCACGAGCACGATCGGCGCACCGATCAGCGACTTGCTCACGTCGCCCTCGGGGTAGGCCGTGTAGAACGTCTCGGAGCTGATGTCGGACGCCTTGTAGGGCTTGCCCTTCTCGTCGACGAGGCGGCGCCCGCGGTGCCACGGCGCCTGCTGGAGCTCGCGCGTCTTGAGGAACGGTCCGAAGCCTGCGATGGGCGCCACGATCGCCGCGCCGATCGCGGCGATGGCGGCGCCGCCGGTCGTGCGCAGCAGGCCCTTGCGCGTGATGCCGTCGCCGCTCTCGCGGATGATCTGGTCGACCTCCTGCTGCTCCTGCGGGTTCCCGGGCTCCGGGTACTCCTCCTCGATCTCCTCGGTGGCGATGATCGTCTTGGCGGCCACGATCAGCGCCGCTGCGAAGAACAGGAAGCAGGCGCCCAGCGTGGCGCCCATCAGCTGCGTCTGGCCGCCGATGCTGTCGGTGGCGAGGAACACGATGAACGCCACAGCGAAGAGGGTGGTGAGCAAGAGGAGGATCGCGACGGCGACCTCGGCGCGCGGGTTGCCGGGCGCCTTCTCGACGATCCGGTCGTGCTCGCGCTCCTGGCGCCGGCGCCGCAGGCTGCCGATCAGCACGACCAACCCCAGGATCCAGCGCCAGACGGAGCTCACGAGCTGAGCCTCTTCCCGATGACGGCACAGATGGAGACGAGGGCGAAGATCGCGATGAACCACGCGACGAGCCCCTCCGGCACCGGCCCGATGTGCCCGATGCCCCAGCCGCCGCGGTCGGTCGGGTTCTTGGAGTGCAGGACGTAGGCGATGATCGAGTTCAGCTCCTTGTCGCTTATGTCCTTCCGCGAGAACTTGGGCATGTAGTAGGGCCCGATCCGAACGGCCTCGTTGATCTCGGTCGCGTTCGCGTCCTTGAGGGTGGGCACGCGCTTGTCGGTCACGTAGCCGCCCTCGCCCACGACCTGATGGCAGCCCGCGCAGTGCTCTGTGAACGAATGCAGGCCCTTGGCGAGCGACCCGGTCTCGGGCTGCGGCGTGGGGATCGGCGGGCCGGGCGCGAGCGACGCGATGTAGGCGGTCATCGCGCGGATCTGCTGGTCGCTGAAGAACACGCGCGTGCGGTACGGCTGCTCGTGCGGTGTCGACAGCGGCATGTAGCCGGTGCGCAGGTAGAAGTCGGGGGCCTGCGCGCCCACGCCGCGCAGTGAGGGGCCCTGGCCCTTGATGTTGCCGGCGCCTCGGATCGGCGGGGTGGTCACGCCGCGGCCGTCGATCCCGTGACACGACGAGCAGTTGGCGGCGTAGAGCTGCGAGCCCTGCTGGACCAGCGGCTTGTCGCCCTGACCCTGCGGGCGCACGATGCCCGACGGCGGCTGCGCCAGCGCGAGCCCGGTGGCCGCGAGGACCAGGAACAGCAGCGCGAACGGCAGCGTCCTCCTCATGACTGGCGGCACAGGGTCAGGGTCAGGACTCCCGACCCGCTCATCAGGATCATCGCCAGGAACAGCGGGGTGATCGCCATCCCCACGATCCCGAGGAAGAAGATGCGCCCGGGCGGCGGCGGGTCGTCCTTCTGGGCCTCGCGCACCGCGCGGAACGCGAGGATCGAGGCCACCCCACCCAGCACGGCGATCGTCGCCGCCGAGGCGGTCAGCACGATCGTCACGGCGTGCACCGCGATGTCCCACGAGCTGCCGGCGCGTTCGCAGGCCGCCAGCGTCAGTCCCATGCCGAACACGTGGTTCAGCGCCCAGACCGCGGGCGCCGCGCCCACGCCGATCCACGCGAGCACCCCTGGTGTGAGTCGGCGCGTCCCGGTCACAGCGACGGCGAGAGCTGGGTCAGCACGACCGCGATGGCCGCGACGTTCACGAAATACCAGTACAGGGCGATCGCCCGCATGCCGGTGAGCCGGTAGGCGGTCATGCCCTTGAACAGGCGGTAGATGATCCAGAGGTTCAGCAGGATCCCGATGAACACGTGGATGTGGTGGGTCATCAGGAGCGTGAAGTAGATCGACCCGTACGCCGTGTCCTGCGGGCGGAATTTCGACAGGTCGTCGAGGTAGAGCACGATCTGCACCGCGAGGTAGCCGCACTGCACGGCCAGCGCGGGCGTGATCCACGCGATCGCGCCGCGCGGGCGCCCAGCGCGAGCCGCGCGCACGGCCATGAACATCGGGATGCTCGTGAGCACGAGCGCCCCGGTGAGCGACAGCGGCAGCGCGATCTTCGGCGCCTCGATCCCCTGCGGCGGCCACTGCACGACCTGGAAGCGCAGGTAGAAGTAGGTGGCGATCATCGTGCCGAAGAGCGTCGCCTCGGTGCAGATCAGGAGTGCCATCCCCCACCAGCCGTTGGGGAAGGCGCGGCGGCGGCGCGCGACCTCGCGGACGGCGACGTCGGACTCGGCCTCGTAGGTGTGGGTGATGTCGCTCATGCTTCCTGCGGCTCGTGTGCGTGCCAGCCGGCGAGGACGAGCGCCGCCACCGCCCCGAACACCGCGGCGGCGAAGAGGTGGCCGGTCAGCAGCATCGCGAAGATGCCGAAGACGGCAGCGGCCAGGAGCATCGGCGCCCACGAGTCGGACGGCATGTCCAGCACCTCGTCCCACTCCGCGTCCACGACCGTCGTCGCGGGCGTCGAGTGGCCGCCCTGGAGCGTGTCCTCGCCGCGCGCGAGCTTCTCGACGTCCGCCTCGCGGTCCTTCTTGTCCCACATCGCGTACGGGCTCGAGATCTGCGGGACCACCGCGAAGTTGTAGGCCGGCGGCGGCGAGGTGGTCGACCACTCGAGCGTGTCGCCCTCGAACGGGTCGTTGCCCGCCGGGGCGCCCTTGAACAGGCTGGTGATGAGGTTGCCCGCCACCATCAGCAACCCGATCGCGGTGATGTAGCTGCCGATCGTCTCGATGAAGTTGGAGCCCGTCCAGCCCATCCCGCCCGGGTAGGTGTAGACACGCCGCGGCATCCCCTCGAGGCCGAGCAGATGCATCGGGAAGAACAGGAGCAGCGTGCCGACGAACGTGATCCAGAAGCTCCACTGGCCGAGCTTCTCGTAGTACATCCGCCCGGTGACCTTCGGGAACCAGTAGTACATGCCGCCGAGGATCGGGAACACCGCCGCGCCGAAGATCACGAAGTGGAAGTGCGCGACGATGAAGTAGGTGTCGGTGACCTGCTGATCGAACGGGATGGCGGCCACCATCACGCCGGTCAGGCCGCCGATCAGGAAGAAGATGATGAAGCCGATGATCCACAACAGCGGCGTCTTGAAGCGCGGCTTGCCGGTCACGATCGTGGTGATCCAGGCGAACAGCTGGATGCCGCTCGGGATCACGATGATCAGGCTCGCCGCCGCGAAGTAGACGGTCGTCACGGTCGCCAGCCCGACGGCGAACATGTGGTGCGCCCAGACGCCGAAGCCGATGAACGCGACGAGGATCTCCGCGAGTGCGACCAGCGGGAACGCGACCATCCGGCGGCGCACGAACGTCGGGATGATCGAGGTCGCGATGCCGAAAGCGGGCAGGATGATGATGTAGACCTCGGGGTGGCCGAAGATCCAGAACAGGTGCTGCCAGAGCAGCGGCTGCCCGCCGTGGCCGACGTCGAAGAAGTTGAAGCCCACCTGCCGGTCGAGCTCGAGGAAGACGAGGTCGGTCGTGAGCGCCGGCAGTGCGAACACGAGCGCGAACGAGACGGCCAGGAAGGCGAAGCAGAACAGCGGCATCCGGTTGAGCGACATCCCGGGCGCCCTGAACTTGAAGATCGTGACGATGAAGTTTGCAGCCGCCGCGGTGCTCGAGATGCCGTTGAAGATCAGCCCGAGCGCGTAGAAGTCGATCCCGAGGTTGGGACTGAAGGCGCGGCTGGCCAGCGGGACGTAGTTGAACCAGCCGGCGTTGGGCGCCTGCCCGATCAGCAGGCTGACGTACATGAAGATGCCCGAGCCGAGGAACAGCCAGTACGACAGGGCGTTCATGCGCGGGAACGCCATGTCGCGCGCCCCGATCATGAGCGGGATCAGGTAGTTCCCGAACGCGCCCGTGGTCATCGGGATCACGAACAGGAAGATCATCGTGATCCCGTGCATCGTGAGCAGCTCGTTGTAGGCGCCCGGCGACAGCACGCTGTTGTTCGGCGTGACCAGCTGCGTGCGCATGAGCAGCGCCTCGACGCCGCCGGCGACGAAGAACGCGATCGTCGTGAAGAAGTAGAGGATCCCGATCCGCTTGTGGTTGGTGGTCGTGAGCCAGCCGACCACCCCCTCGCGCTCGGTCCACGTGCGGCTGAGACGGTCGAGGTGCGGCTTGGCCGACGGCGGGAAGGCGATGGCCATGGCTACTTCAGGCTCTCGAGGTAGGGGACGATCTGCCCGATCTGCGCCGGGGTCAGCCCGAGCGCGGGCATCTTGTTGCCGGGCTTGATGTGCTGCGGGTCGTCGATCCAGCGCGCGACCTGGTTGGGGGTGTTCTTCAGCATGTACGAGGCCAGCGTGGTGCGGCTGCCGAAGTGCGTCAGGTCCGGGCCGATCGCGCCCTGCGCCTGAGTCCCTCGGATGGTGTGGCAGCTCGCGCACTGACTGGACATGAACGTCTGCTCGCCGGCGCGCAGCACCGGCGTCGTGGCCGGCCGCGCCGGGCGCGCCTCGTTCGCGAGCCAGCTTCTGAAGCGCGCGGGCGACTCGGCGAACACCGCGAACGACATGTGCGCGTGCTGGAGGCCGCAGAACTCGGCGCACTGGCCGCGGTACACGCCCGGCTTGTCCGTGTAGAGCAGCACCCGGTTCGAGCGCCCCGGGATCATGTCGATCTTGCGGTTGAGCTCGGGCACCCAGAAGCTGTGGATCACGTCCTCGGTCGTGGCCAGGACGTTCACGCGCGTGCCCGTGGGGATGTGGATCTCGTTGGCCGTGACGGCGCCCGTGCCGGGGTAGCGGACCTCCCAGAACCACTGGTGGCCGATCACGTGGATCGTCATCTTCGTGCTGCCGGGCTTGGGCGCCGCCGTCGTGTTGATCACGTTCACGTTCGCGACGATGAACACGCCGACCAGCACGAGCACCGGCAGCACGGCGCCGAACACCACGACGAGCGCGTTGCTGACGTTCTCGCGCTCGCCCAGGAACGGCAGTCCCGGTGCGCGCCGCAGCCAGCCGATCAGGAGCATCGCGATCGCGCCGGCGAACACGATGCCCGCCACGATCAGCATCCCCCACCAGAGCGAGGCGATGTGGCGCGAGGGGCTGCTCTTCGGGTTGAGCGTGGACTGGTTGCCGCCGCAGCCCGCCAGCGCCAGCAGCGCGACCACGAGCAGAGCTGCGGCCGACAGGCGCCGCAGCCACGCCCGACCTCTGTCCGCCACTGTGCTCACCCCGTTACACGCTCCCTCGGCGACCGGCTGCGGCGCGGCACATTACCCCTTGCGGGCCACGGGGTGGCGCGGTCGGTTAGCAAGCGGACGTAGGGGCGCACTCCGCCGGAATGACTACCCCCCGGGCGCGCGCGAAAACAGGGACGCGGTCAGAAGAACAACCGCTTCATGGAATGCGCGGGCGCCGCGCGGGTAGCGAACCGGCATGAGCGAAACGAGCACCGCGCCCCGATCCGCCGCCCGGAAGGGCGGGTTCCTGCCGATCGGCGCCTACGCCGCGATCGGCGACGGCCACACCGCCGCGCTGGTGGGCAGCGACGGGTCGATCGACTGGCTCTGCCTCCCGACCTTCTCCGACGCGAGCGTCTTCGCCGCACTGCTCGACCCCGAGCGCGGCGGCTCCTTCGAGCTCGCGCCCGCCGTGCCGCACGAGAGCGAGCGCCGGTACGTGCCCGGAACCAACGTGCTCGAGACCGTCCACACGACAGCCGACGGCAGCGTGCGCGTGACCGATGCGATGAATCTCGGCTCGGTCGGGCTGCTGCCCGGCAGCGAGCTCGTGCGCCGGATCGAGGGCCTGGCGGGACGCGTGCCGATGCGCTGGTCGGTGCGCCCGCGCTTCGGCTACGGCCAGGCCGAGGCGAAGATCGAGCGCCATTCGGGCGTTCCGGTGGCATCGCACGACGGCACGCGGCTGACGATCCGCTCCTTCGACGCGGGCGAGGAGCGCATCGAGGACGGCCGCGTCAGCGGCGAGGTGACGATCGCCGAGGGCGAGCGCGCGCTGCTGTCGCTCGCCGCCGCGGAGGACAGCCCGCTGCTGTTCGCCCGCCGCGACGCGCTCGAGGCGCGGCTCGACCAGACGATCGAGTCCTGGCGCCGCTGGATCTCGGGCTGCCGGTACGAGGGCGCCTGGCGCGAGCAGGTCGAGCGCAGCCTGCTGGCGATCAGGCTCGCGATCCACGAGCCGGGCGGCGCCATGGTTGCCGCGCCCACCACGTCGCTGCCCGAGAAGGTCGGCGGCGAGCGCAACTTCGACTATCGCTTCTCGTGGGTGCGCGACACCACGTTCGCGCTCGACGCCGTGCTGCGGATGGGCATGCGCGAGGAGGCGCACCGCTCGTTCACGTGGCTGCTCGGCGCCACCGCCCACACGCACCCGCAGGTCAAGCCGTTCTACCGGCTCGACGGCGAGCTGCCCTCGGGCCAGGAGAAGCTCGACCTGATGGGCTACCGCGAGTCGAGCCCCGTGCACTCGGGCAACGGCGCGTTCGACCAGGCGCAGCTCGGCAACTACGCCGACGTGCTCGACACCGCCTGGCTCTACACGCGCAGCGGCGCGACGCTGGACCCGGAGACCGGGTTGCGGCTCGCGCAGGTGGCCGACGAGGTGTGCGAGATCTGGTCGATCCACGACTCCGGGATCTGGGAGCTGGGCGACAAGCGCGCCTACACGTTCTCGAAGATGGCCTGCTGGGTCGCGCTCGACCGCGCGCTCAAGCTGGACGAGAGCGGCGAGCTGCGCGGCTCCAAGGCCGAGCTCTGGCGCGGCAAGGCCGCCGAGATACGCAGCTACGTGCTCGAACGCTGCTGGTCCGATTCGATGCAGTCGTTCGCGCGCGACCCGGAACACCTCGACGAGCTAGACGCCGCCGCGCTGCTGGCGGCGCGGATGAACTTCGTGGAGGGCGACGACGAGCGCCTGACCGGCACGATCGACGCCATCCGCTCCCACCTCGGCGCGGGCGGGCCGCTGCTCTACCGCTACAGCGGCATGCGCGGCGAGGAGGGCGCCTTCGCCGCCTGCTCCTACTGGATGGCGGAGGCGCTGGCGCGCGCCGGGCGGCCGGACGAGGCGGCCGAGACCATCGAGGGGATGCTCGGGTACACGAACGACCTGGGGCTGATGTCGGAGGAGATCGACCCGGACTCGGGCGAGCTGCTCGGCAACTTCCCGCAGGTGCTCTCGCACCTGTCGTTCCTGAACGCCGCGGCGCTACACGCCGAGAGCTCGGACTAGCGCCCGGGCCGGCCGGCGCGCGGCCTGCTCGGCGGCGTACACGGCTCCCGCCAGAGCGAGACCGCCGAGCACGTCGGAGAGGTAGTGCTCGCCGAGGTAGATCAGTCCCACCCAGAGGCACGCCGCGTAGGCGCCCGCGGCGGCCGCCGCGCGCCCGTCCACGTCGAGCAGCGCCAGTGCCAGGACCGCGGAGGTCGCGGTGTGCGGCGAGGGCCAGGCCGCCCACGGGTTGGCCTCCTGGCTCGCGTCCGCGTGTTCCTGCGGGACGAGCGGCAGCTCGCGACTGGCGTCGACGGTCACGCGATGCAGCGGCTCGTCGCGCAGGAAGCCCTGCTGCGCGGCCCACCAGGGTGGGGCGCTCGGCTTCACCGCCTGGATCGCGAGCGACACGTCGAACACCGCCGACACGAGCGCGGCGGCGCGCGGCAGCGCTCGCGGATGGCGGAGGAAGAGCCAGATCAGCGCCACGTGGCGCTCGGCGGCCCAGGCGAAGTAGGTGATCCCGAAGAAGCGGTCGAGTACGGCGCGGACGCGCGGCCGGCGCCGCAGGCGCTGTAGCCGCGCGTTCGGGGCGACGCCGCCGCCCAGCCGCTGGTCGGCCTTGATGACGCTGTCGATCGCGAGCCGGCTGCGCTGCGACTCCGGGTCCCGGTGCGGCAGCTTGAACGCCTCGACGTAGGCCATCGTGTGAGCCAGGAAGGTGCCGTAGGAGCGCACGCGCCCGCTCGGAAGCGCGCGCGCAGCGGCGGGCGGCAGCGCCACCAGCGGGATGAGCGCCAGCGGCGCGGGGAGCCGCGACGAGAACTTGGCGCCCGCGATGCACGCCGCGGCGAGCCCGACGCGGTCGGGGTGGTCGCATACGTGGCGCGCGACCCGGCGCGCTTCGTCGGCGAGTGAGTCGGCCATGAGTCGCGCAACGTAGCGCGAGGCGAGCCTCAACGGGAAGACTTTCTCATTTCGGAGTGACTACGCCACTCGCCGGAACAACGACAAACGAGGTGGATCGATATACGGGGGGCCGGACACCGGCCATCCCCAACTTCCGCCGCCTTTTAGGACTACTGGTTCGAGAAAAGCGGCGACGCTCGAGCGGCGAACGGAGGGCGCTCGTCGGACCGACGTAAAAGGAGCGCCACGCGCGTGAGCGCGCCGTCCCCGAATACGACCCGAGTTGGTTACGTCGGGCTACGATCGATCGCGCCCGACAAGCGCCCAGCGGAGCACCGAAACGAGCAGACTGACCCCCACAGCGACCGCGAGCGTCACGAGGATCGAGCGGCCGAAAACATCGGCGTAGGTCAGATAGAAGACCGCCGGCCCGATCGTCAGCAGGTAGACGAAGGTGAGGAGCCACGGATGATCGCCGATGTTCCCACGTGCGCTGTGCGACTTAACGGCCGATAGATGCCGCGACCACGCGAATACGCCTCCGGCAGCGACGAGAAGTACGGCGCTGGCGGACGCATTCGACCGGCTGAGTTCCGCTACGCCCAGCGCCGCGAGGAGCAGCGCCAGATCTCGGGCTAGCCTACTGGGGGAGCCGCGATCCACGGATCATGCGTCGCGGGTCAGCGTTAGTCGTCACCTTCGAGGTACGAGCCCTTGAAAATCCCGGTCGCCTCGACGGCTTTATCACCCGCTGCTGCGCCGGCCATGGCCGCCGGACAGAGTTCTGGTTGTGCCACGCAGGCGTCCACAGTGAGGCTTGCGGATGCATAGAGGTAGGTCACTTGCGCTCCAGTTCGCAGGAGCCGCTGCCCATTGGATGCTAGGAACGATGCCCCTGAGCTAACCCCGCTCTTGACGCCGTTCCATGCCGTCGTGGCCCCGCTCGAAACTGTATCCCACGCATCGCTGAAGATGCTTGTTCCAGCGAGATCCGTGAAGTTTACAGGATCGGCACCCGCATACGCGTAACGATTCAGCTGTTGGACATCAGTCGCCGAGTTGACGGGATCCTGCTGGGTCCAGCGCTGTAGCGCCGGGGCGTAGTAGCGGGCGCCCATCTTGTAGAAGCCGGTCGGGTCCTGGTAGGTGGCGGCGTAGCGCCACGGGTTCGCCGGCCCAGCACCGTTGTTGACCGTGGTTGCGCCGTAGGGGTCGTAGCTGTAGCTCTGCGCCTTGGCGCCGGTTGTGTCGGCGAGCGCGGTCACAGAGCCGAGGCCGTCGAACAGGTAGTAGTCGATCGCACCGGACGGCAGTCGCTGTGAGACGAGCTGGCCTTGGTTGTCGCGCCGGTAGTAGGTCGAGCTGGTGCTGGTCTTGTCGACGTTGACCCCGAGTGCGCTCGTGGTTTGCGTCGTCGATCCGACGGTCGCGCGTTCGTACTGGTTGGGGCCGGCGTAGGTCAGTGACGTAGCGCTGCCGCCGGTCAGGCCGGTCATTGACGTCGTCTGCTCCTTGGCGTTGTACTGGCCGACGAAGCCGCCGCCGGTTCCGCCCGATCCGGTCATGTTGCCGGCCGGGTCGTAGCTGTAGGTGGTGGCGCCGCTGGGCGTCGGCGTGCACGCTGAGCTCGCCTGGGTCCCGCCAACCGACCAGCACATCTCGTTCGCACGGTTGAAGCCGTAGCTGGTGGTGGTGCTGTCCTTGGTCTTCGACGTCAGGTTGCTGTCGCCGTCGTAGTTGTAGGCGTAGCTCGAACCTGGTGACTCGACGGCCTTGGTGAGGCGGTTGAGGCTGTCGTAGCAGTAGGTCGTGACCTTGTTCGGCGACGACACGTGGTCGGTGACCGTTTGGCGCAGGTTCGTCTCTGCGGCCGAGCCCCCGCCGCAAGTCGTCGGCACCGTGCTGTAGTCGTAGGTCAAGTCGCTCAACGTGGCGAGGATGTTCCCGGTCGACGGATCGACCTTCTCGCCCTTGATCTCGGTCAGGCGGCCTGGGTTGTCGTAGTGGGCCGTCATCTTGACCTTGGCGGTTCCGGTCGTCGGGTAGGTCGTCGTAGTGCGTCGCCCGTCGTCGTCGTAGCCGAACGTGACGGCTGCGGAGTCGCCGGGTGCCTGCATCGAATCGAGCAGGTTGCTCGGCCCGTAGGTGTAGGTCGTCGTGCCGCTGGCGTCGGCGAACGTCTTGAGGTTGCCGATCGCGTCGTAGCTGTAGGTGTTCTGCCGGCTGCCGGGGAAGTTCTCGGTCGAGAGCCGGTTGAGCTTGTCGTAGGTGTAGGTCGTCTGGCCGGTCGCATCCGTGCGCGAGGTCAGGTTGCCGTTGTCGTCGTAGCCGAACAGGACCGTCGATCCGTCGTCGTAGGCGATCTTCGTGATCCGGTCCATCTTGTCGAAGTCGTAGTCGGCGGTGTGGCCCTTGCCGTCGGTCAGCACGTCGGGTCGTGAGTCGCTGTCATAGGTGAATGACTCATCGCCGAGCGGCGTCGGGCGGTCGATCGAGCTCAACTCGCCGCTGCTGTTGTACGACAGGCTGGTCGTCGGGTCGGTGTCGGGCTTGCTCTCGTCGGTTGGCTGCTTGATCCAGTCGATCTGGCCGTCGGAGCGGCGATGGATGTTGAGCTGCTTCTGCTGCGACAGCTGGTCCTGCACCGAGGTCATGTTGCCCTTGCTGTCGTAGCCGTAGGTGAGCTGGTTGCCCTGGGTGTCCTTGTCAGTCGTGGGCAGCCAGTAGCGCGGGTCGGTCTTGCCGGTCACGGTCGAGTCGTAGCCGAGCGAGCTCGTGAGCCCGGTGCCGCCTGAGGTCTTCGCTGGCTGTGTCGAGTCCTTCTGGCGGTTGTCTGAATCGAAGGTGAAGTTGAACGACTGTTGCCCGGCGGTCGTGAGCTGCGTGACGTCGCCATTCGGCGAGTACTGCTGATTGCGTGTCTCGCCTCGCGCGTCCTTGACACGAGTCACTTGCAGCGACTTGTCGTAGCAGTACTTCGTCACGTGGCCGTTCGGATCGGTGACGTTGGTCTGGCCCCAAGCGCTGCTCGGGCAGACCGTCGTGTCGACGCCGGGGTAGCTGTAGGTCGTGGTGGGGCCGGTGTCGTTGCCACTGCCGTCCTGGCCGGTGACCCGCATCACCGAGGTCACTCGGTTGCTCGAGTCGTAGGCGATGACGGTGACGTTGCCGCGCGGGTCGGTGATCTTGTTCAGCAGCCCGCTGTCCCAGTCGTAGCCGTACTGCGTGACCTTCGCGTTCGCATCGGTGAAACTCGTCAGGTCCCATCCCGAGTCGTAGCCGTACTGCACGTTACGGCTGCCGGCCGGGTCGCTGACCTCCGAGATCTGGCCATTGCCGTTGTGGCTGACGCTGTAGGTCCGACCGCGGGTGTCGTGGAACGCCGACGGGCTGTACCACGAGATCGGCGCGTAGTCGGTCGTGATCGCGTTGCCGTTGCGGTCCTCCTGGCGCTGCAGCAGCCCGTTCCCATCGAAGTAGAGCTTCATGTTGCTCTTGTGGAACGTCAGCCTTCGCGGATAGGTCACGCCGCCGGCGGTGAACGACCCGCTCTCGAGATCGGCGTTGAGGTTCGATGGCGTCTTGTACGAGTCGCCGCTCTGGTGCTTGAACAGCACCTCATCGCCGCTCGGGCCGGAGTAGATGACGTCGCCGCTGTCGGTATCGATCAGCTCGGTGCCCGTACCGACGTTCGTCTGCCAACCGTGCGACATGTCCTTCCAGAAATCCGTCCAGCCGCTGTTGTAGGTGCGGCTCAGGTCGAAGTCCATGCCGTTGGTGCCGGCGACATGGAGGTCATCGGCGGTGACCATCAGGTTGCCGTTCCCGACGTTGACCGACAGGTTGCTGCGGTCGTTGAGCTTCTGGGAGTCGAACGTGTACTGGCCCTCGGTGCCGGCCCGCGGCCAGTAGGTGACATCGAGCTCGGGGATATGCGCCCCCGTCGGGTCACCGGCCGTCGATGTGAAGTTGACGACCTGCGGCCCGGACTCGTCGCCGACCTGCTTGACCAGCAGCCCGTTGTTCGGATCCGTCCCATCGACCCAGTTCTGAACAGTGTCGCCGAGGTGCTGGAAATAGGCGAAATAAGGCGAATCGCCATCGACCCACTCGGTATCGATCGCGTCTGAGGCGAAGTCGCCGCCCGCGCTCGACCAGGCATGACTACCGTCGTAGTCGTTCCAGCTCGCACCGGTCGTCCACGAATGGTCGACACGATGCACCTCGGCCTTCGTCGACCACGTGCTGCTCGCGCTCTCGAAATAGAGCCAGAACGACGAGTCGAGCACCATCCCGTCGCGCGGGATGCTCGACAGATCGAACTTGTACAGGCCACGTGCCTTCTTCGTCCCGTCGAACCCCTCGGAGGTCGTCGAGCCGCCACAGAAACTGGTGTTCGCCGACGCGCCACTCCACAGCGTGCACTCCTGGGAAGTGCCGTCGAAGTTGACGATCTTGTTGAAGTTCCAGGTGACGGTCGGATCGACCGTCACCGGGAACGCCCGATCCTTCGCGTCCAGCCACGATCGCCCAACCGCCATCGAGACCGTGTCCCCCGACGAACGCCGGTCGAGCGCAAGCCGCGGAGCCGCGGAGCCACTCGCGCGGGCCCCGTGCGCATCGAAGGCATACGGCGCCGTAAACGCCAGCCGCGTCTTGCCTGCCGCATCGACAAACGCGATCCCGCCGTGGCCGTCCTCATGGGCGGTCAGGCCGTCGCTGGCAGCCACCTTGTAGGAGAACGCGTTCCGCGCGTCGCGGTTCGCCAACGTCAGCGTCTCCTTCAGTCCGGTGGGCTGGGCGGCATACGCGGCGTCGACTCCGCTCAGCGCGTTCGCGTACTGCTTGCGATTGCCGGTCTGCGTACCGGTTCCGCTCGCGCCGGCGAGCGAGAACTCCACCCACGCACCGCCCTCGGTGAAACGCACCGGCTCACTGATGTCCGAGGGAAGCTCGGCGCCGTACTGGTCCGCCGCATTGCGCACCGCCCCAGCGCTCGCCGGGACCAGCGTGTCGTCGATCGCGCGCCAGTCGCCATTCGAGTCCTTGTAGTTCACCGGAGTCGCAAACGTACGAGCCACACGCGCCCCGCCAGTCGTCAAGTAGGTCCGGGAGTTGCGGGTCCGAAGCTCCTGAAGCTCACGACCCAGTCGGTGCCGACCGGTCCCGCTCGTCGGGCCCTTCGCGCGCGCCGCGGGGCCGCTCGGTGCCGCCGGCACAGCGGCGACGAGCACGAGTGAGACGGCGGCAACAAGGCATGCAGCAACTACGGCGCCAAGCGCCCGAACGGTCGGCTTCATCAGGTCTCCCAGTCTTCAGTCGCGGCCGGCGGCGGCGATCGAAACCGCCGCCGATACGCATCTCTACATCTAGAAACGGGTGACGATCTCGATTCGTGACAGCCACTTGCTGAAAGCGTTGTCAGAACACGAACTCACTCAAACGACGTAAAGCGATTGACATGCCTTTTACCTACGGCTACCGTCGCGCCGCCGTACCCCAACGCTGACCTTCAGAAGGGATCGCAGTGAGGCAGGGAGCAGTCCGCGGCGTTGCTAGGTGCACGCCACAAACCACCGATGCACACATCACGGGCGCTCCCGGAACCCGGTTGCAACCCGCGCCCCTCGTCGCGACCGGCGCACTGGTGAAACGGGCTCAGCGAGGCGAGTCGGCGGCAAGCGCCATGCTCTGCGTCCACTGCCTCGCGCTCCTCGACCGCTACTTCGGCAAGCATCTGCGCAACCGTCACGATGCTGAGGACGCGGCCCAGCACGTGCTGCTGAAAGTCCTAGAGGTTCTACCCGAGTACCGCCCGACGGCCCCGTTCCAGACCTGGCTCTTCACAATTGCCCGCAACCACCTGATCGACCGCACGCGAGTCCAAGACCGCGCTGAAGCGACGGATCCCGAGGCACTCCGAGCCATGCAAGAGACCGAAGTGGCGATCGAAGCCCCCGCACTCGCCACCCAGGCGCGCATGATCCGGACGCTGATCGCCCCACTGCCCAAAGAGCAGCAGCGAGTCCTGCTACTCAAATACGCCCACGACCTCAGCCCAGCCCAGATCGCCACGATCCTCGGACGCACAGAGACCTCCGTCCGACAACTCCACAAGCGCGCCCGCGACGCTCTACACGAGATCATCCAGGCACAATCACGCGGCTGAACAGCCGCCGACAAGCGTCACGAATACCGGCGCGCCCGCCGGGGTAGCTGGCCCGACATGAGCGAGCCGCCCTCGACTGTATTCCTGCGGCCGATCGGCTCGCCGGTCGCGCTCGGCCTCGCGGGACTTGTCGGCGCGAGCCTGGTCGCGAGTGGACTCGAGCTCGGGTGGGTCGCGCCCGACGAGCGCGCGCACGCGGCCCTGATCATCCTCGCGTTCGCCTTCCCGCTCCAGCTCGCCGCGTCGCTCATCGCCTTCGCGGCTCGCGACGGCGCGATCGGGGCGGCGCTCGGAGTCCTGGCCGGCACCTGGCTCGCCACGGCGCTCGTGTGGCTCACGAGCATCCCCGGCTCGGTCAGCGGGTCGCTCGGCCTGCTCCTCCTGGCCTCGGCCGGGCTGCTCGCCGGAACGGGCACGGCCGCCGCGACCGGAAAGCTCCTGCCCGCCGCAGTGTTCCTCCTCGAGGGCCTGCGCTTCGCGCTGGTCGGCATCCACGAGCTCAGCGGGACCGAGTTCTGGCAGAACGCGGGCGGTGTCGTGGGGCTCGTGGTGGTCGCGCTGGCCGGCTACGCGATGCTCGCGCTGGCGCTCGAGGACGCGAAGGACCGCACGGTGCTGCCCGCCGGCCGCCGCGGCCCCGGCGCCCAGGCACTCACCGGATCGTTCGAGGAGCAGGTGGCTCCGGTCGCGAACGAAGCCGGCGTCCGCCGCCAGCTCTAGGCCTCAGGCCGTAGCCGTCGCCCTCCCGCGTCGCTCGCTCGGGCCCACCTGCTTGCGGTCGAGCCGGTCCGCCAGGCGCGACGCGAGCGCCATGATCGTGAGCGCCGGGTTGGCGCTGCCCTGGGTCGGCATCACGCTGCCGTCGGCCAGGAACAGGTTGGGCACGCCCCAGACCTTGTGGTCGGAGTCGCAGACCGACTCCTCGGGCGTGAAGCCCATGCGGCAGCCGCCGACGAGGTGCGCGTAGCGGTCGATCGTGAGCTGGTCCTGCGCGCCCGCGTGGTCCCAGATCCGCTTGAGCGTGTCCTTGGCGTACTGGATGTTCTTCTCGTCGTTGTCGGTCTTCGTGTAGTTCATGCGCGCGACCGGCTGGCCGAACTGGTCGTTCACGTCGGCGAGCACCACGCGGTTCTCCGGATGCGGCAGCAGCTCGCACAGAACTGCCAGCAGCGTCCAGTGGGCGTAGTCGCGCATGTACTCGCGCATGGCGCGGCCCCAGTGGCCCTCGGCCAGCACGTGCTGCGCCCACTCGATCGGCAGCGGGCCGACCGTCTGGATCGAGAACCCGCGCGCGAAGCCGCGCGACTCGTCGGTCTCGTAGAACTGCTCCGACGACACCTCCGGGGGCGGCCCCTTCCAGATGTGCATCTGGTCGGGGAAGCGCGCGGCGGTCTGCGGCGCGCCCTGCACCATCACGTAGCGGCCGATCTGGTCGTACGGGTTGGGGATCCCGGAGTTGAGCAGCAGCCGTGGCGTCTCGATCG
>JAICRZ010000262.1 GCA_025937135.1 Thermoleophilaceae bacterium
CCACGTGATCGAGACGGACTCGTTCTTTCGCGACTACGTGGTCTCCTACACCAACGCCGCCACGATCATCGGCGAGGACTTCAGGGACACCGAGGACCTGGCCGGCGTGTTCTCGGGCTTCGACCCCGACACCGGCACCTATGACCGCCGCTCGTGGATGTACGCGGGCGGCGAGATGCCGGCGTCCGCGGGCGTCCGCGAGCACAGCTCGCAGGCGTTCGAGGAGCAGACCGGCGCCGGCATGATGACCGGCCAGGTCGAGTCCGACGTCACGCTCCAGCACCCGCGCTGCGTGTTCCAGATCGTCAAGCGCCACTTCGCCCGGTACACGCCGGAACTCGTCGAGCAGATCTGCGGGATCGCGCGCGAGGACTTCGAGTACGTCGCGAACGCGCTGGTGGAGAACTCGGGCCGCGAGCGCACCACCACCTTCTGCTACGCGGTCGGCTGGACCCAGCACACCGTCGGAGTGCAGATGATCCGCGCCGCCTCGATCCTCCAGCTGCTCCTGGGCAACATGGGCCGGCCGGGCGGCGGCATCGTCGCGCTGCGCGGTCACGCGTCGATCCAGGGGTCGACCGACATCCCCACGCTCTACGACCTGCTGCCCGGCTACCTGCACATGCCGCGCGCGAAGGACGCGGAGCTGACGCTCGAGGACTACATGGACTCGGGGCGGTCGGACCGCGGCTGGTGGTGCTACTTCGACGTCTACATCGTCTCGCTGCTCAAGGCCTGGTTCGGCGACGCCGCCACGAAGGAGAACGACTACGGCTTCCAGTTCCTGCCGAAGATCAGCGGCAACCACTCGCACTTCCCGACGATGATGCGCGCGCTGGACGGCGGGCTGAAGGGCCTGTTCGTGATGGGGCAGAACCCGGCGGTCGGCTCGCAGCACTCCGGCCTCCAGCGGCGCGCGCTCGCTTCGCTCGACTGGCTCGTGGTCCGCGACTTCGCAGACATCGAGACATCGAGCTTCTGGAGGGACTCGCCGGAGGTGCGCTCGGGCGAGCTGCGCACGGAGGACATCGGGACCGAGGTGTTCCTGATGCCCGCCGCGTCGCACGTGGAGAAGGAGGGATCGTTCACCAACACGCAGCGGCTCGTGCAGTGGCGCGACAAGGCGCTCGACCCGCCCGGCGACGCGCGCTCCGAGCTGTGGTTCATGCACCACCTTCAGAAGCGCGTGGCGGCGCACTACGCGGATTCGCAGAAGCGCCGCGACTGGCCGATCAGGAACCTCGCGTGGGACTACCCCGAGCACGGTGATCACGCCGAGCCCAGCGCCGAGGCGGTGCTCAAGGAGGTCAACGGCTACGACGTGGCGAGCGGCGAGCCGCTGTCGCTCTTCACCGACCTGCGCGACGACGGCTCGACCGCGTGCGGATGCTGGATCTACTCGGGCATCTATGCCGATGGCGTGAACCAGGCGCGCAGGCGCGAGCCCGGCGAGGTGCACGATCCGGACGGCGGCTGGGTCTCACCGGAGTGGGCCTGGGCGTGGCCCGCGAACCGGCGGCTGCTCTACAACCGCGCCTCGGCGGACCCCGACGGCAAGCCGTGGTCGGAGCGCAAGAAGTACGTCTGGTGGGACGAGGACGAGGGAAAGTGGACGGGCTACGACATCCCGGACTTCCCCGTCGACAAGCGGCCGGACTACCGGGCGCCGGAGGACGCCGCCGGCATGGACGCGATCTCCGGCACCGACCCGTTCATCATGATGGCCGACGGCCGCGGCTGGCTCTACACGCCGAGCGGGCTGCTCGACGGGCCGCTGCCCACGCACTACGAGCCGGTCGAGTCGCCGGTGCGCAACCTGCTCTACCCCGAGCTGGGCGCCTCGCCCGCCGCGATCCGGTGGAAGCGGCCGGAGAACCCGTACAACCCGTCCGGTGACGAGCGCTACCCGCTGATCGCCACGAGCTTCCGGCTGACCGAGCACCACACCGCCGGCGGGATGAGCCGCAGCCTGCCGTGGCTGGCGGAGCTTCAGCCCGAGATGTTCGCCGAGATCGATCCGCAGCTCGCCGCCGACCGCGGCATCGAGGACGGCGGCTGGATGACGATCGTGACCGAGCGCGCCGCGATCGAGGCGCGCGCGAAGGTGACGGAGCGGATCCGGCCGCTGCGCGTGGACGGCAGGCTCATCCACCAGGTCGCGCTGCCGTGGCACTGGGGCTACAGCGGCGAGAACACCGGCGACAGCACGAACGACCTCGGCGCGTTCGCGGCGGACCCGAACGTCTCGATCCAGGAGTCGAAGGCGTTCTCGTGCGACGTCCGCGCCGGGCGCCGCGACGAGCAGCCGACAGCGCGTCTTGCCGGCAGGAGACTGGGGCTGCACGTGAACGCGAACGAGGACGACCCGGCATGACGGAGATCGCGATCCGGCACGTCGACGGCGACACCCAGCGGATGGGCTTCTTCACCGACACCACCGTGTGCATCGGCTGCAAGGCGTGCGAGGTCGCGTGCAAGCAGTGGAACGACCTGCCGGCGGACGGCTCGCAGTTCGCGCCCGGCGCCTCCTACGAC
>JAICRZ010000194.1 GCA_025937135.1 Thermoleophilaceae bacterium
GATCGCCTTCGTGGACGACGACGCCGTGGTCAGTCCTGACTGGTTTGCAGGGCTTTTGCGCGCGTGGGAGGCGGCACCCGAGGCGGTCGCGTGCATCGGCGGTCCGATCCGGCCGCGCTGGCCGTCGGGCGGGCCACCGGCCTGGATCTCCGAGCCGATCCTGCCGGCGCTCACCCTGCTCGACCTCGGCCCCGAGCCGCGCGACCTCGACCCGTTCGTGACCACCGTCTACGGGGCCAACATCTCGTTCCGGGTGTCGGCGCTGCGGCAGATCGGCGGCTTCGATCCGGCCTTCGGCCACAGCGGGCGGCGCATCTTCTTCTCGGAGGAGGACGAGGCGCAGCGGGCGCTGGCGCGGCTGGGCTACGGGACCAGGTACGTGCCGGACGCGGCGGTGGAGCACGTGATCCCGCAGGCGCGGCTCACGCGCGCGGCGTTAGTGCGCCGGCGCTTCGCCTACGGGACGACGATGGGGGTGCGGCACGCGCGGCCGCTAACGCTCGCGGCGCGGCAGGCGCTGAGCTCAGGCGTGGGCGCCGTCGCGGCGATCGGCCGCCAGAAGCTGTTCATGGAGCGCGCCGTGCGGGCGGCCGAGAACCTGGGCGTTCTCTACGGCTCCACCAAGCCGCGCCGGATCGCGTAGCGCACCAGCTCCACGCGGTCGCGCATCCCGAGCTTGGAGAGCACGTTGGCGCGGTGGGACTCCACCGTCTTCTCCGACACGTGCAGCGTCTCGGCGATCTGCTTGTTGGTGTGCGCCTCGGCGATCAGCTTGACCACGTCGAGCTCGCGCGGCGTGAGCGGGTCGGACTCATGGTCGGCGTCGAGGTCCAGCCCAGGAAGCGCGGACACGAAGCGTCCGCCGGCGGCCACCGAGCGGACCGCCTCGATCAGCTCGGCGTCGGCCTGGCGCTTGAGCACGTAGCCGGAGGCGCCTGCGCGCAGCGCGTCGTGCACATAGCGCTCGTCGTCGTGCATCGAGAGCAGCAGGACCGCGGTGTCGGGGCAGTGCGCGCGGATCTCGCGCGCGGCCTGGATGCCGGTCATGCGCGGCATCGCCACGTCGAGGATGGCCACGTCCGGCCGCGCCTGCTGCGCCGCGGCCACGGCGTCGACGCCGTCCTCGGCCTCGGCCACGACCGTCATCCCGCCCTGGCGCTCGATCAGCATCTTCAGGCCGGAGCGCACGATCCCGTGGTCGTCGGCGACCAGGATCTTCAGCATCACGGAACCCTCATGACGAGCTCGGTGCCGACGCCCGGGCGGGAGTCGATCACGAGCTCGCCGCCGACGAGCCGCGCGCGCTCCGCCATGCCGTCGAGCCCGAGGCCCTTGCGGCGGCGCAGCGAGTCGAAGCCCGTGCCGTCGTCGCGGACGCGCAGCTCGAGCGCGGTGCCCGAGGTGTCGAGGTCGACCTTCACCTGCGAGGCCTTGGAGTGGCGCGCGACGTTCGCGAGCGCCTCCTGCGCGACGCGGTAGACGGCGATCTCCTGGTCGGGAGCGAGATCGGGCTCGCCGTGCGTCTGGAGGTCCGCCTGGATGCCGGTCTGCGAGGCGAAGCGGCGCACGTGCGTGGCGAGGGCGGGAAGCAGGCCGTGGTCGTCGAGCGCGGTCGGGCGGAGCTGGCGCGCGAGCTGGAGCAGCTCCTCCATCGCCTGGTTCACGAGCCGCTTGAGCTCGCCGAGCTCCTCCTCGAGCTCCGGCGGCGCGGCCTGGGAGGCCGCCTCGAGCCGCAGCAGGATCGCGGTGAGCGCCTGGTTGACCTCGTCGTGGAGGTCGCGCGCGAGGCGGCGGCGCTCCTCCTCCTGGGCGCGCAGCACGAGCCGGCCGCTGCGGCGGCGCTCGGCCTCCACGCGGCCGAGCAGCATCTGGAACGAGCGCGCGAGCCGGTCGACCTCCTGCGTGCCGACGCCGCCCTCGGGCGCCTCGAACGTCGACGGCTGCGCCGGGTCGACGGCCTCGATGCGGTCGGTCAGCTCCTCGAGCGGCGAGAAGCGGCGCCGCACCATGAGGATGTTCACGAGCAGGATCAGGATGATCGTGAACGCGAGCAGCGCGAACTCGCTGCGCTGATCGCGCAGCTCGAGGTTCAGGTTGGCGGCGGCGCTGGCGGCGAACAGCGTCGCCACCACGAGCAGCACGTTCACGGCCACGACCTGGCCGAGGAGGGATGTCTGGGAGCGGGTGACCTTCATGGCGAAGATGGGGTCCTCACCCCATATCGGCAGAACGCCTCCGACCGACAACATTGGACAGAGACTTGAGGCGCCATGAGCCTGGCGCCCTCTCGGAGCGAAAATCGGTCTTGGGTCAAGGGTCCGGGGCGCCAAACGGCGCCCCGTTCTCGTTTTGGCGCCGCTTCGGAGCGGGTACTCCAATTCGGATGCGCCTGATCGTCGCCATCGCGGTGCTCGTTGCGACCGCGCTGCTCGCCGCCCCCGCCGGCGCGGCCACCACCTGCTCGTACCCCGCATCGGCCCACAGCACCGGCGCGCCGTTCGACGTCACCGCGCCCGGGGTGCAGCCCGTGAACGACCCGGTGTTCCCCGACCAGTGGGGCCTCACGCAGATCAAGGCGCCGGCGGCGTGGGCGCGCGGCGACCGCGGCGCGGGCGCGACGATCGCGATCGTGGACACGGGCATCGACCTCTCCCATCCCGACCTCGCAGCGAACATCGCGCCGGGGGTGGATCTCACCCCCGCGGCCGACCAGGGCGCATGCGCCGGACCGCAGGACGAGAACGGGCACGGGACGCACGTGGCGGGCATCGCCGCGGCCGTGACCGACAACGGCATCGGCGTGGCCGGTACGGCGCCCGACGCGAAGGTCATGCCGGTGCGCGTGCTGAACGCCGCCGGCGAGGGCGACGACTCCACGGTGATCAGCGGCATCAGGTACGCGGCCGACCACGGCGCGAAGGTGATCAACCTGAGCCTCGGCGGGCAGGCGATCGTCGGCGAGGCGCCGCCGCTCAACCAGGCGATCGCCGACTCGGTCAAGTACGCGTATTCGAAGGGCGCCGTCGTCGTGGCGGCCGCCGGCAACGAGTCGGTGCCGCTGTGCAGCTATCCCGCGGCTGCCGCGAACGCGGTCTGCGTGGGCGCCACCGACCGGCGCGGCCTCCCGAGCGCCTACTCGAACTTCCCGGCGAGCCCCGAGAACAGCGTGGGCGTGCGCGCTCCCGGCGGCGTGGGCGACCCGGTCATGTGCGAGGACAGCGAGGACGTCTGGTCCACGATCTGGCCCGGCGGCGACCCGTGCACGGGCGCCGGCTCACTGTCCGGCTACGACACCCTCGCCGGCACCTCGATGGCCACGCCGTACGTGTCGGGCGTCGCGGCTCTGCTCGCGGGCAAGGGGCTCAGCAACGGCCAGATCCTCGAGTGCCTCAAGGACACCTCCTCGAACGGCGGCTCCTACGACCCGGCGATGGGCTACGGGATCGTCGACGCCGACACGGCCACCGCGAAGTGCTCGCGGGCGACCACACCGAGCTTCAGCGGCGGCGGTGGGAGCGGCGGCGGCACGTCGGGCTCCGCTGCCCCGGCCGCGCGCGTACTGAAGGTCAGCGCACGCAAGACGCGGAGCCGGCGCCGGATCCGCGTGACGATCAAGAGCAGCACACCGGTCCGCGTCAAGCTGCGCGCGCTCGCCGGGCATCGCACGATCGGGCGCAAGACGGTCCGGCTGCGCAAGAAGGGCACGAAGCACTTCACGGTGCGCATCAAGCGCCACCACCACGGCAGGCTCCGGGTGCGCTGGAGCGGCGGCGGCCGCAAGGGCGTTGTCACCGTGCACCGTTAGAGAGATCGGCGGTCCGACCCCAGACGGTCGTCCTTCAGGCGACAGGCCGAGCGGACGGCCCGATCTCGTTTGGGTGAAGGAACGTCCGAGCCGGGGGCGAACCTCTCGGCGATGGCCACTTACGAGGTATCCAGAACGCTGGTCAAGAGCCCGCCGGAACTGTGGGCGGAGCTCGAGGGCGAACGCCTGGGCACGGCGATGGGCGCACTGAACGTGAAGGCCACCGAGCCCGAGCGCGAGCTCGCCTGGGAAGCCGATGGCACCGCGGGCCTGGCCCGCCTGGAGCCGTCGAGCTGGGGAACGAAGGTCACGCTCACGGCCTGGGTCGAGGAGCAGGAGGCCCAGGTGGCGCAGCACGGCTTCTGGGGCCGCTTCCGCCGGCGCCAGCCCGAGCCGCCCCCGCAGCGCGAGCCGGACGACATCGAGGCACGCCTGAACGGGCTGCTCGACGACCTCGGCTCGGCGCACAAGAAACCCTTTGTAGGCGAATAGCAACAGACATCGCCTCGCAGACGCGCGGCCTGTCTGAGACGGGCGCGTTCGCTCCCAGTCGTGCGAGTCGCTGTCTGGGATGGCCGCTACGGGATCATCGCGCCGGGTAAAGTGCCCGGCCCTATGAGCCGCGAGAAGAACCCCGAGACCTACGAAGAGAAGGTGGAGCAGCTCGACGAGCTGCGCCAGGCCGCCCAGGCCGGATCCGAGGCCGCCGTCGAGAAGCAGCACGAGCGCGGGAAGCTGACCGCGCGCGAGCGCGTCGACAAGCTGCTCGACCCGGGCTCGTTCCAGGAGCTCGACACGTTCGTGCGCCACCGCACGCACGACTTCGAGATGGACAAGAACCGTCCCTGGGGCGACGCCGTCGTCACCGGCCACGGCACGATCGACGGGCGTCCGGTCTGTGTCTTCTCGCAGGACTTCACCGTCTTCGGCGGCTCGCTCGGCGAGGTCATGGGCGAGAAGATGTGCAAGGTGATGGACCTGGCGGCCAAGATCGGCTGCCCCGTCATCGGCATCAACGACTCCGGCGGCGCGCGGATCCAGGAGGGCGTGGTCTCGCTCGGCGCCTACGGCGACGTGTTCGTCCGCAACGTGCAGTGCTCCGGCGTCATCCCGCAGATCTCGCTGATCATGGGCCCGTGCGCCGGCGGCGCGGTCTACTCGCCCGCGATGACCGACTTCATCTTCATGGTGAAGGAGACCTCGCACATGTTCATCACCGGTCCTGACGTGATCAAGACCGTGACCGGCGAGGAGGTGGACTTCGAGTCGCTCGGCGGCGCGATGAGCCACAACTCGAAGTCGGGCGTCGCGC
>JAICRZ010000072.1 GCA_025937135.1 Thermoleophilaceae bacterium
CGCCGTCGTCGCCCGCGACCATCCACCGCAAGGCCGCCTGCCTGCGCTCGTTCTACAGACACCTGCGCCGCGAGAACGTGCGCGAGACCGACCCGACCGCCACGATCAGCGGCCCGCGTCGCGGCCGCAAGCTGCCGAAGGTGCTGAACCGCGGCGAGGTGCAGAAGCTGCTCGAACAGCCGCGCGGCACCGCGCCGACGGCACTGCGCGACCGCGCGCTGCTCGAGCTGATGTACGCGTGCGGCCTGCGCGCGTCCGAGGCGATCGGCATCGAGATCGCCGACGTGGACCTCGAGCTCGGCGTGCTGCGCGCGCGCGGCAAGGGGTCGAAGGAGCGCGTGGTGCCGGTCGGCCGCGCTGCGGTGCAGGCGGTGCGGATCTACCTGGAGCGCGGCCGCCCGCCGCTCGTGCACGGCGGGATCGTCGCGCACCTGTTCGTGAACTTCCGCGGCGAGCCGCTCACCCGGCAGGGGCTCTACAAGATCGTCCGCCGCCACGCGACCACTGCGGGCCTGGCCGATCGAATGTCCCCGCACACGCTGCGCCACACCTTCGCCACGCACCTGCTGGCGGGCGGCTGCGACCTACGCTCGGTCCAGGAGATGCTGGGCCACGCCGACGTGGCCACCACACAGCTCTACACGCACCTCTCGAGCGACCGCCTGAAGGACGTCTACTTCAAGGCGCACCCGCGCGCCACTGCCTGACGCTGATGGAATAGGTCCCGTGGAGGGACCGCGCCGCGCATTTGTCGTCGTCCTGGATGCCTGCGGTGCGGGCGCGCTGCCGGACGCCGCCGACTACGGCGACGCGGGGGCGAACACGCTGGCGCACGTGGCCGAGGCCGTCGGCGGCCTGCGGGTCCCGGCGCTCCAGCGGCTCGGGCTCGGCAACGTCACGCCGATCGAGGGCGTGCCGCCGGTCGAGCAACCCGTCGTGCACGGGCGCCTGGCACCGCTCGGCCACGGCAAGGACTCGACGGCCGGGCACTGGGAGCTGATGGGGGTGCCCGCGCCACCGATGCCGCTCTATCCCGACGGCTTCCCGGCGGACGTCATCGCAGAGTTCGGCCGCGCGACGGGCCGCGAGGTGATCTGCAACGCGCGGGCGGAGGGGCTCGGCGCGATCGCCGACTACGGCGAGGAGCACCTGCGGACGGGCAGCCTGATCGTCTACACCTCGCAGGACTCGGTCTTCCAGGTGGCCGCGCACACGAGCGTCGTGTCCGAGGCCGAGCTGTACGAGCACTGCAGGGCGGCGCGCCGGATGCTCGACGTGGGCCGCGTGATCGCGCGGCCGTTCGAGGGCGAGCCGGGCGCCTTCAGGCGCACCTCGGGCCGCCACGACTTCGCGCTCCCGCCGCCCACGCGCAGCTATCTCGACGAGATCTGCGCCGATGGGGTCGAGGTGCACGCGGTCGGAAAGGTCGCGGACGTGTTCGCCAACCGCGGAATCACCAGCGTCCACCCGGGTCACGACAATCCAACCGCGATCGCCGCCGTCGACCGGCTCGTGGAATCGCTCGACGCGGGGCTCGTGTTCGCGAACCTCGTCGACACCGACCAGGTCTACGGCCACCGCAAGGACGTGCAGGGGTTCGCTCGCGCGCTCGCCGAGATCGACGCCGCCGCCGAGCGCTGGGTGGCGGACATGCGCCCGGGCGACCTCGTCTGCCTGTGCGCCGACCACGGCGTCGACCCGCGCCATCCCGGCAGCGACCACACGCGCGAGCACTCGCCGTTGCTGGCGATCTTCGCCGGGCAGGACGGCCGGCGTGTGGACGGGCTGATGGCGCGCGTGGGCGCCAGCGCGCTGCGCTGGCTGTGCGGCCGCGACGCGGATCTGCCGGGCGCGCCGTTCACGCCCGCGCTCGTAAGCTCGACGTAGTGCCCGAGCTTCCCGAGGTAGAGACGATCCGGCGCGCGCTGGCACCCGCCGTGGAGGGCCGCGTCGTCGTCCGCATGGAGGTGCTCGACCCGCGCTGGTGCGAGCCCGCTCCGCCGCAGGAGGTCGCGGCGGCGGTGGAGGGACGACGAATCGCGCGCATCTCGCGGCGCGGCAAGTATCTCGACTGGGAGCTCGAAAACGAGGTGCACCTGGTGATGCACCTGCGCATGACCGGGAACATCCTGCTGGTCCGGCCCGAGGACGAGCAGCCGCCCTACGTGCGCGTGATCCTCGCCCTCGGCTCCGGCGAGCGCGCGCTGTTCACCGACCCGCGCCGCTTCGGCACCGGGATCGTGCTGCTGGGCGACGCCGCGCGGGACACGTACTTCTCGGAGCGGCTGGGCGTCGAGCCCCTCAGCCCCGACTTCACGGCCGAGGGCCTGAAGGCGATGGCGCGCGGGCGCAAGCAGCCCGTCAAGGCGTTCCTGCTCTCGCAGGAGCGGATCGCGGGCGTGGGCAACATCTACGCCGACGAGGCGCTGTTCCGCGCGCGGATCCACCCGCAGCGGCCGGTCGGCACGCTCACCCGGCCGCAGCTCGAGGCGCTGCGTGAGGCCGTGATCGAGTCGCTGAACGCGGGCATCGACGCCCGCGGCGCCTCGATCGACGACTTCCGCCATCCCGACGGCGCACGCGGCAGCTTCCAGGATCGCTTCCTGATCCACCTGCGCGAGGGTGAGCCGTGCGTGCGCTGCGGGCGAACCGTCAAGAAGATGCGCGCCGCGGGCCGCGGCACCTACGTGTGCGAGAGCTGCCAGCCGCGCCCACGCGCTCGCCGCAGCTAGCTCTGCGTGCCCTCGCGCCGCTCGCGGCGGCGCTCGCGCATCGTCACGACGACGAGCCAGATGATGAAGCCGAGCGTGGGCACGAGGATGAGCAGCGACTCGATCCAGTGGCCGGCGTGGGCGAAGACGAGCATCAGGCCGCCAGCAGCGACTCGAGCGTGCCGTCGCGGTCGGCCTCGAGCAGCTCGCGGAAGCCGCCGATCGAGCGCTCCCCGATGACGATCTGCGGGAAGGTCATCTGGCCGGTCCGCTCGACGAGGGCCGCGCGGCCGTCGGGGTCCTTGGCGAGGTTGATCTCCTCGTAGACGACGTTCCGCGCCGCGAGCAGGGCCTTCGCCTGCCGGCAGAACCCACACGGGTCGGTCGTGTACATCGTTATGCGGGTGCCGTTGCCGTCCGCCATGACAGCGAAAGTCTAGGAAGTGCCGGCCCCTTTCAAGACAGAAGCCGTGGTGCTGCGCTCGATCCGCTACGGAGAGGCAGACCGCATCCTCCACCTGTATAGCCGCGAACGCGGACGGATCGGGGCGATCGCGAAGGGCGCCAGAAGGGTGAAGTCGCGCCTCGGTGGGCGGCTCGAGCCACTCGCGCGGGTGAACCTGATCCTGCGTGAGGGGCGCGGCGACCTGTGCACGGTCACGGGCGTCGATACGGTGGACGCGCACCCGGGCCTGCGCGAGCGCTGGACCTCGCTCCAGCGTGCCACGCAGGCGTGCGAGTCCGTGCTGCGGCTGCTCGACTCCGCGGAGCCGAACCCGCCCGCCTACAACCTGCTCTGCCGAGAGCTCCAGCTTCTCGACGGCGACGCCGACGCCGCCACCCGCGCGCACGCGCTCGCGTTCCGCATGAAGCTGCTGCTGGCGGCGGGCTTCGCGCCCGAGCTGGCTGCCTGCGCGGCGTGCGGCGAGCGCGAGCACCTGTCGGCGTTCTCCGCCAGCGCGGGCGGTGTCGTCTGCCCGGGCTGCGAGGCCGGGTCGTTCGCGCTGAGCGGCGAGGCGCACGAGTTCCTCGTCATGGCGCTTGCCAAGCCGCTGGCCGAGGCACCGGAGGCAACCGAGCGCGCGCTGGGCCAGGCGGACCGGGCGATCGGCGAGACCCTGGAGCACCACGCGCACGTGCAGCTGCGGCGCGTGGCCTGAGGCTCATCTCACCTCCTCCGCCAGCAGGTCGAGCAGCAGGCCGTCCTCCCATTTGCCGTCGGGACGCCGGTCGTAGCGGCGCAGCACGCCTACGTCCCTGAAGCCGACCGAGCGGTACGCCCTGATCGCGTTCTGGTTGGCCAGCGCGGGGTCGATCGTGAAGCGGTGGTGGCCGCGCTCCTCGATCAGCCAGCGGATGAGCGTGCGCAGCGCCTCCGGACCGAGGCCCCGGCCCTGGAACGGGGGGAGCATCGTCACGTCGAGCGCGGCGTGGCGGTAGTCGGGCTCGTCCTCCTCGTTGAACGCGATCCAGCCGGCCAGCTCGCCGCCGGACTCGATCGCCATGCCGGTGCCGTCGTTCCGGAAGCCGGCGCGCAGCGAGTCGGGATCGTTCGTGAAGCCCCACCAGCGCCTGACGCTCGGATCCGAGGCCGCCGCGACGAGCGCCTCGACGTCCGCTTCGGTCAGCGGCCGCAGCGCCACCCGCTCGCCTCTGAGCACCGGTAAGGGCATGTTCGTAGTTCTAGACTGTCGCCGCCTTGGCGGGGTCCGACACCAAATGGGTCTACGAGTTCTCCGAGGGCTCGATGGACATGCGCGATCTGCTCGGTGGCAAGGGCGCGAACGTCGCCGAGATGACGCGCGTGCTCGGCGAGGACAAGGTTCCGGCCGGCTTCACGATCACGACCGAGGCCTGCGTCGCGTACATGGCGGCGGGCAACGACGAGCCCGACGGACTCGAGGAGCAGGTCGCCGAGGCGCTCGCGAACCTCGAGGAGAAGACGGGCAAGGAGCTCGGCGACGACGACGATCCGCTGCTCGTGTCGGTGCGCAGCGGCGCGCGCGAGTCGATGCCGGGGATGATGGACACCGTCCTCAACCTCGGGCTGAACGACCGTTCCGTCGAGGGGCTCGCGAAGAAGACCGATAACGAGCGCTTCGCCTGGGACTCCTACCGGCGCTTCGTGCAGATGTTCGGCAACGTCTGCCGCGGCGTGCCCGGCGAGAAGATCGAGGACGCGATCAGGGCGCGCAAGAAGCAAGCGGGCGTCAGGGAGGACACCGAGCTGTCGGTGGACGACCTCAAGGGCCTGGTCGACGATTTCAAGGCGCTCTACCGCGACGTCACCGGCGAGGACTTCCCGCAGGACCCGCAGCAGCAGCTCGAGCAGGCGATCCGAGCGGTGTTCGACTCATGGGACTCGTCGCGCGCCAAGGAGTACCGCCGCATCAACCGCATCCCCGACGAGTGGGGGACGGCGGTGAACGTGCAGCAGATGGTGTTCGGCAACAAGGGCGACACGTCGTGCAGCGGCGTCGCGTTCAGCCGCGACGAGATCACCGGCGCGCCGGAGCCGTCGGGCGACTACCTCGTGAACGCGCAGGGGGAGGACGTCGTATCGGGCGTACGCACGCCTCGGGACATCGCCCAGATGAAGGAGCAGATGCCCGAGGCGCATTCAGACCTGATGGACATCCTCGCCACGCTCGAGAAGCACTACAAGGACATGCAGGACACGGAGTTCACCGTGGAGGAGGACCACCTCTACATGCTCCAGACCCGCAACGCCAAGCGGCCGGCGCAGGCGGCGGTGCGGTTCGCGGTCGACGCCGTGAGCGAGGGGCTGTTGACCAGGGAGGAGGCGCTCGCCACGATCGACGCCGAGAAGCTCGACGCGCTGCTCCACCCGACCTTCGGCCACGACGCCGACTACGAGGTGCTGGCGAAGGGCGTCTCCGCCTCGCCCGGCGCCGCGAAGGGCGAGATCGTCTTCACCGCCGACGACGCTGTGTCCGCGGCCGAATCCGGGCGCGACGTGGTGCTCGTCCGCCCGTTCACCGAGGCCGACGACGTGGCCGGCTTCTTCGCCGCCAAGGGCATCCTCACGAGTGAGGGCGGCAAGGCGTCGCACGCGGCGCTCGTCGCGCGCGGGATGGGTCGCCCGGCCGTGACCGGTGCGAGCGCGCTCGAGATCGACGTCACGCAGAAGGAGGTCCGCGTGAACGGGACGGTGCTCCACGAGGGCGACTGCATCGCGCTCGACGGGACCAGCGGCGAGGTCACCGTCGATGATGTGCCGCTCGTCGATCCGGACGTGGACGAGAACTTCGAGCAGGTCCTGAGATGGGCCGACGAGGTGCGCAAGCTCGGCGTGCGCACGAACGCCGACACGCCCGAGGACGCCCGCAAGGCGCGCGAGTTCGGCGCCGAGGGGATCGGCCTGTGCCGGACCGAGCACATGTTCATGGCTGCCGACCGCCAGCCGAAGATGCGCGCGATGATCATGGCCGAGACCGAGGAGGACCGGCGCTCGGCGCTCGGCGAGCTGCTTCCGCTCCAGCAGGAGGACTTCGAGGGGCTGTTCGAGGTGATGGCCGGCCTGCCGGTCACGATCCGGCTGCTCGACCCGCCGCTGCACGAGTTCCTGCCGGGGATCGAGGAGGTCGCCCAGGACGTCGAGCGTGCGCGGATCGAGCGCTCGGCCGACCTCGAGGAGCTCGAGGCCACGCTCGACCGCGTCCATTCGCTGCGCGAGACCAACCCGATGCTCGGCACCCGCGGCGTCCGCCTGGGGATCATCCACCCCGAGATCTACGAGATGCAGGTCAAGGCGATCGTGCGCGCCGCCAAGGCCGTGGGCGAGCGCTGCGGCAAGGCGCCGGCGGTGGAGATCATGATCCCGCTCGTCGCCTACGAGAAGGAGCTCGAGCTGATGCGGCGGCTCTGCGAGAAGGTCGTCGGGGAGGAGGGCGGCGGCGACCTCGACGTGGACGTCGGCACGATGATCGAGCTGCCGCGCGCGTGCTTCGTCGCCGACCGGATCGCGGCCGTCGCGGACTTCTTCTCGTTCGGCACAAACGACCTGACGCAGACCGCGCTCGGCTTCTCGCGCGACGACGTCGAGGGCGGCTTCCTGAACCGCTACATCGAGCAGAAGATCGTTGACCGCAGCCCGTTCGAGACGATCGACAAGCCGGGCGTCGGGTGGCTCGTCCGGCTGGCCGCGTGGACCGGCCGCGAGGAGAAGCCCGACCTCAAGCTCGGCATCTGCGGCGAACACGGTGGCGACCCCGACTCGATCGCCTTCTTCCACATGGCCGGGCTCGACTACGTGAGCTGCTCGCCGTATCGCGTGCCGATCGCGCGCGTGGCGGCGGCCCAGGCAGCGCTCGAGTAGCCGCTCTGCCGTCTGCGGACTGCCGACTGCCGACTGCCGACTGCCGACTGCCGACGTCCGTCTGGTGACGCCCCCCGCGCGAAACGGTGCCGGAAAGGGCAGGGATCGAGCAGATGCAGTCGCGCGTCCGATACCTGCTCGACCTGGCGGTGGCCGTGTGGGTGATCGGATGTGTCGTGCTCGCGCTCGCCGTCTCGTCCAACGTCGACGGCCTGACGCACCTGAGTGACACCGTCACGAACGTGGGCGGCGCGGTGGACGAGGCGGGCCAGGCGCTGCACTCGCTGTCGTCGCTGCCGCTGATCGGCGACCGCCTCGATCAGCCCGCGCAGCGCGTGAGCGAGGCGGGCCGCAGCGTCCTCGCCAGCGGGCGCTCGAGCCGCGCGAGCGTGCATGGTCTGAGCACGCTGCTCGGCTGGGCGCTCGCGCTGATCCCGACGGTGCCGATCGTGGCGATCTACCTGCCGTTCAGGCTCGGGCACCTGCGCGTCGTGCGAGTGGAGCGGCGCGCGGAGTGAGGCCCCGCGAGCGCTTCGCCCGCGCCATCGTGGCGGGCCGCTATGCGATCGTCGCGTTCTGGGTGGCCGCCGCGATCGTGCTGTCGCTCGTGCTGCCGTCGATCGACCAGGCCCAGGTCGGCGCGCTCGGCGACCTCGTGCCCAACGACGCCGCGGCCATCCAGGCGGAGCAGCGCTCGGCCACGCTCTTCGGCTTCCCGCTGCTCAGCCGCAACATCCTCGTGCAGCGCGACCCGGCCGGGCTGTCGAAGGCGGCGCTGGCTCGCTTCGCCACGCGCACGTACGCGCTCAACCGCCACCTGATGCCGGGGCTCACCGGAATCGCGGGCGCCCTGCCGCTCACCAACGCGCTGGCCCGCCCGCCGCTCGCGCGCGAGCGCGGGACCACGGCGCTCACCTACCTCTTCTTCCCGACCGACATCGGGCCGATCGGCAGGGCCGGGCTGATCGACAGGCTCGAGAAGCGGTCCGTCTCCCCGCCCGGCGACGCACTCGTGGGCGCGACCGGCTCCCTGAGCGCCCGCCAGGAGCAGGCCACCGTGATCGAGAACCGCCTGCCGCTCGTGGAGATCGCGACGGTGCTCGTGGTCCTGGCCGCCGTGGCGCTGCACTTCCGCGCGCTGGTGGCGCCGCTGCTGAACCTCGCCGCGGTGGCGATCGCCTACCTGGTCGCGATACGGCTGATCGCCTACATCGGCTCGCGGGTCGGGGTCTCGGTCCCGCGCGAGGTGACGCCGGTGATCATCGTGCTGCTGTTCGGCGTCCTGACCGACTATTCGATCTTCTTCCTGTCGCGCTTCAGACGGTTGCTCGCCGAGGAGCTCGAACCGCGCGCCGCAGCGGTGCGCGCCACCGCCGAGATCGCGCCGATCGTGATGGTCGCCGGGATCTCGGTGGCGGCGGCCAGCGCGGCGCTGCTGGTGGCGCGGCTCGGGTTCCTCCAGGCGTTCGGGCCGGGGATGGCGCTGGCGGTCCTGGTCGGCCTGGCGGTGGCGGTCACGTTCGTCCCGGCGATCATGGCGATCACGGGCACGGCCACCTTCTGGCCGAGCCGGCCGCGGCGCGAGCTGCCGCCGGAGGAGGCCGGCGAGTTCGTCGACGCGTCACGGCGGCCCGGCCGTTCGCGTGCGCTCGGGCTCGCCGCGCGGCATCCGCTCGTGATCGCGCTCGTCTGCATCGCCGTGCTGGGAGCGGGCGCGAGCGGGCTCTCCCACATGAAGGTCGGCAACCCGCTGATCCGCGGCCTTCCGGACGCCAACCCGATCTCGAAGGCGTACGCGGCGGCGGCGAAGGGGTTCGCGCCGGGCGTGATCTCGCCGACCGTCGTGGTCGTGGAGGCGGGCGGCATCGTCGCGCGCCGCAAGCCGCTTGCGCACCTTCAGCGCCTGCTCACGCGACAGCCCGGCGTGGCAGCGGTGGCCGGTCCGGGGAGCGTGCCGTTCCGGGTCGCGCGCGGGGCGGCGCTCTCGTCCACCGGGAACGCCGCGCGCTACATAGTGATGCTGAAGAGCGATCCGCTCGGGGCCGCCGCGATCGACGACCTGCGCAGGCTCCAGCGGCGGATGCCGGGGCTGCTCGGCGACGTCGGCCTGCCTGCCGCGCACGCGAGCTTCGCGGGCGACACCGCGCTCGTCTCGGAGACGGTCGAGGAGACGTTCGGCGACCTCGCACGCGTCGCGCCCGTCGCGATCCTGGCCGTGGCGCTGCTGCTGGCGCTGTTCCTGCGCGCACTCGTGGCGCCGCTGTACCTGGTTGCGGCGAGCCTTCTCGCGCTGTGCGCGTCGCTCGGCGCGACCGCCTACATCTTCGTCGACCTCCTCGGCTACGCGGAGCTGACCTACTACGTGCCGTTCATGGCGACCGTGCTGCTGCTGGCGCTCGGGTCGGACTACAACGTCTTCATAGTCGGGAGGATCTGGGACACCGCGCGCACGCGGCCGATTCGCGCCGCGATCGTGGAGGCGGGGGCGAGCGCCTCCAAGCCGATCGCGGCGGCGGGACTGATCCTCGGCCTTTCGTTCGCGCTGCTGGCGATCGTGCCGCTCGCGGCGTTCCGCGAGATCGCCGTGGCGATGACCGTCGGGCTCCTGATCGACGCCTTCCTCGTGCGCACGCTGCTCGTGCCCGCGCTGATGGCGCTCGTGGGCGAGCGGAGCGGCTGGCCGGGCAAGCGCCTGGTCCGGCCGCCGGTCGCGCTGCCAGAATCGACGACGTGAGCGCGATCGTCGACAGCAGCTTCCACGATCGGATGGAGGCCGCCGAGGCGGCTCTTCTCTCGCCATTGGCCGCCCGCTCCTACCCGGCGCTCCGGGCTGCGCCCGAGCCGGACTCGCCGCTCCGCACGCCGTTCCAGCGCGATCGCGACCGGATCGTGCACTCGAAGGCGTTCCGGCGGCTCAAGCACAAGACGCAGGTGTTCATCTCACCCGAGGGCGACCACTACCGGACGCGGCTCACGCACACGCTCGAGACCGCCGGGATCGCGCGGACGGTCGCTCGCGCGCTCGGGCTGAACGAGGACCTGACGGAAGCGATCGCGCTCGGGCACGACCTCGGCCACCCGCCGTTCGGCCACATCGGCGAGGAGGTGCTCGACGCGTGCCTGCGCGAGCGCTTCGGCGTCGGCTTCCGGCACAACCACCATTCGCTGCGGATCGTCGAGCGGATCGAGCGCGACGGCGACGGGCTCAACCTCACCGAGCAGGTGCGCGACGGCATCCTGCGCCACACCGGGCCCGAGCTGGCGTCCACGCTGGAGGGGCGGATCGTGCGGCTGGTCGACCGCGTGGCCTACATCAACCACGACATCGACGACGCCCTGCGGGCCGGCCTGCTGCGCCACGAGGATCTGCCGGCGGCCGAGATAGCCGCGCTCGGAGAGACGAGCTCGGCGCGGATCGACACGCTCGTGCGCGACCTCGTCGAGTGCTCGGCTGCTGCCGGCGACATCGTCCAGGGTCCCGACGCCGGCGAGGCGATGATGGGCCTGCGCAGCTTCATGTTCGAGCGCGTCTACATCGGTCAGGTGTCGCGCAGCGAGGCCGAGCGGATCGAGCGGATGCTGCGGGCCCTCTTCGCGCACTACGCCGAGGAGCCGCCGCCGGCGATGGTGGCGGGCGCCTCCGGGGCCGAGCGGATCGTGGATTGGCTGGCCGGGATGACCGACCGTTTCGCGTTGCGCGCTTTTACAGAGCTGTCGCTTCCGCGTGGCCTCTAGGGAAGTCATACTGCGCTCCAACGTCTAGCCTCAGGGCGGCATGGGGCTCTACACGAAGGACTCGATCGAGCGCGTGAAGGAAGCGGTCGACATGGTGGAGCTGGTGGGCGCGCGGACCGACCTGCGCCGGGTCGGGAGCCGCTGGACCGGCCTCTGCCCGTTTCACGACGAGCGCACGCCGTCGTTCTCGGTCGACGGCGAGCGCGGCTTCTACCACTGCTTCGGCTGCGGCGAGTCCGGTGATGCGATCGGCTTCGTGGAGGCGATCGAGGGGCTCACGTTCAAGGAGGCGGTCGAGTCGCTGGCCGACCGCTACGGGGTGGAGCTCAAGCTCGAGCAGGAGGACCCGCGCGCGGAGGAGGAGCGGCGCCGGCGCGAGCGGCTGCTGAAGCTGATCGAGCGCACCGCCGCCTACTACGAGCGCGTCCTGTGGGAGGCGCCGGAGGCGGCGCACGCGCGCGAGTACCTAGCCGGCCGTGGCCTGGCGGAGGAGGTGCTGCGCACCTACCGCGTCGGCTACTCGCCGAGCGCCTGGGACAAGATCCTGATGGCCGCTCAGCGCGACGGCTTCTCGCGCGAGGAGCTCCTCGCGGCCGGACTCGCGCAGCAGAACCGCAACGGGCAGGTGTACGACCGCTTCCGCTCGCGGATCATGTTCCCGCTGTCCGACGCGCGCGGGCGCGTGCTCGGCTTCGGTGCGCGGATGCTGGGGGAGGGCCGCGGGCCGAAGTACCTCAACACGTCCGAGAACTCGATCTACCACAAGGGCCGCCAGCTCTTCGGCATCCACCAGGCGCGCGCGGCGGCGGCGTCCGCCGGCCGGATCGTGGCCGTGGAGGGCTACACCGACGTGCTCGCGCTGCACCAGGCCGGGATCAGGGAGGCCGTGGCGATCATGGGCACCGCGCTCACCAACGACCAGCTCGCCGAGCTGCGCCGCGCCGCCCCGATCGCCTACTTCGCGCTCGACGCCGACCGCGCGGGGCAGGAGGCGATGCTGCGTGCCGGGCACATGGCGAAGGAGCGCGACCTCGAGCTGCTCGTCGTGCAGCTGCCCGAGGGCCGCGACCCCGCGGAGCTCGTGGCCGAATCGGGCAGCGAGGCGTTCGGCAAGCTGCTCGATCGCGCGCTGACGATCGCCGAGTTCGAGGTGCGCCGCGTGCTTGCGGCCGCCGACCTGGGCACGCCGCGCGGCCGTGACCGCGCGCTCGAGGAGATCAGGCCGATCGTGGCCGGCGTCCCGCCGCGGACGGCGACGCGCGACGAGCTGATTCGCCTCGTGGCGGACCGTCTGGACATCGACGGCAGCTACGTCATGACCGCGGATTCACGCCCGCGGCCACAGGCGCAGGACGCCCCGCAGGCACGCGCCCGCAGGCCGCTGGCGCCGCTCGACGCGGTCGCGAGGTCGGAGCGGATGTTCCTGTCGATGTGTGTCGGCTCGGAGTTGGGTAAGGAGTACCTGGAGCGCCTGGAACGGGCGCATTTCTCGTATGAGCCACTGTGGCGCGTCAGGGAGCACCTCCTCCACCACTGGGATGACCCGCTAATCGCCCTACCGGATGACGATGAATCGTTCCTCGTGCTGATTAAAGACGTGGTGCTGAGGGCCGAAAATGACGATGTGTCCGCAGACGTTCTTCGACTGACGTTTTTGCAGCTCGACCTCGCGCGCGTGAACCGCGGACTCCGCACGGCCGAGCAGGCGCAGGACTTCGAGGTTCAGAGGACGCTGGCCAAGGATCGGCAGCGCCTTCGCGACCAGATCGACGAGCTCATGAGGGTGACGCTTTGAACCGTCTGAACACAGTGCCGGTCGACGAAAACGACGAGAGCGGGACGGAGGCCCCCGGGAACGTCCGCGACCTCTTCGACGAGGGCGGCGTCGTCAGCGCCGGCGTGCCCGCCACCGAGCCCGAGGGCGGCTCCGACGACGCGGTTCGCGCCTACCTCAAGCGCATCGGCAAGGTGCGCCTCCTGACGAAGGAGGACGAGGTCCGGCTGGCCAAGCGCGTCGAGATGAACGACATGGCCGCCAAGAACCAGCTGATCGAGGCCAACCTGCGCCTGGTCGTGTCGATCGCCAAGCGCTACACCGGCCGCGGTCTGACGCTGCTCGACCTGATCCAGGAGGGCAACCTGGGCCTGATCCGCGCGGTCGAGAAGTTCGACTGGCGCCGCGGCTTCAAGTTCTCCACCTACGCGACCTGGTGGATCCGCCAGGGCATCACCCGCGCGCTCGCCGATCAGTCGCGAACGATCCGCATCCCCGTGCACATGGTCGAGCGGATGAACCGCGTCGGCCGCGTCCGCCGCGCGCTCGTCCAGAAGAACGGCCGCGAGCCGACGCCGGAGGAGATCGCCGCC
>JAICRZ010000017.1 GCA_025937135.1 Thermoleophilaceae bacterium
CGCCCCGGCACCAAGTTCGGCGACCGCGAGCTGATGGACCCGTGGGAGGCGGTCAAGTGGATCGCGATCTTCCGCCTGATCCTCCCCGAGGCGCTGTTCCGGCTCTGCGGCGGCCGGATCGAGAACCTGGGCGAGCTGCAGCCGCTGGCCGTCAAGGCCGGGCTCAACGGCGTGATGATGGGCAACTTCCTGACCACGCTCGGAGCCGAGCCGGAGGACGACCGGGCGATGTTCGAGGAGCTGGGCCTCAATACGGCGCGTCAGGAGGACAACGGCGCGAACCCGCGGCCCGACAACCGCTCCGGCTGGCTCGCGGGCGACGCGCCGGCACGCGCCGAGGAGGACCTGGTGGACCACCAGGACGAGGCGCCGTTCTGGGATCCCTCGCGGCAGCTCCGGCACCGGCCCAAGCGCTCGGTGCCGCCGCGGCCCGATGGCGCGCCGAACCGCTTCCCCGCGGTCGTCCAGGTTCCCGCGCGCGAGGAGGCGGCGTGACATGACCGACATCGCCGCCCAGCTCGAGCAGATCCGCGACCGCGGCCTCTACCGGCGCCTGCGGATGATCTCGGGGCCGCAGGGGCCGCGCGTCCTGCTCGACGGCGACCCCGTCCTGCTGCTCTGCTCGAACAACTACCTCGGCCTCGCCGATCACCCGCGCGTGCGCGAGGCGGCCGCGGACGCCGCGATGCGCTGGGGCGTGGGCGCCGGGGCGTCGCGGCTCGTGTCGGGGAACATGACGGTGCACCGCCGCCTCGAGGAGCAGCTGGCCGAGTTCAAGGGCAGCGGCGCGTGCGTCCTGTTCGGGTCGGGCTACCTCGCCAACGCGGGCGTCATCTCGTCGCTCGCGCGGGCGGGCGAGGTCGTGTTCAGCGACGAGCTCAACCACGCGTCGATCGTCGACGGCTGCCGGCTCGCTCGCGCCGAGACGTTCGTCTACGACCACTGCGACCCCGACCACCTCGAGTGGGGCCTGCGCGAGGCCGGCGGGCGCGGCGCGCTGATCGTCACCGACGGCGTCTTCTCGATGGACGGCGACATCGCCCCGCTCGAGGAGATCGTGGAGCTGGCGCAGCGCTACGACGCGCGCGTGATGGTCGACGAGGCGCATTCGACCGGCACGATGGGCCCCGGTGGCCGCGGCGCCGTGGCCGACGCGGGCCTCGAGGACGAGGTCGACGTGGTGGTGGGCACGCTCGGCAAGTCGCTCGGCTCCTACGGCGCCTACGCGTGCTGCGACAAGCGGATGGCGAAGTACCTCGTCAACACCGCCCGCACGCTCATCTTCTCGACGGCGCTGCCGCCGCCGGCCGTGGCCGGGGCGATGGCGGCGCTCGAGCTGCTCGTGGAGCAGCCCGGCCGCGTCGACAAGCTCGCCCGCAACGCCGAGGCCATGCGCGACGCGCTGTCGGCCGAGGGCCTCGACGCCGGCATATCCGAGACGCAGATCCTGCCGGTCGTGGTCGGCGACCCGCATGCCGCCATGGACGCCTGCGAGCGCGCGCTGCGCCAGGGTGTCTTCTGCCAGGCGATCCGGCCGCCGACGGTGCCGGACGGCAGCTCGCGGCTGCGGATCACGGTGATGGCTTCGCACACGCCCTCGGAGCTGCGCTGGGCGGCGGGCGTGATCGCGCGCGCAGTGCACGAGGTGGCGCCGCAGCGCGAGCAGGTGCCCGCGCGGCCGGCGGCCGCGTCGAGCGGCGTGTTCGACGGCTACGCCGAAGCCGCCTAGCGGGTGCGCGACGACGTAGTCGCGCTGCTGTCGGCGCTGGTCGCCGTCGATTCCGTCAATCCCTCGCTCGTCCCGGCCGGCGCCGGCGAGGAGGCGATCGCACGCGTGATCGGCGACTGGGCGGACGCCGCGGGACTCGGAGTCGAGGTCGTCGAGCCGACGCCCGGGCGGCCGAGCGCGGTGGTGCGCGCGCGGGGCAGCGGCGGCGGGCGCACGCTGATGCTGTGCGGCCACATCGACACGGTCGGGGTCGCGGGCATGAGCGACCCGCACACGCCGCGCGTGGACGGCGACCGGCTCTACGGGCGCGGCGCATATGACATGAAGGCGGGCGTGGCGGCGGCGCTGATCGCGGCGCGCGAGCTGGCCCGCTCGGACATCGCAGGTGACGTCGTGGTGGCGGCCGTCGCCGACGAGGAGCACGCCAGCACGGGCGTCCAGCAGGTGCTCGAGCGCGTGAGCGCCGACGCCGCCGTGGTCACCGAACCGACCGAGCTCGAGGTCGTCGTGGCCCACAAGGGCTTCGTCTGGGCCGAGGTGGAGGTGACCGGGCGCGCGGCGCACGGGTCGCGGCCGCACCTGGGCGTCGACGCGATCGTGAAGAGCGGACCGATCCTGACGGCGATCGGCGAGCTCGACGTGGCGCTCGCCGATCGCCCGCACCCGCTGCTCGAGCGAGGCTCGGTCCACGCGTCGCTGATCGACGGCGGCGCCGAGATGTCGAGCTATCCCGCCCGCTGCGTGATCGGCCTCGAGCGACGCACGCTGCCGGGCGAGACGGCGGCCGACGCGGAGGCCGAGCTCGCGGCTCTCCTCGACCGCTGCCGCGCGGCCGACCCGGCGCTCGTGACCGAACAGCGGACGCTGCTCGTCCGCGAGCCGTTCGAGGTGGCCGAGGACGCCGAGGTGGTCCAAGCTGTGCGCCACGCGGCGAGCGAGGTCCTCGGCGCGCCGCCCGACATCGGCGGCGCGAGCTACTGGGCGGACGCCGCGTTCATTGCCGCCGCCGGCATTCCCACGGTGATGTTCGGGCCGGCCGGCGAGGGAGCGCACGCGGACGAGGAGTGGGTCAGCATCCAGAGCACCGTGGACACGGCCCGGACCCTCATCGCCGCCGGCCGGCGCCTCTGCGCTTGAGGGCGCTCGTGAACCGGGCGCTGCGGCCCGACGCGGTGCCGCCGCCGAATCATGAGGCCGCCACGTTCCACCAATCGCTCGACGGCTACCGCCCCACGCCGCTGCGTGACCTCCCCGCCACCGCGCGCGACCTGCGCCTCGCGTCGGTGGCGCTGAAGGACGAATCGGACCGGCTCGGGCTGCCGGCGTTCAAGGTGCTCGGCGCGTCGTGGGCGGTCGAGCGAGCGCTGCGCGAGCAGCCGGACGTGCGCACCCTCGTGACGGCCAGCGCGGGCAACCACGGCCGGGCGGTCGCGCACGTGGCGGCCAGCCGCGGCCTCCGCTGCCGGGTCTACCTGCCCTCGCGGTCGGTGCCGGCACGACGCGAGGCGATCGCGCGCGAGGGCGCCGAGGTCGTGGTGATCGACGGGAGCTACGAGGACGCCGTGGCACGTGCGGCTGCCGACGCGCGGCAGCAAGGCGTGCTGGAGCTGGCCGACGTGGGCGCGGCGGGTCCGGCGAGCTGGGTGATCGACGGCTACGCCACCCTCTTCGACGAGATCGGGCGCGGCTTCGACCTCGTGCTCGTGCCGATCGGAGTCGGCTCGCTCGGCGCTGCCGCGGCACGATTCGGCGCGGAGACCGGGACCGTGGTGGTCGGCGTCGAACCGGCCACCGCGGCGTGCCTCACCATGTCGCTGGCCAACGGCGCGCCGACCGCCGTCGACACGCCCGGAACGACGATGGCGGGGCTCGACTGCGCGGAGGTGTCGGAGGCGGCCTGGCCCACGCTCCAGACCGGCATCGCGGGCACGGTGACCGTCAGCGACGACGAGACGCGCGCGGCGATGCGCGAGCTCGCCGCGGCCGGTCTCGAGATCGGCGACTCCGGCGCCGCGCCGCTCGCGGGTCTACGCGCGCTCGCAGGGGACGCCGCGGCCGGCGAGCTGCGCGCGGCGGTCGGGTTGGGCCCGAGCACGCGCGTTGTGCTGATCGCGACCGAGGGGCCCACCGACCCGGCCGGCTACAGCACCGTGGTCACCCCGGCGCCTGAGTAGAGTCCCGCGGCGTGCGCGGCATCTTCGTAACGGCAACCGACACGGGCGTCGGCAAGACGGTCCTGGCCGCGGCGATCTGCGCGGCGCTGGCCGAGCGGGGCGAGAGGGTGGCCGCGTTCAAGCCGGTGGTCACAGGCACCGACGAGGAGCCCGACGAGTGGCCGCGCGACCACGAGCTGCTCGCTCGCGTCGCGACCATCAGACAGAGGCCGTCGGACGTGGCACCGCTGTCGTTCGGCCCGGCGGTGTCGCCGCACCTGGCGGCGGAGATGGCGGGTGACACGATCGAGCCGCACGAACTTGCCGCCGCGGCGCGCGCGGCGGGTGAGGGCGCCGACACGCTCGTCTGCGAGGGCGTCGGCGGCATACTCGTGCCGCTCACCCCGGGCTACCTCGTGCGCGACCTCGCCGTCGAGCTGGACCTGCCGGTCGTGATCGCCGCGCGCACCGGCCTCGGCACGATCAACCACACCCTGCTCACGATCGAGGCGGCGCGGGCGGTGGGCCTGGACGTGGCCGCCGTGGTCATGACGCCGTGGCCCGACGAGCCCGACACGATGGTCCGCTCGAACAGGGCCACGATCGAGCGCTTCGGCAACGTCGAGGTCGCGGGACTGCCGCCGACGTCGCCCGACGAGCTCGCGGCGGCCGGCGCCAAGCTGCCGGTCGACGAGTGGATGGGCACGAGCGGCCCGGACCTGCCGGCTACGAGCTGAGCGCCGAGAACAGGCGCCACTCGCCGGGCACGCCCTTGAGCCGGTGCTCGCCGCGCTCACCGAACTCGATGCCCGACCCCACGACGAGGTCCTTCACGGTGCTCGACACCAGCACCTCGCCGGCACCGGCCAGCGACGCGACGCGCGCGCCGATGTTCACAGCCATGCCCGCAACGTCGTCGCCGACCAGCTCGCACTCGCCGGTGTGCAGGCCCGCGCGTATCTCCAGGCCCAGTTCGCGCATGGCGCCGGCGATCGCCTTCGCGCAGCGCACGCCGCGAGCGGGGCCGTCGAAGGTGGCCAGGAAGCCGTCGCCGAGCGTCTTGATCGGCCGCCCGCGGTGGCGCTGGAGCTCGCGGCGCACGAGCGCGTCGTGGCGGCCGACGAGCTCGCGCCAGCGGCTGTCCCCGAGTGCCGCCGCTCGCTCCGTCGAGCCGACGATGTCGGTGAACATCACGGTCGCCAGCACGCGATCGGGCTCGCGCACGTGGCGCTCGCCGGTGAGGAACTCCTCGACCTCGTCGAGTATCTGGTCCGAGTCGACGATCGGGAGGTGGTCCTCCCCCGGCAGCTCGACGAAGCGCGCGCCCGGGATCAGGCCGGCGATCGTGCGCCCGCCCTCGATCGGCGTCAGGCGGTCACCGGTGCGGTGCAGCACGAGCGTCGGGGCGTTTATCGACGGAAGCACCCCGCGCACGTCCGCGTCGCGGTACATGCGAAGGAGGTTCACCGCATCCCTCGGAGCCGCGCCACGGCGCAGGAAGCGCGCCCAGTTGTCGCGAAACTGCGCGTCCTCGCACACGCTCGGCGCAAAGATGTCGGCGCAGACGGGCCCGCCCCACTCCTCGTCGATGCGCCCGGTGAAGGCGTCGAACGCCTCGAGCGGCACGCCCTCCGGATAGTCGTCCGAGCGGATCACGCGGGCCCACGTCCCGTAGAGGGCGAGAGCGCGAACGCGCTCGGGATGGCTCGCCGCGAACAGCGCGGTCGCGGGCCCGCCCTCGGAGACGCCGAAGAAGGCCGCTTGCTGCATGCCCACGGCGTCCATGACGGCCCCGATGTCGTCCATCGTCTGCTCGAGCGTGGGCGGGCCCGGCGGCCGGTCGGACAGGCCCTGGCCGCGCTTGTCGAACAGCGCGACGCGCGCGAAGGACCCGAGCCGCTCGAAGACGTGTCTGAAGGCGGGATCCTCCCAGTAGCCCTCGAGGTTGGACACGAAGCCCGATACGAACACGAGGTCGAGCGGACCCTCGCCCGTCACCTGATAGGCGATCCGGGTGTCGCCGCTGCTGCGGACGTAGCGAACCTGAGCAACCGTGTTCATGGCCTCCGGCGAGCGTAACCCGCACGCGGCGGGGCCGCCAGCTAAGCGTGCGCGCGCGCCTGCTTGCGCTGGCGCTCCGCCTCGCGCAGCTCGACGCGGCGGATCTTGCCGGTGAGCGTCTTCGGCAGGTCGTCGACGAACTCGATCTCGCGCGGGTACGCGTACGCCGAGTGCTTCTCGCGGACGAACCTCTTGATCTCGTCGGCGAGATCGTCGCTCCGCTCGTGTCCTTCGCCCAGGACGATGAACGCCTTGACGATGTCGCCGCGCTTCGGGTCCGGCGACGCGACCGCAGCCGCCTCCAAGACCGCCGGATGCTCGACGCAGGCCGACTCCACCTCGAACGGGCCGATCCGGTAGCCGGCGGAGATGATCACGTCGTCGGCGCGGCCGGCGTACCAGAAGTAGCCGTCGTCGTCGCACTGCGCGGCGTCCTTCGTGTGAAACCACTCGCCGCCGAAGACCTCGTCGGTGTCCTCGGGCCGGTTCCAGTAGCCGATCGGGTAGTGCGGGTTCGAGCGCGCGCGCAGGCAGATCTCGCCGCGCTCGCCCGGGGGCAGCGGGTTCTCGTCCTCGTCGAGCACCGCGACGTCCCAGCCGGGCAGCGGCAGCCCCATCGAGCCCTCGCGCACCTCGACCGTCGGGAAGTTGCCGCACAGTGGGTAGCTCTCGGTCAGGCCGTAGTAGTCGAGCACGGTGATGCCGAACTGCTCGCGGAACCAGCGGATGACCTCGGGGTTCAGCGGCTCGCCCGCCGAGCAGGTCACGCGCAGCTTCAGCGGGTACTTCTTGCCCGCGTCGGTCACCGCGGTCATCGAACGCAGCGCCGTGGGCGTCGTGAACATGTTCGTGACCTCGTGCTTGTGGAGCTGGCGCAGCTGCTCCTCGGGGTCGAAGCCGCCCTTGCGCGCGAACACGAACTGCACCGCGCCGTAGCGCCACGGCCCGAGCAGCGGCACGATGCCCGCCGCCCACGCCCACTCGCCGGAGCCGTGGAAGACCTCGCCGTCGCGCACGTCGTGGCAGTACTCGAACTCCTCGTGCGCGAGCAGGTAACGGTGGGCGTGCAGGATGCCCTTCGCGGAGCCGGTCGTGCCGGAGGAGTAGTAGAGCTGCGCCGGGTCGTCGGCGGCCGTGTCGGCGACCTCGTAGCGGTCGGATGCGCTCTCCATCTCGGCGCCGAAGTCGATGTCGCCGGACGCGCGCTCGCCCTCGCCGGTGTCCATCACCAGGATCTTCTCCACGAGACCGTCGGGGATCCGGTGGCGGTTCGCCGTGTCGGTCACGAGCGCCTTGGCGCCCGAGTCCTTGAGCCGATGCTCGATGCCGGAGTCGCCGTAGAGGACCGACATCGAGAGCAGGATCGCCCCGCGCTTGTAGGTGCCGAGGAAGACGGCGGCGGTCTCGGGCAGCGACGGCAGCAGCGTCGCCACGCGATCGCCGCGCTCGACGCCGTTCGCCTCGAGCACGTTCGCGAACTTGTTGGAGAGGTCCTGGAGCTCGCCGAAGCTGACGCGCCGCTCGTTCCCGCGCCAGTCCTCCCAGATCATCGCGAGGCGGTCGCGCTCGTGCTTGTCGCAGACGTCGAGCGCGATGTTGTAGCGCTCGGGCACCTCCCAGCGATGCTGGTCGCGCATCTCCTCGTAGCTGCCGAGCCCGTACTTGCGAAAGCCCATCGCGTCTCCTCCCCTGGCCGCTCCGATCCGCACGTTACTCCTGCTGCGCCGTCCGGTCCCGCCCGTAATTTTCAGCCCATGGACCTCGTCGCCGCAGACCGCAAGCATCTCTGGCACCCGTTCACCCAGCAACAGGACTGGACCGAGGAGCCGCCGATCGTCATCGAGCAGGCCGACCGCTGCGAGCTGATCGACAGTGAGGGCCGGCGCTACATCGACGGCGTCTCGTCGCTTTGGTGCAACGTCCACGGGCACCGGCATCCGGCGATCGACATCGCGGTGAAGGACCAACTGGACCGAGTAGCGCACTCGACCATGCTCGGCCTCTCGCACCGGCCGGCGATCGAGCTGGCCGAGCGGCTTGTCGAGATCGCGCCACCCGGCCTCACGCGCGTCTTCTACTCCGACAGCGGGTCGACGGCGGCTGAGATCGCCCTGAAGATGGCCTTTCAGTACTGGCACCAGCAGGGCGAGCAGCGCACGCGCTTCATCTCACTTCGCGACGCGTACCACGGCGACACGATCGGCTCGGTGTCGGTGGGCGGGATCGACCTGTTCCACTCGAAGTACCGGCCGCTGCTGTTCGACGTGCTGCACGCCGAGCCCGGTGACGCCGCCGACATGGAGCGGCTGCTGGCTTCGCACGAGGGTGAGATCGCGGCGGTGATCGTCGAGCCGCTGGTGCAGGGCGCCGCCGGGATCATCGTGCACCCCGACGGCTACCTGCGCGCGGTGCGCGAGCTGTGCGACCGCCACGGCGTGCTGCTGATCTGCGACGAGGTGGCCACCGGCTTCGGCCGCACCGGCCGCATGTTCGCGTGCGAGCACGAGGACGTCGCGCCGGATCTGATGTGCGTGGCGAAGGGGATCACCGGCGGCTACATGCCGCTGGCCGCGACGCTCTCGACCGAGCGCATCTACGAGGGCTTCCTCGGCCGCCACGAGGACTTCAGGACGTTCTTCCACGGCCACACGTACACGGGCAACCCGCTCGCGTGCGCAGCCGCCATCGCGACGCTCCGGCTGTTCGACCAGGAGCAGACGCTCGAGCGCCTGCGCGAGAAGATCGAGCTGCTCGGCGAGCTGCTCGCGCCGGTCACGCAGATGCACGGTGTGCTCGAGGTTCGCCGCCGCGGCTTCATGGTCGGCATCGAGCTCGACGGCTTCCCTGTCGAGGCCCGCGCCGGCCACCAGGTCACGCTGGCGGCACGCAGCCGCGGCGCGATCGTCCGGCCGCTGGGCGACGTCGTGGTCCTGATGCCACCGCTGGCGATCACGAAGGACGAGCTGCGCCGGCTGGTGGCGATCACGTCCGAGGCGATCGCGGAGGTCGTGGCGGCGCGGGACGAGCGGGTGGCGCTGGCGGCGTAGGTGGTGCTCCGCTCGGTGCGCTTCGCTCCAGCGCGCCGCGCGACTGGATTGGCAAGTAAGGAAGGTGGGACCGGGAGGAACGTGACACCCTCGTCCTGCGGCCCCGGCCGTGTCACTTTCCCTCGCACTATGCGTCGTTAAGTGACAACACCACGCCCCGCAGCCGCGATTGTCACTTTCCGCCCAACCCGCCGGCCACGAAACGAAGCCCGCCAGCGGGCGGCGCTTCTCGGCGACGCCTGCCGGCGCCGGGCGCGCGGAGCGACCCCTCCCGAGCGATTCCGCAGGCGAAGCCGAAGCAGAGAAGCCGCGGTGTAGCGCCGCGAAAGCGCGGCGGCGAAGCCGAGGACCAGCGGAGGGAGGGGTCGCGCAGCGCGACAGGCCCCGCCCGCCACAAGGGCCCAGACCGACTAGTCGAGCGGAGTGAAGTCCTTCTTGCGCGCGCCACACACCGGACAGACCCAGTCCCCCGGGATCTCCTCGAACGGAGTTCCCGGCGGCACGCCGCCGTCCGGATCGCCCTCGGCGGGGTCGTAGATGAACCCGCAGGACTCGCAGATCCACTGCTGCTGTGTGGCCGTCTCGCTCAACGCCGGGCAAGAGTAGCGCCCACCTGACGCTAGGTTTGCGCGCGTGGAAATCGATCGCCCCGCTCCCGGCGAGGAGCTGAACGAAGGGCCGGAAACGCCGCCGCGGGTTGCAGCCTCGGTGATCGTTCTGCGCGACACGCCGAGCGGAGCGGAGGTGCTGCTCGTCCAGCGCAATCCCGCGCAGCGCTTCATGGGCGGCGCGTGGGTCTTCCCCGGCGGCGCCGTGCACGGCGAGGAGACGCCGGCGGAAGCCGGCCTGCGCGAGCTCGAGGAGGAGGCGTCGCTGCCCCTGGAAGCCGGGCCGGACGCGCTCGTGGCGTTCTCGCGCTGGATCACCCCCGCCGAGGCGAAGCTGCGCTTCGACACCTTCTTCTTCGTGGTCGAGGCGCCCGAGGGCGCGGACCCGCGGCCGGACGGCGCCGAGTGCGTCGGCCTCGTGTGGAAGCGGCCCGCCGACGCGCTCTCCGACTACGCCCGCGGCGAGCTCGAGCTCGTCTTCCCGACGATCAAGCACCTCGAGCAGCTCGCCGAGCACGAGACGGTCGCCGACACCATCGCCGCCGCGCGCGCCCGCGACGTCACGCCGATCCAGCCGCGCATCGTGGTGAGCGGCGAGGGCGCCCGCGTGCTGCTGCCGGGCGAGCCCGGCTTCGACGACTGACGCCCCGGCGATGAGCTTTTCGGTGCAGATCGGCCTGCTGCTGGCCCTGGCCACGGCGCTCACGTCGATCGTCGGCTTCCTGCTCAAGCACCGGGGCGCCGTGGAATCGCCGCCGGTGGAGCTCGCGCATCCGGTCGCGAGCTCGCTCACGCTCTTCCGCTCACGCGCGTACACGATCGGGATCGTGGTGGCCACCGGCTCGTGGACGCTGCACGTGGTGGCGCTCGCGCTCGCGCCGATCTCGCTCGTCCAGACGGTGATCGCGGGCGGCCTCGCGCTGCTCACCGTCGTCGCCGACCGCGTCTTCGGGCACAGCGTCACACGGCGCGAGTGGATCGGCGTGGGCCTGACGGCGCTGGGGCTCGCGGTGCTCGCGGGCACGATGCACGGCGTGGCGGAGAGCCGCCACAGCGACTACACCCCCGCAACGCTCGCCGTGTACATCGGGCTTGCCGCCGCGGTCGGGCTCGCGGCCGCCGTCAGCGCACGACGCATCCCGTTCGGCGGTCCCACCCTGGCCGTCTCCGCCGGGCTGCTGTGGGGCGCCTCCGACGTATCGATCAAGGCGCTCAGCGGCCATCTCGACAGCGGCCCGTTCGGGTGGATCCACCCCCTCGCGCTCGTGATCCTGGTCGCGTCGCTCGTCGGCCTCGCGGTGTCGGCGCGCAGCCTCCAGGTGGGGGACGCGGTCCCGGTCATCGCCCTCACGAGCGCCACCGCGAACCTCTGCACCATCGCCGCCGGGCCCATCGTGTTCGGCGAGCCGCTGCCCGACGCGCCGCTCGCGCTGGTCGTGCGCGTGGCGGCGTTCGCGCTCGTCATCGTCGCGAGCGCGCTCACTCCACCGCCGCTGCGCGCGGTGAAGGACGCCCCGGTCTGACACACGGCGCAACCGCGCCCCCGCGCCCGGGTTACTCCAAGCGTGAAGAGGATTGCCATGTTGCTCGTAGTGATCGCCTGTGCGCTGGGCGTGTTCGCAGGTCTCGCGCTCGCGCAGACGCTGGTCGGCACGGACGGCGACGACACGCTCCAGGGGACCAGGGCGCCCGACCAGCTCTACGGCGAGTCGGGCAACGACCGGCTCTCCGGGGCCGGTTCGAACGACTACCTCGAGGGCGGCGAGGGCAACGACAGCATCGACGGCGGCCCCGGCGATGATCTCGCCATCGGCGGCACGGGCGACGACTCGATCGGCGGCGGCGGCGGCATGGACGTGGTCTACGCCGGCGCCGGCAACGACCAGGTGCTGGGCGAGGACGGCCGCGACGTCCTCTTCGGCCAGGCCGGGGACGATCGCATCTTCGGCGGCACGGGCGGCGACCGCATCTACACGGGCGTGGGCTCCGACTTCGCCGACGGCGGCTCTGGACGCGACGTGATCGTGTCCGACTCCGACTCGCCGACGCAGGAGAGCACGCTCAACGGCGCCAACGGCAACGACTTCATCACCGCCACCGGGCCGGGCACCTTCGTGGTCGACGGCGGCACCGGCAACGACCGCATCGTCACGGGCTCCGGCAACGACCGTGTCACCGGCGGCGGCGGGCGCGACCGTATCTGGACCGGCAAGGGCGACGACGCGATCGACGCTGCCGACGGGCGCCCGGACCGCATCCACTGCGGCGCCGGCGACGACGCCGTGCGCGCGGATCGCTTCGACCACGTCGCGAAGGACTGCGAGCAGCGCACGACCGTGCGGCTCAGGCGGCGCTAGCGCGTCCGCGCGGAGCGCAGCGGTTCGAGCAGATCCTCCCGCCCCTCGGCCTCGAGGCGCTCGACGTAGCGCGTGAAGCCCGGCCGCGCGAGCGGGACCAGCTTCAGGATCTTCGCCACCGGCCCCTTAGCGGTCATGTTCCCGCGCGCGAGCTCCTTCGTGGGACTCACGAGCCCCAGCCAGAAGCGGTGCGCGACGTCGCCCTCCATGGAGAGCTCGACCTCGGGCTCGAGCGTGGTCTCACCGCAATCCACCTGCCCGTCCTGTCCGTCGATCAGCTTGGCGGTTATGACCGCGTCCGGGTTCGTCGTCCGGTACTGGACGATCGTGTTCGCGCGCCGGAAGCGCGGCCCCAGCTCGGGGTCGTCGCTCAGCTCCTCGAGCAGGCGCCCGAGGTACCGGTACAGCTCCGCGGCATCGGAGAAATGGGGCACGGCACCTCCTGGGGGTGGATCCCCCAGAGGGATTGTGTCACTGCTGCGGTGGTCCCTGGGGCGGGGGCGGTGGCGGAGGTGCGTAGCCGACCGGCGGCGGCTGCGTCGTCGCCGCTCCGGCGCCCATCCGCGGGACCACGAAGCTCGCGACCAGGAGCGCCGCGCCCGCGATCAGCAGGATCAGCGGCCAGCCCGACACCGCGTTGACGTCGTCGCCCTTCAGCCGCGCCACCACGTTCGTTCCGGTGAGGACGATGAAGATCGCGAACCCGATCGCCCCGACGTAGCCGGGCCCGCGCGTGACCGAGCGCGCGCCGTATGCGATCAGCGCGAGCGACACCACGAGCAGGAAGACGTTCCAGCCCTGTGTCGGCTTCGGGGTGCTGGCGCTGACGAGCCCGCTGAGCCCCGCGGCGCCGCCGCTGAGACCGGCCAGGCCGAGCGCCCCGGCGAGCACCGCCGAGATCCCGGCAGCCGTGACCAGGTCCGCCGCCTGCGGCCTGCGCTCACGCGCGAGCGCGGAAGCGGCGAAGAGCAGGAGCACCGCGAATGCGATCAGCAGCCAGCGAATCGTGTCTGCCTTCGGGTTGTCCAGGATCTTGCTCCAGAGCGCGATCCACGAGGCGATCGCGTAGATGCCCGCGATCAACATCTGCCACCAGGCGCCGCGTCGCAGCGCTGTGTACGCCCCCACCGCCGCGCTCACGCCGAGGATCCAGAACGCGTTGATGCGCCCGTCGGCGGACTTGTCGACCGCGCCCACGAGCGCGGCCAGCGTGAGTGGCAGGAGGATGATCGCGAACGTGTAGAAGGCGGACTCCCAGTCCTGGAGCGGCTGCACGCCGCGCGCGCCGACGATCGCGGCGCCGTAGAGCACGGCGGTGGCCACGAGCAGCGTGAAGAAGATCGCCCAGTCGCTCCAGTCGCTGCCCTTGCGCTCCGCAAGGACCAGCGCGCCGGCCGCGAAGAGGATCCCGCCGAACAGCCGAAGCCAGTCGCGGCGGTCTGCGTAGACGCTCATGGGGCAGGAGCGTAGAGCGGTTAGCGGACGCTTAGTCCTGGGCACGCAACCTTCCATCGGACCCCGTGTTGCACTCTGGATGGCCAAGCTCGTCACCGCCCTGCTCGCCTTCGCCGTGCTCGCCGTGCCCGCCGCGGCGCAGGGCCCGGTCGCCCCGCTCGACCAGGTCTCGACCCCCTCGCACAAGACGCTGTACTACCAGGGCCAGAGCGGCCGCTACCTGATCGACGGCACCTGGTACTTCCGCCCGGACCCGGCGAATCAGGGCCTCTCAGCGCACTTCGAGCGCCAGACCACGCTCGACGGCTGGGCCCCGACGACCGTGCCCAACGCCTGGAACGCGACCGACGAGTCGGACCAGAGCGACCGCGGCTCGATCGGCTGGTACCGGAAGGACTTCCGCCTGCCGAGCGCGCGCCGCGGCCTGACCTGGAAGCTGCGCTTCGAGTCGGTCAACTACCGCGCGCAGGTCTACCTGAACGGCCACTACCTCGGCCGCCACTCCGGCGCGTTCGTCCCGTTCGAACTGGTCGCGAAGTACGCGCAGGCGGGCGTGAACCGGCTCGTCGTGCGAGTCGACAACCGCCGCCGCAGCACCGACATCCCGCCGTCGGCCGACCAGGCGAACGGCCGCCCGGGCGGCGGCTGGTGGAACTACGGGGGCATCCTGCGCGAGGTCTACCTGCGCGAGGTGCGCGGTGTCGACGTCCAGCGGCTGCTCGTCCGCCCGACGCTGCGGAGCGTCCACGGGAGCGCGAAGGTCCTGTTCCGGGCGACCGTGTGGAACGCCACCGGCCGCAAGCAACGCGTGCGGGTGACCGGCAGCATCGGCAGCGTGCGCGCGCACTTCAAGCCGCGCGTGATCCCGCGCGGCCAGATGCGCACCTTCCAGGCGACGGCCACCGTCCGCCGGCCGAAGCTCTGGCAGCCGGGCTCGCCGCACCTGTACCACGCGCGCGCGCAGGCGTTCGCGGGCGGCGGCGCGAACAGCCGCTACGACGTGAACGTCGGCATCCGCCAGATCCGCGTGAACAAGCACGGGCAGATGCTGCTGAACGGCCACCGCGTCGAGCTGCGCGGCGCGAGCCAGCACGAGGACAGCCCCGACCGCGGCATGGCGCTCAGCCAGGAGCAGATCATGCAGAACGTCTCGCTGCTCCAGCAGCTGCACGCGAACGTGACCCGCGCGCACTACCCGCTGCACCCGCTCATGCTCGAGGAGTGCGACAAGCTCGGGATCCTCGTCTGGGAGCAGATCCCGTTCAACCGCGAGCGCTTCGCCTCCGGCGGCAACGGCATCCTGGCGGTGGACGACGCGCTCGTGCGCTCGCGCGCTGTCCGCGCGAAGGCGCTCCAGTACCTGCGCGCGGCGATCGCGCGCGACCAGAACCATCCCGCCGTGTTCGCCTGGAGCGTGGCGAACGAGCCCGATCCGCGCCCTGCGAGCTCCGAGCGCAACTACATGTCCAAGGCGCTTCAGACCGTTCACCGGCTGGACCCGACGCGCCTCGCGGCCGTCGACCTCGCGGGCTATCCGAACATGCCGCAGGAGGACACCTACGACCAGTTCGACGCGATCGGCGTGAACAGCTACTTCGGCTGGTATCCCGGCTCCGGCGGCACGCTCGACGACCGCAACGGACTGAGGCCGTTCCTCAACCAGATGCACCGCTTCTACCCGCACACGGCGCTGTTCGTGACCGAGTTCGGCGCCGAGGCGAATCGCGACGGCCCGGTCGACGAGAAGGGCACCTATCTCTTTCAGAAGGGCCTGCTCGACTTCCATCTCGACGCGTACGACAGCGACCCGTACATCAACGGCGCGATCGTCTGGATCCTGCGCGACTTCCGCGTCCAGCCGGGCTGGGACGGCGGCAACCCGAAGCCGTCGCCACCGATGCTCAAGAAGGGTCTCGTGGATCAGTTCGGCAACAAGAAGCCGGCGTTCTTCGAGCTGGCGAAGCGCTTCGCCGACACCCCGCCGCTGCGTTAGCGCGGGGCGAGCCGGTAGACCGGCCCGTTCAGCGACACCGCGTACACGTGCCCGACTGCGTCCTCGCCGAAGGAGACGAGCTGCGCGACGGAGACGCCGAGCGAGCGGTCACCGCGCGCGCTGCCCGGCCGCAGCGCGACCGAGTGGATGCCCGACTTGCAGAGGTCGCCGTACACGTAGCGGCCGTAGACGCCGCGCAGCGAGCGGTCGCGCACGACGTACCCGCCGGTGATCGCGCACCAGCCGGCGCCGTGGCTGCGGACGAGCACGGGCCGCCGTGCGCCCGGCGCGCTGCCCGGGTTGTAGTGGCGCGTGCCCTCGAACACGCTCCAGCCGTAGTTGGCCCCGCGGCTCCTGCCGCGCGAGGCGAAGTCGACCTCCTCCTGCCTGTCCTGGCCGACGTCGCCGATCGCGAGCGCGCCGGTCTTGCGGTCGAAAGAGAAGCGCCACGGGTTGCGTAGCCCGTACGCCCAGATCTCAGGGCGCGCTCCGGCGCGCTTCGCGAACGGGTTGCTCGCCGGGATGCTGAACGAGCGCCCACCGCCCGCCCGCGGGTCGATCCGCAGGATCTTCGCCAGATCGGTCGAGAGCTTCTGGCCGTTGCGCGACGGGTCGCCCTCGCTGCCGCCGTCGCCGACGCCCGCGTAGAGGAACCCGTCGGGGCCGAACTGGAGCTGCCCGCCGTCGTGGTTGGCGAAGCGGCTGTGCTCGATCGTCAGCACGTTGCGCCCGCTACCCGCATCGGCCACGTTCGGGTTCGCCGACCGATGGAACTCCTCGATATGGATGTCGCCGCCGCGGTCGGTGAAGTAGACGTAGAAGAGCCCGCTGCCGGCGTAATTCGGGGCGAACGCCATCGACAGCAGGCCGCGCTCGCTCTCGGTGCTCACGTTCGAGGAGATGTCGAGGAACGGCCGGGCCAGCTTGCGACCGGCGGTCAGGACGCGTATGCGGCCGGCGCGCTCGACCACGAACAGCCGCTGGCGGTCGCCGGGCGGCGCGGTCACGTAGATCGGCGCGCTGAAGTTGCCTACCTTCTTCAGGCGCACGCCGCGGGCGCGAGCGGCCTCGGTGCGGCCCTGCGCCGGCGACACCAGCCGCGTGGTGCTGGTCGACCCGTTCGAGTTGCTGCCGCCGCAACCGGCCGCAAGCACGACGAGCGCGGCAAGTGAGCCGGCGATCGGGACGCGCGCGGTCATCCGTAAAGAATTGCAGGCGCGTACTCCGGGAGTGCGGGCATTGGTGACCGGAGCGACGGGCTTCGTGGGCGGGCGGCTGGCCGCCGCGCTCGCCGCCGACAGCGTGGAGGTCCGCGCCCTCGTGCGCGACCGGGATCGCGCGCGCCATCTGGCTGACGCCGGCCATGAGCTGCACGAGGGCGACGTGCTCAAACCGAACACGCTCGCGGGCGCGGGGCGCGACGTCGACGTCGCGTACTACCTGGTGCACTCGATGGGGCGCGGCGGCGACGGCGACTTCGCCGAGCGCGAGCGCACCGCGGCGCGCGCGTTCGCGGAGGTGACAAAGGCCGAAGGCGTCGCGCGCGTGGTCTACCTCGGCGGGCTGGGCGAGAACCCGGAGTCCCAGCATCTGCGCTCCCGTCAGGAGACGGCGGAGATCCTGGCCGAGCACGGGCCGCCGCTCACGTACTTCAGGGCGGCGATGGTGGTGGGGTCCGCGAGCGAGTCGTTCCGCACCTTGCGCTACCTGGTCGAGCGGCTGCCGGCGATGATCGCGCCCGCCTGGCTCAAGACGCCGACGCAGCCCATCGGCGTCGATGACGTGATCGCGTACCTCGCCGCCGCGCCTGAGGTCCGGGAGTCCGAGGGCCGCGAGGTCCAGATCGGTGGCCCCGACGTGCTCAGCTACGGCGACATGCTCGACCTGATGGCTTATGCGCTCGGAACCAAGCCGCGCCCGAAGGTCCCCTTCCCATTCGTCACCCCGAAGCTCTCGTCGCACTGGATCGGGCTGGTGACGCCCGTGGACGCCGGCGTGGCGCGACCGCTGATCGAGGGCCTCTCGACGCCGACGACCGTGACCGACCACTCCGGGATGGACCTGTTCGACATCGAGCCCCAGCCGCTCGCCGAGGCTCTGAAGCTGGCGCTGGCCGAGGCCTAGCCCGCGACTGCCTTGTAGTAGCGGACGGCGAGGCCGGTCATCAGCGTCTCGTAGACCTCCTCGACCGCCATGCCCGCCTCCTCCGCGTAGCCACGCAGCCCGCGCTCCTCGATCGCCTCCGCCTGCGCGATCACCTCGTCCACGAGGTCGGGGTGCTGGTCGGAGAAGTAGGCGCCCATCGAGTACAGGCTGCCGTCCGCCAGCGACTCGAGGAAGCGGTCGGCCGAGGTCGCCATGGGGCGGAGATTAAATGCTCCAGGGAACGAACCCCGGCACACGCGTTTCGCGCAACCGCCGCAGGCCGCGCGCCGGGGGCGGCCGTTCTCTCCGTTAAGTTGCGCGGGTGGCCGCGCGCGACGAGATCATCGCGTTCCTCGACGAGCTGCTCGACGCTGCGTCTTTCGAGGACTACGGCCCGAACGGCCTTCAGGTGCCTGGCGCGGCCGAGGTCTCGGTGCTCGTGACGGGCGTGTCCGCGCACCTCGAGCTCTTCGACCGCGCGGCCGCGCTGCGCTCCCAGATGGTGCTTTGTCACCACGGGCTGTTCTGGCGCAAGCAGCCGCAGGCGCTCGACGAACGCCGCAAGGCAAGGCTCAGGGCGCTGTTCGACACCGACATGTCGCTGGCCGCCTACCACCTGCCGCTCGACGCGCATCCGGAGGTGGGCAACAACGCGCTGATCCTCGCCGAGCTCGGCTTCGACCGCGGTGAGAGGTTCGGTGACGTCGGCTGGACGGGCACGGTGGCCACCGCGGTCGCGCGGGCGGAGCTGGTGGACCGCTGCCGGCGCGCGTTCGGCCAGGAGCCGGTCGTGTTCGCCGACGGCCCGGACGAGGTGCGATCGGTCGGCGTGGTGTCGGGCGGCGGCGCATTCGCGCTGTCGGAGGCGGCGGAGCGCGGCCTCGACGCGATGATCAGCGGTGAGCCGTCGGAGCCGGCGATGGCGGAGGCACACGAGGCCGGGATCACCTTCATCGCCGGCGGCCACTACGCGACGGAGACGTTCGGCATACGGCGCCTGGGCGAGCTGGTCGCGGAGCGGTTCGGGGTCGAGCACCGCTTCGTGGAGGTGCGCAACCCCGTCTAGCGGCCACTTTTGCGCACATTTCGGCCGTTTCGCATCCGCTATTTGCGTATTTGAGCTTGCGACGTCCGCTACAACCGGTACAACTTAGGGACCCGACAAGGAGGAGAACGTATGGCGATCCACCTGACGCCCACCGAGCTCGGACGAGAAGCTGGCATGCACCGGCGTGAAGTGATCACGAAGTGCATGGAGCTCGGTGTGCCGATCTTCCAGGGTCGGATCGACAAGACGCTGTTCCTCGGCTCCCTCAAGGAGAGCCAGGACAAGCGCGCTCTGGCGAAGGCCTGAGCGCGAGCCGGGTGAGGCCCGGCAGAAGAAGAATCTCCCTGGCAGGGGAACTCCCCGCAGCAGACGCGGCCGGCGACGCTTCCGCACGTAGACTTCCAAGGGACTCGGACTCGGAGGGATGCGGATGGAAGCAGGCACGGCCGCCACGCCGTCAAAGACTGGCTCGACCACGATGGCCGACCTGGCGGCGCTCGCCGCGTCCGGCTACGGCGAGGCACCCGCGCTCAAGCACAAGGCCGGCGACGAATGGGTCGCCACCTCCTATGACGAGCTCGGCGCGACGGTCAGCGAGGTCGCCCGCGGCCTGATCGACCTCGGCGTCCAGCGCGGCGACCGCGTCGCGATCCTGTCGCACACGCGTCCCGAGTGGACCTTCGCGAACCTCGGCATACTGGCCGCCGGCGCCGCCTCGGTTTCGATCTACCAGACCAACTCGCCGGAGGAGTGCCACTACGTGCTCGAGCACTCCGAGTCGAGCGTGGTCTTCGTCGAGGACGAGGAGCAGCTCGCGAAGATCCGCGCGATCCGCGACCAGCTCCCTGCGCTCGAGCACGTGATCGCGTTCGAGGCCGCGGGCGACGGCGCCATCTCACTCGACGAGCTGCGCGAACGCGGCCGCGGCCGCGACGAGGCCGAGCTCGAGGAGCGCACCGCCTCGGTCACGCCGGAGGACGCCTGCGTCTTCATCTACACGTCGGGCACGACCGGCCCGCCGAAGGGCGTGATCCTCACGCACGGCAACTACCGCGCGATGTGCGACATGATCCCCGAGTCGCGCTCGATCGGCGAGGGCCAGTCGGTCTACCTCTTCCTCCCGCTCGCCCACGCGTTCGCGCTGCTGATCCAGTTCGTGGCGCTCGAGCTCGGGTCGTCGATCGCCTACTGGCAGAAGGACCCGCAGAAGATCATCTCCGACCTCATGGAGGTCAAGCCAAGCTACTTCCCGTCGGTGCCGCGCATCTTCGAGAAGATCTACACGCTCGCCACCAGCAGCGCGGAGGACCCCGAGAAGCTGAAGCAGGCGGTGAAGATCGGCGTGACGGTGCGTCAGCTGCGCGAGCGCGGCGAGCAGGTGCCCGCGGAGACCCAGGAGGCGTTCGACCAGGCCGAGGCGGCGCTGTTCCAGAACGTGCGCAACCTGTTCGGCGGCAACGTCCAGCAGTGCGTGACGGGCGCCGCGCCGATCGCGCCGGAGATCCTCGAGTTCTTCTACGCGTGCGGCATCCCGGTCATGGAGGGCTACGGCATGACCGAGACCTCCACGTCGGCCACGGTCAACACGCCCGAGGCCTACCGCTTCGGCTCGGTGGGCAAGCCGATGAGCGGCGTGGAGGCGAAGATCGCCGACGACGGCGAGCTGCTCCTGCGCGGCCCGAACATCTTCACGAGCTACTACAAGAACGTCGAGGCCACGCGCTCGACGCTTATCGACGGATGGCTCCACACCGGCGACCTCGGGCGCATCGACGAGGACGGCTTCGTCTACATCACCGGCCGCAAGAAGGACATCATCATCACCGCGGGCGGCAAGAACATCACGCCGGCGAACCTCGAGAACGGGCTCAAGCAGAACCGCTGGATCTCGCAGGCGGTCGTCGTCGGTGACCGGCGGCCGTATCTGGTCGCGCTGATCACGCTCGACCCGGACGAGATCCCCGCGTTCGCACAGGAGCACGGGCTGTCACCCGAGGACGTGCCGAGCTCCGATGCGATGCGCGCGGAGGTGCAGAAGGTGGTCGACGAGGTGAACGCGAAGGTCGGGCGCGTCGAGCAGGTGAAGAAGTTCTCGATCCTCCCGCACGACCTCTCCCAGGAGACCGGCGAGCTCACCCCCACGCTCAAGGTCAAGCGCAACGTGGTGAACGAGAAGTACGCCGGAGTGGTGGAAGCCCTCTACTCCGGGTAGGCCAGGGTCGAGGCGCGTCCACGGCGTGCCCGTATCCCTACGCTTGTCAAGGATGGCCAGCAACGACCCCACCGACACCGGCGGGCTGTTCGTCGGACGCAGGCCGGGCACGCGCCCGGTCCGCATGCCGGCGCTGCCGGCCGACGCGCCCGCGCGCGAACGGCGTGCCAACAGGCTGCTCGCGGCCGTGCTGCTGTTCGTCGAGGTCGTCCTCTGCATCACGATCTGGGGGCCGCAGCCCGCGCTGGCCCTGTGGTTCGGCTCGCACGTGCAGTACTGGACCGGCGGGTCGGTGACGCTCGCGATCGTCGCCGCGTTCGCGCTGATGCTGGTCATGCTGTTCGGCACGCTGGCGCTCGCGCGCCGGGTCGACCACGCCTGGAAGCTCGTGCGGCGCGCAGCCGGCTACAAGCAGGAACGCGGTGCGCTCGAGCGGATCTTCGTGACCACGCTGGTCATCATCGGCGGCGCGTACCTCTTCTACTTCTTCATCATCCAGGGCCCGGGCTCGAGCACGTTCTCGCCGCAGGCGCCCAAGTGATCCCGTGGGCCTGCTCGACTACTACCGCCAGTTCGAGGACATCGACGAGGAGGAGCTGAACCGCGAGCGCCGCGAGCGCCGTGCCCGCGAGCGTGCGCTCGAGCTCGAGCGGGTGCCGGTGGTGGACCTCTCCGGGACGGAGTGGCCGAACTTCCCGAACTCCGAGATCATGAACGCGGCCATCGCGGCCGCGCGCGGTCGCGTGAACGGCTACCCCGATCGCCACGCCGAGGCCGTGCGTCGCGCGCTGGCCGAGCGCCATGCGGTCGAGCCCGAGCAGGTCGTGGTGGGCAACGGCGCGGCGGAGCTGCTCCAGTCCGCGGCGCTGCTCCTGCTGACGCCCGGCGACGAGCTGGTCACGCCGTGGCCGTCGTATCCCCTCTACCCGCTGATGGCGCAGCGGGCGGGCGGGCGGCCGGTCCCGGTCGAGCTGTCCGGCGGCCGGGCGGACCCCGACGCGCTGGTGCGCGCGGTCGGCGAGCGCACGCGCGTGGTCGTGATCTGCAACCCGAACGACCCGACCGGCGCCTACCTCGACTCCAACGCGCTCGCGACTCTGCTCGGATCGCTGCCCGAGCACGTGCACGTGCTGCTCGACGAGGCGTACGTGGAGTTCCAGGACGTCGAGCAGATCGACGCCTGCCTGCGCCTCGTGGACGCGTTCCCGCGGCTGCTCGTGTTCCGCACGTTCTCGAAGATCTGGGGCCTGTCCGGGCTGCGCGCGGGCTACGTCGTCGGCTCCCGCGCCGCGACCGACGTGCTCTCAGGGCTGGCGCCGGCGCTGGGGGTGAACGTGCTGACCCAGGCCGGTCTGGCGCAGGCGCTGAAGATCGGCGACCGCGAGATCGAGCGCCGCCGCGCGCTCGTCATCGAGCAGCGCGGGCGGGTGCTGAACGCCCTGCACGACATGCCGGTGGACGCGCCGGACTCCGAGGCCAACTTCGTCTGGCTGCGCGCGCCGGGCCTGTCGGGCGCCGAGCTGGCGGGGCGCGTCGAGCGCTCCGGTGTGATCGTGGCCCATGGCGGCGCGCTGGGTGATGACGAGCACGTGCGGGCGGCGATTCGCGGCGGCGCGGCGGCCGATCGGCTGCTGGCGGCGCTGGAGTCCGCTACGCGCGGGGATTAGCTCCGTACCCACGCGCGCCGTTGCTCAGCGCTGGTCGGATTGGCTGGGTAGGGAGGGAAAGTGGGCGAAAAGTGACAAAGGGTCCGCGGCCCCTCGCCCGTGTCACTTTCCGTAGCACTATGCGACGTTAAGTGACACGCGCGGCCGCGCAGGACGAGCGTGTCACTTAACGCCCGTCCTCTTCCTCCCTACCCAGCCGATCCGAGAAGCGCCGAAAAACCGAGAGCGCGGGTACGGAACTACCCGTCCTCGGACGCCGACTGCCGCAGCAGCGCGCCCGTCGTCTGCTCGAGGATCCGGCGCCAGGCGCGCGTGCGCTCGCGCTCCTTGGCGAAGTGGCGGATGACCTTGCGCACGCGAGTCGCTGAGATCTCGATCCCGTGCTTCGAGCAGACGGTGCGCAGCCGGTCGTAGTCCTTGGCGAGCTGGAGCGTGACCGACTCGAAGCCGTGGCGCGCGATGTCCACGCGCTTCGTGAAGTTCATGATGTTCGTGTCGAACATCAGCTCGTCGTTGGGGTCGGGCTCGATCAGCACGATGTCGACGCCCGGGTAGCGGTCCTGCCAGTGCGTGACCGCCTCGTGCAGCCGCTGGTGGGCGAGCAGCTTGAACGCCTGGTAGCCGATCTGCGGGAAGCCCATGTCGGCCACGCGGCGCACGCGGCTGCCGGTCATGGTGGGGATGACCTTCTGGAAGTCGTTCACGTACGGGACGAGCGGGTTCACGACCACGACGAAGGTCGCGCCCGCCTCCACCGCGATGTCGACGTTCGTGGTCGAGCGGATGCCGCCGTCCACGAGCTGGCGGCCCTTGAGCTCGACCGGCTTGTAGATCATCGGCAGCGCCGTGGACGCGGAGGCGGCGAGCGAGATCGGCACGTCGTCCCAGTCCTCGGCGCCGAGCACGATCCGCTCGCACGTGTCGAGGTCCGTGGCCGACAGGTACAGCTCGTTCTCGAGCTCGCGGAAGTCGTTCGTGCGGTCGGGGTCGCCGAGGACCTCGCGGAGATACGACTCCGTTCCCTCGGTCGAGTAGACGCCCGACGGCAGGCCCTCGGCGAGGCCGAAGACCAGGTCCATCAGCCCGACGTTGCCGATGTTCGTGGCCAGGTCGCGCAGCACGCCGGCCGTGCGCAGCGGCAGCGCGGCGAGCGCCTTCGCGTAGTCGAAGTAGTTGGGCTTGAGGACCGTGCCCATGTTGATGTCACGGAACGGCGACGGCGTCTGCTGATTGACGACGCGCATCATCTCCTCGGGCGTGACCCCGTTGGCCGCGAGCGAGGCGACGAAGGAGCCGGCGCTGGTGCCCACGTAGACGTCGAACTGGTTGACGGTGCGGTTGACCGCCAGCAGGTCGAGTGCCCGCAGGGCGCCGATCTCGTAGACGCCGCCGGTCACGCCGCCGCCGCCCAACACCAGCGCCGTGCGCGAACGCCGCGGCCGCCGCCGCGGGGGCTTCGAGCCGCTGGGCTGCTTGCGGCCCCGCTTCTCGAGCTGTATGACCGTCCCCACCGAATCGATTATCGCAGCGGTTCCGGTCCGTACGACCAGATTCGCACTGCGGAACCTTCGCCCGCACCCGCTGTTACCGACCTTGATGCCCCGCGCCCTGCTCGCGATCCTGGCGGTGCTGGCCCTGCTCGCGCCCGCCGCCCAGGCCCAGACCACGCTCCAGAAGACGCTCTCGCGCCAGATGCGGAGCGCCGGGGCGTATTCAGGCGCCTACGTCATGGACTCCGAGAGCAACGCCCGGCTGTTCTCCTGGCGCTCGAACACTCGCCGCATCCTCGCGTCCAACACCAAGCTCTTCACGAGCGCCGCGGCGCTCGGGCGGCTCGGCCCCGACTCCACCATCGCCACCAGCCTGCTCGGCGTCGGGAGCCTCGACGCGAACGGCACCTGGAAGGGCGACCTCTACCTGCGCGGCGGCGGCGACCCGACCTTCGGCAGCGCCGCCTTCAGCACGCGCGGCTACGGCTCGACGGCGAACGTGGAGGCGCTGGCCTCGCGGCTTGCCGAGGCCGGCTTCACGCGTGTGACCGGCCGCGTATACGGAGACGAGTCGCTGTTCGACTCGCTGCGCGGAGGCCCCGACTCGGGCTACCGGACCTCGCCCTGGGTGGGTCCGCTCAGCGCGCTCGACTTCAACCACGGCTACGGCACGCGCGGCTTCCTCTCGAACCCCGCGCTGTACGCGGCGCAGAAGCTCGACGCCGCGCTCGAGGCCGAGAACGTCAGCGTGCGCCGCAAGCCGTCGACCGCCGTCGCCCCCGCCGGCGCCGCCGACCTGGTGGAGGTCCGCTCGCCCACGATCGCGCAGCTGCTGCGGCTTCAGAACAAGCCGTCCGACAACTTCTTCGCCGAGATGCTCGTCAAGGGATTGTCGGTCGACGGCCGACCGGGCGACCCGCTGCGGAGTCCCGCCGACCCGGAGCCGGTGCCGCCGACCACGGCGAACCCGGCCGCGCCCACCACGCCCGCAGCGGCGCAGCCCGGCCCCGCCACCACGAAGGCGGGCACGCGCGTGGCGGTCAAGTTCGCGCGCACCCTCGGCGCCAGGCCGGTGCTCGTGGACGGGTCGGGGCTCGACCATGCCGATCGCGCCTCTCCGCGCTCGGTGGCCACGCTGCTCGACCGCATCCGCGACCGTCCCTACTTCTCCGCGCTCTACGACTCGCTCCCGATCGCCGGCCGCGACGGCACGCTCGACAACCGCATGCGCCACAGCGCCGCGCGCGGCCGCTGCCACGCCAAGACCGGAAGCCTCATCGGCGTGAGCGCGCTGTCGGGTTACTGCAACACGCGCAGCGGCCGGATCGCCGTGTTCTCGATCCTGATGAACGGCGTGAACGTGAACGCGGCGCGCCGCATCCAGGACCGGATGCTGAGCGCGATCGTGCGACAGGCCGGCTAGGAGGCGCCCGCCAGCAGCTCGTTCAGCCGGTCCTCGTCGATCTGCTCGGTGCCGATCTCCTGCGCCTTGTTGTACTTCGAGCCACCGGGGTCGGCGCCCACCACGAGGTAGTCGGTCTTCTTCGACACGGTGTTGGTCACCTTGCCGCCGGCGGACTCGATCACCTCGGTCGCCTTCTCGCGCGAGATGTTCGGCAGCGTGCCGGTGATGACGAAGGTCTTGCCCACGAGCGGGCCCTCGGTTCCAGGCGCGGGACCCTCCTGCTCCATCTTGAGGCCGTGGCCGCGCAGGCGGTCGATCAGCTCGCGCGTGCGCTCCTCCTCGAGCGTCTCGACGATCGTGTCGGCCAGCACCGGCCCTATCCCGGGCGTCTCCACGATCTGCTCCGGCGTGGCGTCCAGCAGCGCGGTCATCGAGCGCATCTGGAGCGCGATGTTGCGCGCGTTCACGTAGCCGATGCCGGGGATGCCGAGCGCGTAGAGCACGCGGAAGAACGGCGTATCGCGGCGTGAGCGCTGGATCGAGTCGATCAGCGCCTGCGCCGAGAGGTCGCCGAAGCCCTCCAGCTCGACGAGCTGCTCCTTGGTCAGCTCGAAGATGTCAGCCACGTCGCGGATCAGCCCGGCGCGCAGGAGCTGCTGGGCCCGCTCCTCACCCAGGCCGTCGATGTCCATCGCCCCGCGGGACACGAAGTGCTTGACGTGCTGGAAGATCTGTCCCGGGCAGCCGGCGCGATTCGGGCAGATCGTCCAGACGCCGTCCTCCGGCTTGACCGTGGGCGTTCCGCACGCGGGGCACTTCGCCGGCGGCGCCGGTGGCTTCGAGCGCTTCTTGCGCTTCTGCGCCTGCGGGGTCGGCGACACGACCTGCGGGATCACGTCGCCCGCGCGCATGACCACCACCTCGTCGCCGTCGCGCACGTCCTTGCGCTTGAG
>JAICRZ010000157.1 GCA_025937135.1 Thermoleophilaceae bacterium
CGAGCTGTCGTGGTCGCACGTCAACCACCCGTCGGAGATCCTCAACATCGGTGACACCGTCGCGGTGAAGGTCCTCGACATCGACCGCGACCGCCAGCGCATCTCCCTCGGTCTCAAGCAGACCCAGGAGGACCCGTGGCAGCGCGTGGTCGACACCTACAGCCTCAACGACGAGCTCGAGGGCAAGGTCACGAAGGTCGTCAGCTTCGGCGCGTTCGTGGAGATCCTCGACGGTGTCGAGGGCCTCGTGCACATCTCCGAGCTGGCCAACCACCACGTGGAGAATCCGCGCGAGGTCGTCAACCAGGGCGACGTCATCCGCGTGAAGATCCTCGAGATCGATTCGGATCGCCGGCGCCTGTCGCTGTCGGCGAAGCGGGTCGAGGACCAGGTGCTGCCGCTCGAGGGGTCGAACGTGATCCCGGGACCGGGCACTCACACCGAGGGCGAGATGACCGAGGACGGCGAGTTCGGCGAGGTCCGCGACCTCGGGCTGTCCGAGGACGTCTTCTCGCCGCCGCAGGTGGACGAGGACGTGCCGGGCGACGGCAACGCGCCCGAGGAGGCCGCCGAGGTCGACGAGGCCGTGGGTGCCGTCGGCGCGGAGCAGCAGGAGCCCGTCGCGGAGGTCGCGGACGAGCCGGTTGCTGACGAGCCCGTCGCCGAGGCGCCGGCCGAGGAGCCGGAGGCCGCCGCCGACGAGCCGCCGCCTCCTCCGCCACCGGCGCCTCCGGCTGACGAGCCGACCGAGTAGCGCGTGGCGGGCGAGAGCGCCCGCGTGCCGTTCGTCGGCCTGACCGGCGGGATCGCGGCAGGGAAGTCCGAGGCGCTGAAGGCGTTCGAGCGGCTGGGCGCCGCGACGCTCTCGACCGACGCCGTCGTCCACGAGCTGCTCACGAGCGGCGAGGTGCGCGACATGCTCGTCGAGCGCTTCGGCGACGCCGTCGCTCCCGGCGGCGAGATCGACCGGGGCGCGGTTGCCGACGTGGTCTTCGGCGACGACGAGCAGCGCAAGTGGCTCGAGGGCCTGCTCTGGCCGCGCGTCGGGCGCCGGGTCCGGGAGTGGCGCGAGGAGGTCGACCGTCGCGAGCCGCCGCCGCCCGCCGCGGTGGTGGAGGTCCCGCTCCTGTTCGAGGCCGGGATGGAGGACGGCTTCGACACCACGATCGCGATCGTGGCCGACGAGCCCACCCGCGGCGATCGCGCGGGGGGACGCGGTCACCGGGGCGTCGACGAGCGCACGTCGCGCCAGCTCACGCAGGATCAGAAGGCCGAGCGCGCCGACGTCGTCGTGCGCAACGAGGGCTCGCTCGAGGACCTCGAGCGCGAGCTGTCCACGGTCCTTGGCACCATGGGGTCTTGATCGGAGCCGGCACACAGAGACGCCCCGCCGCCCGCCGCGCTGCGCGGCGGCCCAGCCGCGCGGTCGCACGGCGGCGGCGCGTCGGGCTGCTCGTCCTGGCCGTCTGCGTGGGCCTCGGACTCGCGTTCGTGGTGGCTCGCGCGCCGGTAGAGAAGGGGATCCGCGAGATCACCCTGCCGCTGCGCCACGAGGACATCATCCGCCAGCAGGCGCGCGAAAAGAACCTCGACCCCGCGCTGATCGCCGCGGTGATCTACCAGGAGTCGAAGTTCGAGGACCGCACGTCGTCCGCGGGCGCGCTCGGGATGATGCAGCTCCTGCCCGCCACCGCGCACTTCATCGCCGGCAAGACCGGCGGCACCCGGTTCACGACGCAGGACCTCTCGACGCCGCAGATCAACATCGCCTACGGCTCCTGGTACCTGCGCTACATGATCGACCGCTACGACGGCAACGAGACGCTGGCGGTGGCCGCGTACAACGCCGGTGAGCACAACGTCGACACGTGGGTGGCGCGCGCCGGCGGTCCGGACAGCTTCGACCCGGCCAAGGACATCCCGTTCCCGGAGACGCGCCACTACGTCCAGTCGGTGCACGACCACCGCAAGCAGTACCGCGACACGTATGGGAAGGAGCTCGGGCTGAAGTGAGCGCAATGTCACATTGCGGCGCTGCGATCCGGGCAGCCAACAGGTGTGCGCAGTCTCGCCACAGCCGCCGCCGTCCTCGGCATCGCCGCGCTCCCGGCGGCCGCTGAGGCCACGACCTACTTCAACGGCAGCCCAACTCGCGGCGGGTACGTCATCGGGTCGGGCTACCACATCGACACCCTCCAGATCTTCTGCGCCGGCAAGGGCTATGAGAACCGCCTGCTGCGCTTCGACACCGCGCTCCGGATCGGCGTCAGCCGCAAGGGCAGGTTCAGCTACTCGGGCACCGTCTACCGGTACGGCCCTCAGGGCGAGCCGCGCGGCGTCCACAAGGGCAGGCTCTCGGGCCACCTGAGGCGATCGCGCAGCGTCAGCATCAGATGGAGTCTGCCGGGCTGCGGCTCGGGCACCTCCGTCGCCGCCGTCGAGCGCTGATACACGCCCCGTTTACGGCGGGTCCGGCTGCTAGCGTCGTCTGGCCGTGCCGCCGTTCAAGATCAACCCCGCATACAGCCCGGTCGCCGACCAGCCGAAGGCGCGCGCAGAGCTGGCTCGCGGGCTGGACGAGGGCGACCGCTTCCAGACGCTTCTCGGGGTGACCGGCTCCGGCAAGACGGCCACGATGGCGTTCGTCATGGAGCAGGTGCAGCGGCCCGCGCTCGTGATCGCGCACAACAAGACGCTGGCGGCGCAGCTCTGCAACGAGTTCCGCGAGTTCCTGCCGAACAACGCGGTCGAGTACTTCGTCTCCTACTACGACTACTACCAGCCCGAGGCGTACGTTCCGAGCTCGGACCTCTACATCGAGAAGGACTCCTCGATCAACGAGGAGATCGATCGGCTCCGGCACTCCGCCACGGCCGCGTTGTTCTCGCGCCGGGATGTCGTCGTGGTGGCCAGCGTGTCGTGCATCTACGGCCTGGGCTCACCGGCCAAGTACGACGCGCAGATGGTGCGCCTCGTGAAGGGCGAGATGGCCGACCGCGACGCGATCCTGCGCAAGCTCGTGGACATCCGCTACAGCCGCAACGACCAGGCGCTCGCGCGCGGCAAGTTCCGCGTGAAGGGCGAGGTCCTCGAGATCTTCCCGAGCTACGCGGAGACCGCCTACCGCGCGGAGTTCTTCGGCGACGAGATCGAGCGGATCCAGCACTTCGACCCGCTCACCGGCGAGGTGTACGCGGAGCTCGAGCACGCCGCCATCTGGCCCGCCACGCACTACGCCACCGACGCGCCCACGATCGAGCGCGCCGTCAAGGAGATCCGCGACGAGCTCGAGATGCGCTGCCGGGAGCTCGAGCACGAGGGCAAGCTGCTCGAGTCGCACCGGCTGCGCCAGCGCACGCAGTTCGACATGGAGATGCTCAAGGAGCTCGGCTTCTGCAACGGCATCGAGAACTACTCGCGCATCCTCGACGGCCGCGCTCCCGGCTCGCGCCCGTTCTGCCTGCTCGACTTCTTCCCCGACGACTTCGTCTGCTTCATCGACGAGTCGCACCAGACGGTGCCCCAGATCGGCGGCATGTACGAGGGCGACCGCTCGCGCAAGCAGACGCTCGTGGACTACGGCTTCCGGCTGCCGAGCGCGATGGACAACCGGCCGCAGACGTTCGACGAGTTCCTGGCGAAGGTCAAGCAGACGGTGTTCGTGTCCGCCACGCCCGGCGAGTTCGAGCGCGGCCACTCGACGCGGATCGTCGAGCAGATCGTCCGCCCGACGGGAATCGTGGATCCCGAGGTCGAGGTCCGCGAGACGAAGAACCAGATCGACGACCTGATGAACGAGATTCGCGTGCGCGCCGACGCCGAGGAGCGAACGCTCGTCACCACCCTCACCAAGAAGATGGCCGAGGACCTGACCGACTACCTCATGGAGTACGGCTTCCGGGTCCGCTACCTGCACTCGGAGATCGACACGCTCGAGCGGATCCAGATCATCCGCGAGCTGCGGCTGGGGGAGTACGACGTGCTGGTCGGCGTGAACCTGCTGCGCGAGGGGCTCGACCTGCCGGAGGTCACGCTCGTCGCGATCATCGACGCCGACAAGGAGGGCTTCCTCCGCGGGGAGACCTCACTGGTCCAGACGATCGGGCGCGCCGCGCGCAACGTCAAGGGGCGCGTGATCATGTACGCCGACAAGGAGTCGGCGGCCATGCGCAATGCGATCTCGGAGACCAACCGCCGCCGCGCCATCCAGGTCGCCTACAACGAGGAGCACGGGATCACGCCGGAGACGATCAGGAAGGGGATCTCGGACGTGAGCGACTTCCTCTCGATCGACTCCAAGGTGCCCGGCCGCGCCGGGGCCCGCCGCAGGCGCCGCCGCGAGTCGGAGGAGCAGATGTCGCCGGAGCAGCTGTCCAAGACGCTGGTCGAGCTCGAGGAGGAGATGCTCGTGGCCGCCGACGAGCTTCGCTTCGAGTACGCGGCCAAGCTCCGCGACGAGATCAAGCAGCTGCGCGGCGAATTGGAGCAGCTGGAAGCCACCGCCTGAGCGGGGGAAAAGCGGCTTTCACCGGCCCCGGGAAGGTTTCACGGCTTCGGGATCTAATGTAGTCTCGGCCCAAGCCTTCAGCTGTCTGGACAGGGGAGACCTTCGACTCGTGGAACTCGACCGCCATTTCATTGAGCGCAACGACTTCGGCGTGGCCCGCCGGGGTTACGACCCCGATGAGGTCGATCGCCACCTTCGGGAGCTCGCGGATGCCGTAGCGGAGCTCAAGCGCAGCCAGCGCAAGAGCAGCCCCGCATCGCTGGCCACCGCCGCAGCCGAGCAGGTGCGCGGGATCGTCGAGGCCGCGGAGCGCTCCGCCAGCGACATCCAGCAGCAGGCCGAGGGCGAGGCGCGCCGGATCGTCGACGACGCGAACACGAACGCGCGCCAGGCGCGCGAGCGCGCCGACGCCGACGCCATGCAGCGCGTCCAGAACGCCGAGCAGGCCACCGAGCGGATGCTCGAGCGAACCGGCAGCGTGGAGGGCGAGATCGACCGGCTACTGGGCGAGCTGCGCTCGGCCGCGGGCGCCCTGGTCGAGAACCTGCGCACCAGCGCCGGCGGCCTGAACGACGAGCTGCGCCAGATCCGGGAGGAGTTCGCAGGCGTCCGCGAGGCGCGCCTCGAGGGCGGCACGGGCGGTGGTGGTGCGTCCTACGCGACCGCGCCGGCGGCCGTCAGCGAGCCCGAGCCCGAGCCCGAGCCGCAGGTCAGCGCGGACGGCGACGGCGCTTCGGACGCCGGGCCGGTCGACGCCGAGCCCGAGATCGTGGCCGAGGTCGAGGAGACCGTGGTCGACGCTCCGGCCGAGGAAGAGGAATACGAGGAGTCGCCGATCGCCGAGGCCGCCGAGGAGGAAGAGCCCGAGGCGGAGGAGGAAGAGGCCCCGGCCGTGCCCGAAGAGGCGCCGGCCGAGTCATCCGGCCGCGGCGGCCGCTCGATCCGCGGCGCCGAGGGCGCCCGCCTGATCGCGCTCAACATGGCCCTCAACGGCACGCCGCGTGACGAGACCGCCGCGTACCTGTCGCAGAACTTCGACCTCGACGACCAGGACAGCCTGCTCGACGAGGTCTACGCCCGCGTCGGCGGCTAGTACCCGTCTGACGGCTGCAAAGCGTCGCCTGGCTGCGTCCTCGGTCGCGGACGGGCGGTCGCCCTGTCCGCTCCCAGCGTCCTTGCCATGCTCGCTTTTCGCTCGTCAGCCGGGCACTAGCGGGCGCCGGCGAAAAGTGACACGCAAGAGATTCCGGCGCGGCCGTGTCACTTTCCGCCGGACCCGTCTCCTCATCGCCAAACCGAACCCGGCCGCGACCTGAGGCGCAAGGCTCGAGCGGAGCGCGCGAGCCTTACGGGCAGGGGACGCCGGCCGGCGGCTGCACCGGCAGGCCCGGGCAGGTTGTGCCACCGCCGCCGCTGCTCGGCGGTGACGACGTGCTTCCGCCGCCACCGCTCGTCCCTCCCCCGCCGCCGCCCGAGGCACGCACCGGCTTGTCGGCGGCCTTGCCGCTGCGCACCGCGCCGCGGGCCCACGCCGCGAGCTTGCGGAAGGCCCGGTAGGGCGAGCCGCGGCGGTTCGAGATGCTCGTGTCGAAGAAGCGGTACGCGCGGCTCGGCTCGACGAGCAGGTACTGGAGCATCTCCTTCACGCGCGGGTTCTTCTGGGCCATCTTGAAGCCCTTGACGAGGTACGACGCCTGGCGCGAGCGCGAGATCCGCCGGTGACCGGACGAGAAGAACCCGTACTCGGTCAGGTACACGTACGGCGCGCCGCCCTGCGGCGTCTGCATCAGCCGGTGGCGCGCGAGGAGCGTCAAGGCGCGCGTGAGCTTCGGCAGCCCGCTCAGGGTCACGTTGTCGGCGCCCGGATAGCGGTATGTCGGCGAATGGTCGAAGTCGTACGGGTGGTGCGCGTAGCCGTCGGTCCTGATGGTGGGGCAGTGCCGCGCCGGACGCCAGTTGCGCTTCGCGCATGTCACGCGGCGCAGGAAGTCGAGCGGCGCCGTCGCGCGGCGGCGCAGCCAGTAGGGCGAGGTCTCGCCGAACATCACCTGCGCCGACGGGTCGTAGCGCTTGATCGTCTTGTAGCCGGTCGTGTAGAGCGCCCGGTAGAGCCTCGGCCCCTTGCTCAGCGGAGCGATCCAGCCGACGTAGTTGGGCTCGTTCCAGATGCTGTAGCGGTCAACGCGGCCGGCGAAGTGCTGGACCGCCGCCTTGACGAAGAGGCGGTAGTAGCGCGCCTTCGGGCCGCGCGGGCCGATCCGGTGGTTCGAGGTCGCGAAGGCTGGTGCGGGGCCGGTCAGCGACAGCTGGACGGCGATCCCGTTGGCGTTCGCCTCGTCGATGAACGCGTCGTACACCCCGAAGTTCCACTGCGGGCGCTTCGGGGCGTGGCGGTAGCGCGCCTGGTGGCCGAGCACGCCCGACCAGCCGACGTTCGCGCGGATCCGCGTCACGTGGAGCTGCTTGGCGCGCTTGATCGCCTTCGTGCGGCCGTAGTACGACTGGCTGACGAAGACCGCGTCGTCCTGGATTGCGATCTCCATGTTGCGCGCGGCGAGCGCGTGGGGGGCGGCGGAAAGGCACGTCGCGAGGGCGA
>JAICRZ010000029.1 GCA_025937135.1 Thermoleophilaceae bacterium
CCTCGAGGTCGCGGTACTGCGACAGGTCGAGCTTGAGCTTGCCGGCCACCTTCTTCATCGCCTTCGTCTGCGCGTTACCGCCGACTCGCGAGACCGAGATACCGACGTTGATAGCGGGCCGGTTACCCGAGTAGAAGAGATCCGACTCCAGGAAGATCTGGCCGTCGGTGATCGAGATGACGTTGGTCGGGATGTAGGCCGACACGTCGTTGGCCTGTGTCTCGATGATCGGCAGCGCCGTCAGCGAGCCGCCGCCCAGATCGTCGTTGAGGCGGACCGACCGCTCGAGCAGCCGCGAGTGCAGGTAGAAGACGTCGCCCGGGTAGGCCTCGCGGCCCGGCGGGCGGCGAAGAAGCAGCGACATCTGGCGGTACGCGGACGCGTGCTTGGTGAGGTCGTCGTAGACGCAGAGCGCTTCCTTGCCGTTGTAGAGGAAGTACTCGGCCATCGCGCAACCGGCGTACGGCGCCATGAACTTGATCGGCGCCGCCTCATCGGCCGGGGCGGCGACGATGATCGTGTTGTCGAGCGCGCCGTGCTCGCGCAGCGTCTCCGCCACGCCCACGACCGTCGACATGCGCTGGCCGATCGCGACGTAGACGCAGATCAGGTCCTTGTCCTTGTTGTTGATGATCGTGTCGATCGCGATCGTCGACTTGCCGGTCTGGCGGTCGCCGATGATCAGCTCGCGCTGGCCGCGGCCGATCGGGATCATCGCGTCGATGGCCTTGATGCCCGTCTGCACGGGCTCCTCGACGGGCTGGCGCTGGACCACGCCCGGGGCCTTGAACTCGGCCGGGCGCGTCTGGGAAGTGTTCACGTCGCCCTTGCCGTCGAGCGGGCGCCCGAGCGGGTCGACGATGCGGCCGAGCAGGCCCTCGCCGACCGGGATCTCGAGCAGCTGGCCGGAGCGCTTGACCTGGTCGCCCTCCTCGATCTTGTCCCACTCGCCGAACAGCACGGCACCGACGTTGTCGGACTCGAGGTTCAGCGCGAGCCCGGTCACGTCGTGCGGGAACTCGAGCATCTCGAGCGACATGCAGTTGTCGAGCCCGTGGATGCGCGCGATGCCGTCGGCGACCGAGAGGACGGTGCCGACCTCGGACAGGTCCGCGCCGCCGTCGTCGATGCCCTCGATGCGCTCCTTGAGGATGCTCGTGATCTCGTCTGGCTTGATCTGCATTCGTGAAGTTCCTTCCTATGCGGCTCGCGCCACTTCCTTACGGAGTCTCTCGAGGCGCCCGCGCACGCTGGCGTCCATCACCATGTTCCCGACGCGGAGGACGAGCCCGCCGATGACGTCGGGATCGACGTTAGCGTCCAAATTGATGCGCTGACCGGTCTGCTCCTCGATCCGCTTGCCGATCGACTGCACCAGCTCATCGTCCAGCGGCCGCGCGCTCGTCACGCGCACCTCGAGGAGCTTGTTCTCCTGGCGCCACAGCGCGTCGTACTCGCGGCGGATGCGGAACAGCGCCGCGACGCGATGCCGCTCCGCGAGCAGCTTCAGGAAGTTGAGGAAGTGCTCGTTGGCGCCCTCCACGACCTTCCCGATGCCGTCCTGCTTCTCCTCCGACGAGAAGTACGGGGAGAAGAAGAACATCTGGAGCTCGCGATTCTCGTCGAGCGCGTCGGCGAACTCGCCGAGCTGCTCGTGGATCTCGTCGACCTCGTCGTGCTCCTTCGCGACCTCGAAGAGCGAGCGCGAATAGACCTGGGCGATCTCCTCCATCAGCTCGTCGAGCCCGCCCTGTTCTGGTCGCCGGCGAGCTGCGAGAAGTCGAACTCCGACAGCGCGTCCTCGATCAGCCGGCGATGGTCGTCGTCGTCGAGCGTCTTGCGCGTGACCTTCTCGGTGGCCAGGATCGTCAGGTCGGCGACCTCGCGGCGGATCTGGTCGAGCGCGCGGCGGGTCTCCTGCTCGACGTCGCGGCGCGTCTGCTCCATGAGCTCCTCGCGCGCCGCCTTGGCGTCGATCTTCGCCTCCTCCTGGACCTTCTCCGCTGCCCTACGCGCGCGCACGACGATGTCGTCCGCCTGCTCGCGGGCCTCGCGCAGCCGCTCGCGGTACTCGCGCAGGAGCGCGTCCGCCTCCTCGCGGGTGCGCTCGGCGTGGTCGATCGACTCCTCGATCGCGACCCGGCGCTTGTCCAGCGCCTCCTGGATCGGCGGGAACGCGAACTTGCGCAGGAGCAGGATCGTGATGCCGAACGCGATCAGCGTCCAGACCATCACTCCGACACCCGGCTGGACGAGGAAGCTCCCCCCGCCCGACGCTGTGACGTTCAGGGCACCCATCGATCTACGAGAGGAAGAACGCGATCAGGCCGAAGATGAACGCGTAGAACACGATCGCCTCGGTGAGGGCGAAGCCCAGCCACTGAATCGATGTGATCTCGTCGCGCATCTCGGGCTGGCGGGTGACCGACTCGATCACCTTGCCGAAGATGTAGCCGACGCCGATGCCCGGGCCGATGGTGCCGAGGCCGGCGCCGACGCCGAGGGCGATCGACTTGACCCCGTTGCTGCTGCCCTGCGCGATGACGTCGAGTGTTGTAGCCGTGATGCTCACGGTTCCTCCTAGTGTCCGGCCTCGACGGCGCCGCCGAGGTAGATGGCAGTGAGAGTGGCGAAGATGAACGCTTGGAGGCCGGCGATCAGCACGACCTCGAAGATGAAGAACACGATTGCGATCGGCAGCGTGAGCACGCCCAGCGCCGCCAGCCCGAGCAGTGTGACCATGCCGCCGGCCATGAACAGGATCAGCAGGTGGCCGGCGAGCATGTTCGCGAACAGTCGCACCGACAGCGAGATGATCCGCACGAAGTGGGAGACCACCTCGATGCCGAACAGCAGCGGCTTCATCGCGCCCGGCGTCCCCGCCGGGATGAACGTGGCGAAGTAGCCGCGCACGCCCTGGGCCTTGATGCCCTCGATGTGGTAGCTGAACCAGACGACGAGCGTGAGGACGAGCGGGACGGAGATGTTCGCCGTGGCGGAGTAGAGGGCGAACGACGGGATGCTCAGCCCGAAGATGCTCGTCTTCTCCTGCGAGTTCGTCGGTAGCGGGATGTAGCCGATCAGGTTCGCGAAGAGGATGAAGAAGAAGAGCGCGGCGATGAACGGGAACCACTTCCGCGCGTAGTCCGCCGGCATGTTGCCGCGCGTGATGTTGTTGTTCGCGAGGTCGTAGACCGCCTCGAGCGCCGTCTGGACGCGGTTCGGCCGCTGCTGCATCTTGCGCGCGATCCAGATCATCACGGCGGTGGTGAGGACGGCCGTGATGAAGAGGTAAAGGACCGCCTTGTTGATCGAGAGGTCGAGGCCGCCGATCTTGATCTTGATCCACGGGTCGAGCTGGAACTCGTTCTGCGGCTGGTACTCGTTGTTCCTGCCGGCCGAGCCGAACGCGGCGTAGATGATGATCGTCAGCCCGATCAGCAGGCCGATCCCGAGCGCGGCCCGCTTCCCCTTCGAGAGGTTCTTCAGCCAGGTCACGGCTTCGCCTTCGGCCGCGACGGGGGCGCCATCTCGAACGGGCGCATCGCCATCGTCATGGTGAGCTGGAGCGTGAAGACCGCGAGGAAGAGAACCGCCGCGGCCAGGCCGGCGTCGGAGTCCCCGATGCCCACCGCCACGATGATTCCGGCCACCACCCAGCCGCGCAGGATCATGCTGCCGGCGAGGTAGCCGACGCGCGCGCGCACGTCCTCGGCGGTCGTGGCCTTGCGGACCGCGAGCTCGTTGATGCCGCGCTGCACCGCCCACGCGCCCGCGCCGGTGAGCCAGCCGGCCAGCGGGAAGCCCGCGACCAGGAACAGCAGCAGAGCCACGGCCAGCGCGATCACGTCCACGTTCTTGAGGACGCGGACCGACGTGGGCGTGGGCGTGTCCGGCGACGCCGCCATGTCAGTGCTGCCTAGCGCGTGTGCGGACAACGCTCGCTCCCACCCCGGACTTGACGAGTACCCGAACGACGGCAGGCGGGAACGACGCATATGCGAGCGGCGAAGCGGCAGCACTCATCGAAGTTCCGTTCGTAGGTCATTAGGGGGATGAGCCCTCGGTCGGCATTGAAGCGGCTGAGCCGCGGCGGCGGGCCGTCCGAAGGGAGCGGGAACTATAGGGCCCTAAGGACTTTGTAACAACTTTGTGACAGTTGACCCCAGACGAAATGTTCGCTTCCGCGACGGCCTGCCCGAATGGGCGCGAACGTTGCGGGGCGGAAGCTCCATTTCTTAGGTGCCGTGGGGGTCGCGCGCGCGTGCGCGTTGGATCACCTAGGGTCGGGCCGATGAGCGACAGCGCCTTCAAACCGCACCCCCTCTTCGCCCGCATCTGGATCAAGGCGAGCCCGCAGGCCGAGCGCAGGGGCGTGGGTGCGCATCGCGACGACCTGCTCGCGGGGCTCACCGGGCGCGTGCTCGAGCTTGGCGCGGGCAACGGGCTGAACTTCGCGCACTACCCGCGCGAGGTGACCGAGGTCGTGGCCGTGGAGCCGGAGCCGACGCTGCGCGCCGCCGCCGAGCAGGCGGCGTCAAAGGCGCCCGTGCCGGTCACCGTGGTCGAGGGCGTGGCCGACAGCCTGCCGGGCGCGGACGGCGAGTTCGACGCCGCCGTGGCCTCCCTCGTCCTCTGCTCGGTGCCCGACCAGGCGGCCGCGCTCGCCGAGCTCAAGCGCGTGATCCGCCCCGGCGGCAACCTGCACTTCTACGAGCACGTCATGCCCGACAGGCAGCCGGGCAGAGCGCTCGCGATCTTCGCCGACCGCACCTTCTGGCCGCGCGTGGCGGGCGGCTGCCACCCGACGCGGAACACGGCCGAGGCGATCGAGGCCGCCGGCTTCGAGATCGAGCAGTGCCGCCGCTTCGGCTTCAGCCCCGGCCCGCCCGAGCCCAAGCTGCCGCACATACTCGGGCGCGCGCGGCGGCCGTAGGCGGGACCCGGACACCACCGCGCCCGACGAGCTCAGGCTCTCACTGACATGGGAAGCGGACGGGGCGCGAACGTGGGTAGCGTGCTGACTTTCTGTTGTAGAGCAACAGTTACTCAGCACGGCGGCCGAAACTCGGCTTGCCCTTCGGACGAGAAGCAGAAACGTCGCCCGTCACTCACGTGCCCGTCATCCGGACGTGCGTCACCCTCACCGCCGTATGAGGTGGTCAATGTCACGCACGCCGCCGCCCTCGGCACGTGCGTGACGTTCGCCCGTCGTTGAACTAGACGTCGGTCGGCAGTGCATCGGTGCCGGAGGACGTCCCTAGGCGGGATCGCGCGTCAGCCGCAGCAGCGGGATGCTCAGCGCGATGGACGCCGCGCAGACGAGCCACATGGCGCTGTAGCCCTGCGTCGAGGAGAGCTGGCCCTTCAGGGCGTCGATCGCGACACCGCCGAGGATCGGGCCGAGGATCACGCCGACGCCGCGGCTCATGCTGTAGAGCCCGGTGAGCGCGCCATGGCCCTCCGGCGGCATCATCGGGATCAGCAGTGCGTACGGCAGCGACATCACGACGCCGCCACCGAACGCGATCAGCGGCAGCGCCGGGACGATCAGCGCCGGGGTCGTTGTCACGAACGGGACCAGGAGCCCGACCGCGTAGACGACGAGCGCCACGCGCATCACCCGGCGCTTGCCGTAGCGGTCGCCGAGCCGCCCGCTCACCGCGGCCGCGATCAGGATGATCAGCGCCACGCCGCCGATGATCAGCGACGCGCCGCTCACGCTGTAACCGAGCCCGCGCGTGACGTAGAGGACCACGAACGTCTTGAGCGCCGCGAGCGAGAGCTCCCACAGCGCGTTCGCCACGAGCAGCGCGCGGACCTGGCGGCGCTCGCGCAACAGCGCGAACAGCCCGCGCAGGACCTCGCGCAGAGCACGGTTCTGCGGCGCGCGCTCGCTCACGCCTCGCTGGAGCGCGAACCACAGGAACAGCGCGCTTCCGCCGAGGCACAGCGCGGCGGCCACCGCGAACGGCAGGATCCGAGCCGCCGACAGCAGGACGCCGCCGCCGGCCAGCGCGAGCGCGGTGCCGGCGCCGCGCCAGATCGCCTGCGTCGCCTGACCGCGGGCGGCGATCTCGTCGTCGAGCAGATCGGGGTAGAGCGCGCGGTACGGCTCGTACGCCACGAAATACGCCGCGAAGAACACGGCGACCACGCCCGCCAGGCCGAGCATCGAGTTCACGAAGCCCATCGCCACGAGCGAGAGGGCGACGAACGGCATCGCGCCGAGCAGGAACGGCAGCCGGCCGCCGAGCAGGTGCGTGCGCAGCCCGTCGGACCACACGCCCACGAGCACCGGCAGGAACAGCGCCATGACGCCCTCGCCGCCGATCAGCAGCCCGATGACCGTGCTCGACGAGGTGAACTCGCGCGCCACGACCGGCAGGTACGTCGAGACGACGGTGATCGACAGCGCGAGGACGAACGTCGGCAGCCCGAGCGCTGCGAGCGTGCGCTTCTCCTGTCTCTCTAGCTGTCGGGTGGCCACGGCGCTTTGAGCGTATTGAGCGGCGCGGCGCCCAAACCCTTAGGCCTGCCCAGGTTGCGCACGCCCAAACCGACCGGTACGCGGGCCGACAGCCAAACGGATCACGGGGGTCCGGCGGACCTCGTGAGCGTGTTCCCAGCCTTCGGGAAAGCGCCCGCACAGGGCGGCCTTACCGAGAGGAGAATTCGCATGTCAGAGAAAAGTTGGAGCGACGCCTGGAGCGCGCGATACGAGGAGCCCGCGCCCAAGCGCGCGCGGCGGCGCCTGATGCCGCGCTTCGGCCGGGGGTCGCGCCCGGGCCGCTATGCCGTGCTCGCCGCGATCGTGATGGCCGTGATCGCCGCGCCGTTCGCCGTGGCCGCCAGCACGGGCCGCTTCGAGGCGAGCGACAGCCGCTACACCGTCCTCGCCCGCAACACCGCCAACGGCGACGGCGGCGCGATGGCGACCGCCTGCACGTCGAACGCGAGCACGCCCGGCCACCAGCACGAGCCGTGCCTCAACATGGTCAACAAGGGCACCGGCTACGCGGCCGCGTTCCGTACGCGTGGTCTCCAGGGCTTCCGCCTCCAGACGAGCGGCAGCGGCACCGCCACGCCGTTCATCCTCGACAAGAACGCGACCGGCAAGGTCACGTACTTCAACGCGGATCAGCTCGACGGGAAGGACTCGACGGACTTCAACCTCGAGCGCTGGGGCCTGATCGACGGCACCACGAACCCGGCTCCGACGATCGTGCGCGACAAGGGCATCGCCAGCGTCGCGCGCACCGCTCCCGGCGACTACGCCGTGACGTTCGACGACGACGTGAACACCTGCAGCTACCAGGTGACGCCGGCGAACGGCAGCACGTCCCGGACGGTGTCAGCCGTGCCGGTGGCGAGCCAGAACAAGCAGGTTCGCGTGACCGTGCGCGACCCGAACGCCACCACGCCCGGCGCGCTGGTGGACGACTCGTTCCAGATCGCCGTTCACTGCTGATCGCGCAGTCGACCGCCGGTTGATCGGAGGGCCGCGCCTCACGGGGCGCGGCCCTTCGTCGTTTACTACCGCGGGTGACCACGACCACGACCACGGCGACGCGCACCGCCTCTCCCGCGATCACGTGGTTCGCGCTCGGGATCGTCTACGTCGTCTGGGGATCGACCTACCTCAACATCCGTATCGCGGTCGAGACGATCCCGCCGTTCCTCATGGGCGGCGCGCGCTTCATGCTCGCGGGCGCGCTGCTGTACCCGATCGCGCGGCTGCGTGGCGCACCCGCGTGGGTCACACGCCGGCAGTTCTGGTCGTGCGCTCTCGTCGGCACGCTGCTCGCCGCGGGCGGCAACGGGATCGTGAACGTGGCGGAGCGCCACATCGACTCGGGCTTCGCCGCGCTCGTGATCGCCGCCGTGCCGCTGTGGGTGGTGCTGATGCGCCGCGTGACCGGCGATCGCATCTCCGTCGCGACGCTCGTCTCGGTCATGACGGGCTTCGTCGGCGTCGGGCTGCTGCTGGCCCCGGGCGGAGGTGGCGGCAGCAACCGCACGCTCGGCTTCGCGCTCGTCCTGCTCGCGTCGTTCTCGTGGGCGCTCGGGTCGTTCCTCTCCCCGCGGCTGACGCTCCCGTCGAACGGGCTGCTGTCGACGTCGATTCAGATGTTCTGCGGCGGCTGCGTGCTGGCGGTGTCAGCCGTCGTGTCCGGCGACGTGTCTGACTTCCGGTTCGGCGACGTCTCGCTCGACTCGTTCCTCGCGTTCGCCTACCTCGTGCTGATCGGGTCGCTCGTGGCCTACACGGCGTACGTCTGGCTGCTCCAGAACGCGCCGATCTCGCGCGTGGCCACCTACGCGTACGTGAACCCGACGATCGCGATCTTCCTCGGCTGGCTGATCCTCGACGAGCACGTCTCGGTCACGACCCTGCTCGGCGCTGCCGTCGTGATCGGCTCGGTGGCCGTGACGGTGCGGAAGGAGCACGCTTGATCTGGATCCAGCAGGAGGTACGCCTCGAGCCGCGCCCGCGCGGGTTCCATCTCGTCACGCGCGAGGTCGAGCAGGCGGTGCCCGAGTTGTCGCGCGTGCGCGTCGGGCTCGCGCACATCTTCATCAAGCACACCTCTGCCTCGCTGACGTTGAACGAGAACGCATCGCCGGACGTGCGGCGCGACTTCGAGTCGTGGTTCGACGATGCCGTGCCGGAGGACTTCGCCGCCTGGACGCACACGCTCGAGGGGCCCGACGACATGCCCGCGCACGTGAAGGCCTCGCTGCTCGGGCCGTCGCTCACCCTGCCGGTCCGCGACGGCTCCTTCGCTGTCGGGACGTGGCAGGGGATCTACCTCTGCGAGCACCGCGACTCGGGCGGGCCGCGCAAGCTGGTGGTGACGGCCTTCGGCGAGCAGTCTGGCTGATATGCGAACATACGTTCGTGCGATGGGATGAGCTGAAGATCGACGCGGAGGAGGGCACGACCCTCCCGGGCTACCGCGACCCGGCGGTCGTCCGCCACTTCGACGCGCCGGAGGCGCTGGACACGCGCTTCTACGAGGTGCGGGCGAAGTCGGCGCTCAACCAGGTGCCGAGGGCGTCGCGGATGCCTTTCCGCTGGACGATCAACCCGTACAGGGGTTGCAGTCATGCCTGCACTTACTGTGTCAGTGCGGGCACTCCGGTGCTCGCCACAGACGGACGCGCCACGCCGATCGAAGACCTCCAGGTTGGCGACCGCATCTTCGGCACCGAGGGCTATGGCAACGAACGGCGCTACGTGGAAACCGAGGTGCTGGCGCATTGGTCCACGCACAAGCCCGCCTTTCGCGTTGTCCTGAGCGACGGCACCGAACTGGTGGCAAGCCAGGACCATCGCTTCTTAAGCCGCGAGGGCTGGAAGTTCGTGGGCGGACGCGGGCTTCGCTCGAGCCTTCAGGCGGGTGACGTGATGGTCGGGGTCGGCGCGCCGGCGATGGCGTCGCTCGGTGCCCCCCTCCGTAATTGCGGCGCGCTCGTGCTCGAGCACGAAGCCGTCCGCGAACGGCTGCTCGGCATGCCGGTTGCGTCGCCCGCGCGCTTGGCCGTCGCAGCGGTCGAGCCGGTCGGTACGGACCTGCCGATGTTCGACATCACCACCGGCACCGGCGACTTCATCGCCAACGGCGTCGTCAGCCACAACTGCTTCGCCCGCCCCACCCACACCTACCTCGACATGAACGCCGGGCGTGACTTCGAGAAGGAGATCGTGGTCAAGGTCAACGTCCCCGAGCTGCTGAGGCACGAGCTCTCGAAGCCGTCGTGGAAGCGCGAGCACGTCGCGCTCGGGACGAACACGGACCCGTACCAGTGGGTCGAGGGCCGCTACAAGCTCATGCCCGGCATCTGGGAGGCGTTCCGCGACTTCCGCAACCCGTGCTCGGTGCTGACGAAGTCGCCGCTCCTGCTGCGCGACCTGGCGCTGATGAAGGAGGTCGCGGAGGTCGCGCCTATCACCGCGAACCTCTCGATCCCGACGATCGACGAGAAGACGTGGCGCGCCACGGAGCCGCACACGCCGAACCCGCGTGCGCGCATGGAGGCCGTCGCCGAGCTGAACCGGGCCGGCATCCCGACGGGGATACTCGTGGCGCCGCTGATGCCCGGGATCAACGACGCTCCCGAGCAGGTCGAGGAGATCCTGCGGCTGGCGGCCGAGGCGGGCGCCGTGCACATCGGCGGGATCGGGCTGCACCTGCGCGGCGAGGTCCGCGACGTGTTCTTCGACTGGCTGCGATCGCAGCGGCCGGACCTCGTGCCGCGCTACGAGCAGCTCTACGCGCGCGGGGCGTACCTGCCGAAGTCCGAGAGCGAGCGGCTGGGCGCGCTCGTGGGGACCACGACGACCGCGCGGCGGCGCTACCTGCGCGATCGCGTGAGCCTCGACGCGCCCGAGCCGGTGCCGTCCAAGCCGAAGCGGGAGGTGAGCCAGCCGTCGCTGTTCTGAGGGATCAGCCGCGCGGAAGCGCGTAGAACGCCACGACGGCGAAGTGCGCGGCCGCGGCCGCCACCACCAGGGCGTGGAAGATCTCGTGGTAGCCGAACGTGGCCGGTGCGGGGTTCGGCCGGCCCATCGCGTAGATGATCGCCCCGGCGGTGTACATGAGGCCGCCGAGCATCACGAGCCCGACGCCCACGGCGCCCAGCTCACGCGCGAGCGACGGCATCGCGGCCACCGCCACCCATCCGAGTGCGATGTAGACCGAGGCGGTCAGCCACTTGGGCGCCGTGGTCCAGACGAGGTTCAGGACGATGCCGCCGAATGCGCCGGCCCAGACCACGATCAGGATCGCGTGCGCGAGGTCGCCGTGGAGCACAAGCAGCGAGAACGGCGTGTAGGTCCCCGCGATCAGCACGAAGATCATCGAGTGGTCGAGGCGGCGCATCCACATGCGGGCGCGCGGCGGCCAGGTGACGCGGTGGTAGAGCGCGCTCGTGCCGAGCAGGCCGGAGACCGCGAACGCGTAGATCGCGGCGGCGAGGCGCGCCCTGCCGTCGGGCGCGAGGATCACGATCGCGGCGCCCAGCACCAGCGAGACGAAGAACGAGTACTGATGCAGCACGCCGCGGTAGCGCGGCTTCACCGGCGGCAGCGGCGGCGTGCTCATGGCGCGGCGTGCGCCTCGAGCCGCGCGGACCCGCGCCGCTTGGCGCGCCGTGCGCTCGGGCGATTCGCGCGTGCGATCAGGGGCCGTTCCACCAGGTACCAACTACCCGCACTGACCAGCAAGACAACCGGCAACGTCGTGAGAAGGGCGGGCACGAAGCTCGACGGCAGGAAACCGTGGCCGCGCGCGAAGAGCAGCAGCGGGACGTGCCAGAGGTAGACGCCGTAGGACACGAGGCCGACCCAGGCCAGCGGGCGGAAGCTCATCCACGCGATGGCCGGTCCGCGCCCGAGCACGGCGGCGGCCACGACGGCGGCGAATCCGGCGGCCGCCGGAATGTCGCCGAGGATCGAGATCAGCGGGTCGCCCGCGGGCGTGCGCGCGACGGCGTGCCAGACGCCGTCGGCGATCGCGAGACCGAAGCCGCCCACCACGAGCGCCGCGGTCGCGGCCGCCGACAGCGGAGGCGCCTCGCGCAGCCGCCGCCGCTCCGCCCACAGCGCGACGAACATCCCGGCCGCGAACACCGGGAGGTAGGCAGGCAGCGCCTTGCCCGCCATCGCACTCCAGCCGAGCTCGTAGCGGAGCGCGAGGTAGCCGAGGCCGAGGAGGACGATCGCCCCCAGGAACGCCGCCTGCGCTCGCGCGCGCCCGCGCGCGAACCGGTAGGCCGCCAGCCCGATCAGCGGCAGCGCGACGTAGAACGCGGCCTCGAGGCACAGCGTCCAGGTGACCGGGTTGAGCGTGAAGAACGTCTCGCTCGAGTAGTTCTGCCCGAAGACGAGAAACAGCGGAAGCTGGGCGGCGTCAGGCAGCCGGACGCCGGGCGAACCGCGCAGGCCCCAGATCAGCGCGATCGTTCCGGCCAGCGCGAGGTAGTACGCCGGCACGATCCGTGCCACACGGCGCCGCGCATAGCGCCGGACGTCCACGGCCGACCGCCGCAACGCGGCCCCGGCGAACGCGCGGTAGAGCAGGTAGCCCGACAGCACGAAGAAGAAGACGAGCCCGAGCCGGAGCTCGAACACGGCGCGGTCGAGCAGCCCGGAACGCGTGGGGCTGTCGGGGTCGGGCTGCCCGTACAGCCAGACGTGCAGGCACAGCACCGACAGAGCCGCGATGGCGCGCAGGCCGTCGAGCCCCGCCGTGCGCGTCTTGCGCTCGGAGGAGGCCATCAACACCGAGAGTACCCATGCCGACTGCCGCCGATGCAGCGTTGCAGGCCGGTCCCGTCCTTATAGTGCCTGCTGCCCGGACGCCCGCGGGACAGCGCGCATGAGGATCTGGATCGACATGACCGCGCCGGCCCACGTGCTGGTCTTCAGGCCCGTCATCGAGCGCCTGACGGCGGCTGGGCACGAAGTCTCCGTCACCGCGCGCGACTACTCGCAGACGCTTGAGCTGCTCAAGCTCCACGGCATCGACCACACCGGCTTCGGGCGCCACGGCGGCGCCGGCCGCGCGCGCAAGGTGGCGTCGCTGGCGTCGCGGACCAACTGGATGCGCTCGTTCGGGGCCAAGCGCCACTTCGACCTCGCGATCGGGCACGGCTCGAACGACCTCGCGCTGGCCGCGGCGATGCTGCGCGTCCCGGCCGCCAACACCTTCGACTACGAGTTCGCCGTGCAGCAGCACAACGTCGGCTGCCGGCTCGCGCGACGCGTCCTCACGCCCGACCGCATCCCGCCGGAGCGGCTCGCTCGCTACGGCGTCGGCCCCGGCAAGCTGGTCCAGTACCCCGGGCTCAAGGAGGAGTACTACCTCGCGGACTTCGAGCCGGACGAGGGCGTGCTCGACGCGCTGGGTGTGGACCGCTCGCGGATCGTCGTGATCTTCCGCCCACCTCCCGACGTCTCGCTCTACCACCGCAAGTCGAACCCGCTGTTCCCGCAGGTGCTGAACTACCTTGGGCGCCACGAGGACGTGCACGCGGTCGTGGTGCCGCGCACCGACGAGCAGCGCGCGTACGTCCGGAGCCTCGACCTGCCGTCGCTGATCGTGCCGGACGGCGCGGTGGACGCGCAGTCGCTGATCGCGCTCGCGGATCTCGTGATCTCGGCCGGCGGGACGATGAACCGCGAAGCCGTCGCCCTCGGCACGCCGGTGTACACGACCTACGGCGGCCGCCTCGGCGGCGTCGACGAGGCGCTGATCCGCGAGGGCCGGCTGCGGCCGCTGACGGACCCGCGCGCGATCGAGTTGCGCAAGCGCGGGAGCGGCGAGCGGCTCGAGCGGCGCGACCCGGAGCTGCTCACCGAGCTGTTCCTCGGAACGCTAGGGTGAACGCGATGGGCGACCGGGCCGGTGGCATGGCCGGCGCCGCGCGGGCCGCTCGCCGGCGCTGGGATCCTCGGCCGCCGCAGGCGGCGAGCCGGGACGAGCCCCTGCTCCGCGCGGCCGACGAGCCCAGCGAGGAATCGCTCGCCGCGCGCTACTCGCGGATGGCCGGCGAGCAGTTCGAGCCGCGCAACGTCGACGTCGCTCTGCGCGCGCTCGACCTGGGGATGGGCGGCGCCGCGCTGCTCGTGCTCTCCCCCGTGATCGGCAGCGTGGCGGCCGTCGTGCGCGCCACGTCCGGCAAGCCGGTGCTCTACCGCGGCCGCCGCGTCGGCAAGGCCGGCAGGGTCTTCACGATGTACAAGTTCCGCACGCTCACGCCGGACGCCGAGACGCGCCTCGGCCCCTACCTCGGCAACGAGCTCACGAAGCTGACGGAAGCGGAGATCACCGGCGTCGGCAGGGTGCTGCGCGCGACGCACCTCGACGAGCTGCCGCAGCTCATCAACGTCGTGGCCGGCGACATGAGCATGGTCGGCCCGCGGCCGATCCGTCCGGCGTTCTTCGAGGAGCTCTGCGAGCAGATCCCGCAGTACTGGCAGCGGCTGGTCGTGCGGCCGGGGATGACCGGCTTCGCGCAGATGCGCCTGACCCGCGAGCATTCGTGGGCGGAGAAGCTCGCGCACGACCTCGAGTTCATCGCCGACCGCTCGGTGCACCTGTACTTCCGTGTGCTGATCGAGACCGTCTGGCGCACGCTGCGCAGCTCGCTCTCCTCCACGCGAGCCGACTGACGTGTGCGGCATCTGCGGCATCGTCTCGCTCGACGGCGCGTCGAGCCCCGACCGCGCGGCGCTCGAGCGCATGAACGCGACGCTCGTCCACCGCGGCCCCGACAGCGCCGGCGTGATGCTGCATCCCCCCGTCGGCTTCGCGATGCGGCGGCTGTCGATCATCGACCTGCCCGGCGGCGGCCAGCCGATCGCCAACGAGGAGGGCACCGTGCAGGTGGTGCTGAACGGCGAGATCTACAACTACCGCGAGCTGCGCGAGCGCCTGCTCGCCGCCGGGCACACGTTCTCCACCCACAGCGACACCGAGGTGATCGTGCACCTGTACGAGGACCGCGGCGACGCGTTCCTGGACGAGCTGCGCGGCATGTTCGCCCTCGCTCTCTGGGACGCGCGGCGCCAGCGCGTCCTGGTCGCGCGCGACCCGTTCGGGATCAAGCCGCTCTACTGGGCCGAGGCGGGGGGCCGGCTCGGGTTCGCGTCCGAGCTGCGCGCGCTCGAGCAGATGCGGGGCTTCCGCGGCGAGATCGACTTCGACGCGATCGAGGCCTACCTCGCGTTCAACTCGATCCCCTCTCCCCTCACCGTCTACCGCAACGCGCGCAAGCTCCAGCCGGGCCACAAGCTGATCTGGGAGGCGCACGCCGGGATCCGCGTCGAGCGCTACGCGCGTCCCGCGCCGGTTGACGCCGGCGCCCTGCGGCGCGAGAGCGAGGCCGACCTGGCGGAGGAGCTGCGCGAGCGGTTGCGCGACTCGGTGCGCGCCCATCTCGTGGCGGACGTGCCGGTGGGCGTGCTGCTGTCGGGCGGCATCGACTCCTCGGCGCTGGCCGCGCTGGCGGCGAGCGAGAGCTCCGGCCCGGTCAGCACGTTCTCGATCGGCTTCGAGGAACGCTCGTTCGACGAGCTCGACCTGGCGCGCCTCGTGGCCGAGCGCTACGGCACCGACCACCACGAGCTCGTGCTGCGGCCCGATGCCGCGGAGCTGCTCCCGGAGGTGGCGCGCGCGTTCGACGAGCCGTTCGCGGACTCGTCGGCGCTGCCGACCTGGCTGGTGTCGCGGCTGGCGTCGGAGCACGTGAAGGTCGCGCTCTCGGGCGAGGGCGGCGACGAGCTCTTCGGCGGGTATTTCACCTACGTCGCCGACCTGATCGCCCCGCGCGTCGGGCGCGCGGCCGCCGCGGCACGGCCGCTCGTGGAGCTGCTGCCCAGCTCCTCGCGGCGGGTGCCGCTCGAGTACAAGGCCAAGCGCTTCGCGCGCGGGGCCGCGCTGCCGCCGCTCGAGCGCCATCACGCGTGGAAGGAGATCTTCTCCCCGGACGCGCGGGCGGAGCTGCTGGGCGGGAGCCGGAGCGGTGTGCGCGACCCGCTCGACCTCCTCCGCGAGCGCTACGCGGAGACCGCCGGCGCCGAGCCGCTGGCCCGCCTCCAGGACGTCGACACCGGGATCTACCTCGTAGACGACCTCCTGACGAAGACCGACCGCGCGAGCATGGCCCACTCGCTCGAGGCGCGCGTGCCGTTCATGGACCCGGTCGTGGCCGAGCTGGCGCACGCGCTGCCCACTCGCATGAAGGTGCGCGGCTTCGCGAAGAAGCGGCTGCTGCGCAAGGCGGTCGCGCCGCTCGTCCCGCGCCAGATCGTGCACGGGCGCAAGCGCGGCTTCTCGATCCCCGCCGCGGCGTGGCTGCGCGGCGAGCTGCTGCCGTTCGCGCGCGAGGCGCTGGCGCCGGAGCGCGTGCGCGCTCAGGGGGTGTTCGATCCGGCGGCGGTGCAGCGCGTGCTCGACACCCACGTATCGCGCCGCGAGGACCTCAGCCGTCAGCTCTGGGGCCTGATCTCGTTCTCGCTCTGGTACGAGGGCGCAGGCCGCAGCGCGGACGCGTCGAATTCCCCTGCTAGCGTGGAAACGCGCCACCGGCCATGGGGACTCTCGCAACCGCAGCGCCCGACCTGACCGACGGCTTTCTCGCGCTAGGACTCGCAGCCGTCGTAAGCCTGCTGGCAACGCCAGTCGCGGGCGCGCTTGCCTGGCGCATCGGCGCGATCGACACGCCGCGCGAGCGCGGCCTGCACCAGTTCCCGACGCCGCGGCTCGGCGGCCTCGCGATCCTGGTGACCGTGGTGGCTGCGGGGCTCGTCTTCCTCCCGCACGACAAGCAGACGACGGCGATCCTGATCGGCGCCGCCGTGATCGCGCTCGTGGGCGCCGCCGACGACATCCTCGAGCTGTCGGCGGACTTCAAGCTGGCCGGGCAGATACTCGCCGCCGTGATCCCGGTGGCGGCGGGCGTGAACATCTCGAACGCGACGATCCCGTTCGTCGGGCGGATCGACCTGAGCCAGCCGGTCGCCTACGTGGTCACGGTGATCGGGATCGTCGCGCTGATGAACGCGATCAACTTCCTCGACGGCGTCGACGGGCTCGCGGCAGGCGTGTGCACGATCGCGGCGCTCACGTTCGCCGTGATCGCGCTGTCGCTCGACCGCAACGCGGCCGGCGTGCTCGCGATGGCCACCGCCGGCGCGTGCATCGGCTACCTGCGCCACGGCTTCGCCCCGGCTTCGATCTTCCTCGGCGACTCGGGGTCGAACCTGCTCGGCTACCTGCTGGGCACGATCGTGGTCCAGGGCGCGCTCAAGACCAACGCGGTCATCGCCCTCGCCTTCCCGCTCGTGATCCTGGCCGTGCCGATCCTCGACTCGAGCTTCGTGATCGCCAAGCGGATCAAGTACGGCAAGCCGATCCACAAGGCCGACATGTGGCACTTCCACCACCGCTTCGCGAACATCGGCTTCTCGCCGCGGCGCACGACGCTCTACCTCTACGGCTGGACGCTCACGCTCGCGCTGCTCGCGCTGGCGCTGCGCTTCGTGCCGTACTCCGACAATCACGGCCACTTCAACCTCGGCTGGAGCGCGGTGCTGGCGGTGTTCGGCCTCGGCGCGCTCGCGGCCAGCTTCTACCTCGTCTTCGTCCTCGAGATCCTCAAGCTCCGCCGCTTCCGGCAGTTCCAGATGCGCCGCGCCAGCCTCGCCACCGGCGAGCCGCCGCCGGGCGACGCGGAGCTCGACGCACAGGTCGTGCGCGAGCTCGAGACGGGCGAGTTCGAGGCCGTGGACGTCGACGCCGCGCGCCGCGACCGCGACTGAGCGCCGCGCCGGCCGTGCATCACCACCACCACGGGCACAGCCACGCCGCGGGGCGCGCGGGCAACCGCCGCCGGATGGCGGTCGCGCTGGCGATCAACCTCGTGCTGGTCGCCGTCGGCGTTGCCGGTGCGCTGCTGTTCGGCTCCGTCGCGCTGCTGGCCGACGCCGGCCACGTGCTCTCCGACGTCGCCGCGATCGGGCTCGGCCTGCTGGCCGCCGCGCTCGCGGCGCGGCCGGCTCGCGGCCGGCGGACGTTCGGCTTCCAGCGGACCGAGATCCTGGCGGCGTTCGTGAACGGGCTGCTGCTGGCGGCCGTGGCCGTGCTGGTGTTCGTGGAGGCGATCGGGCGGCTGTCCGGGGCACCCGACGTGAAGGGCGGCGGCGTGATCGTCGTCGGCGTCATCGGGCTCGCGGGCAACGTGGCGGCAACGGCCGCGCTCGCGGCCGGCGACAGGGAGGACCTGAACCTCGAGGCGGTTCTGCGCCACTCCGCCGCCGACGCGCTCGGCTCGATCGGCGTGGTGGTGTCAGGCGTGATCGTGCTGGCCACGGGCTGGGAGTACGCGGACCCGATCGCGGGCCTCCTGATCGGCCTGCTGATCCTGGCCGGGTCGGCGGGACTCGTGCGCGAGGCGTTCGACGTGCTGATGGAGGCGGCGCCCGCGGGGCTCGACGTGGAGGAGATCGGTCAGGCGATGGCGGCGGTGCCCGGCGTGCGCGAGGTGCACGACCTGCACGTGTGGACGGTGACGTCCGGCTTCCCCGCCCTGGCCGCGCACCTGCGTACGGCGCACGACGCCGACGTGGAGGAGGTGCGCGAACGCGTCGAGGCCGTGCTGCACGACCGCTACGACATCCACCACACGACGCTCCAGACGATGCCGGAGAAGCTCCTGACCCTGGAGGACCGGCGCGGCTAGCTAGACCGCGGCGGCGTGCGCGGTGAGCTGCGGGTAGAGCGGGTGGCGCTCGGCGAGCGCGCGGGTGCGCTCGCTCAGGTCGCTGCGCAGCGCGTCGCTCCAGTCGCCCGTGAGCGCCTCGGCGATGACGCGGCCGATCTCGGTGAACTCGTCGGCGCCGAACCCGCGCGTGGCGAGCGCGGGCGTGCCTATCCGCAGGCCGGACGAGACCGCCGGCGGACGCGGGTCGAACGGCACGGCGTTGCGGTTCACGGTGATGCCGATGTCGTGCAGGCGATCCTCGGCCTGCTGACCGTCGAGCTCCGAATCGCGCAGGTCGACCAGCACGAGGTGCACATCGGTGCCGCCCGTGAGGACGTTGACGCCGGCCGACAGCAGCTCGGTCGCGAGCAGCTCGGCGCCCTCACGCGTGCGCCGCTGGCGCTCGCGGAAGAGCTCCGACTGCGCGATCTTCAGCGCGACCGCCTTCGCGGCGATCACGTGCATGAGCGGGCCGCCCTGCTGGCCCGGGAACACCGCCGAGTCGATCTTCTTCTGGAGGTCGGCGCGGCAGAGGATCATGCCGCTGCGCGGACCGCCGAGCGTCTTGTGGATCGTCGTCGAGACGACGTCGGCGTACGGGATCGGGCTCGGGTGCTCGCCGGCGGCGACGAGCCCGGCGAAGTGCGCCATGTCCACGAACAGGTAGGCGCCGACCGAGTCGGCGATCTCGCGGAACGCGGCGAAGTCGAGCTGGCGCGGGTAGGCGGACCAGCCGGCCACGATCAGCTTGGGCTCGTGCTTCTTCGCAGCCTCGGCCACGTCGTCCATGTCGAGCCGCGAGTCGGACTCGCGCACGCCGTACGCGGCGACGTCGTAGAGCCGACCCGACACGTTGATCTTCATCCCGTGCGAGAGGTGTCCGCCGTGGTCGAGCTTCATCCCGAGGATGCGATCGCCCGGCTGGAGCAGCGCGTGGTACACGGCGTTGTTGGCCTGCGCGCCCGCGTGTGGCTGCACATTTGCGTGCTCGGCACCGAAGAGCTCCTTGGCGCGATCGATGGCGAGCTGCTCCGCGACGTCGACGAACTCGCAGCCGCCGTAGTAGCGGCGCCCGGGGTAGCCCTCGGCGTACTTGTTGGTGAGAACCGACCCCTGCGCGTCGAGCACGGCCTGGGGCACGAAGTTCTCCGACGCGATCATCTCGAGCGTCGTCTCCTGGCGGTTGAGCTCGTCCTCGAGCACCTGGGCGATCTCGGGATCGACGTCGGCGACGTGCTTGGTGAAGTAGTCGGGGCTCAGATCCGCCACTGCAGCGGACCGTAGCAGGGCGGGCGGTCGCTAAACGGCCGCGCCGAGGGCCGCGACGAGCGCGCGAACGACGGCCGGGTCGAACTGCGAGCCCGCACCGGCCCGGATCTCCGCGAGCGCGTCGCCGGGGTCCAGGGCGTTGCGATACGGGCGGTCGCAGGTCATCGCCCCGTAGGCGTCGCAGACGGAGATGATGCGGCTGCCGAGGGGGATCCGCGCGCCGATCAGCCCGTCCGGGTAGCCGGCGCCGTCCCAGCGCTCGTGGTGGAAGCGGACGATCGTGGCGACCGCCTCGAGGCCCGGGATGCGCGACAGCGTCTCCGAGCCCCACGTGGCATGGCAGCGGATCACCTCGTTCTCGTGCGGCTCGAGGGGGCCCGGCTTGTTGAGCACGGCGTCGGGCACCTGGATCTTGCCGACGTCGTGCAGGCGCGCCGCGAACTCGAGCTCCAGCAGCGACGCGGGTCCGAGCGCGAGCAGCTCGCCCACGGCGCGCGCGAGCTCGACCACGTCCTCGGAATGGCGCGCCGTGCGCTGGTCGCGCATGTCCATCGCAGCGGCGAGCGCCTCGACCTGCGCGTGCACGGTCCCGTCGTAGTGCAGATGCTGGCGCCCGTGGTCGAGCGCGGCGCCGGCCAGGTCGGCCAGCTCGGCGAGCAGCTCGATGTCGTGCGGCTCGAAGTCGTCGCGCCCGAGCGCGACCGCGGCGCAGAGCACGCCGGCGACGCTGCTGCCGATCCGGATCGGCAACGCGGCGCCCGCGCGGCCGTCGTCGTCGCCGGCCAGCAGGCCGATCAGGCGGCGGTGGTCGTGCAGGAGAGCCGGCTCGCCGCTCGCGAGGACTGCGCCGACGACGCCCTCGTCCACGCCCACGCGCGTGCCGATCAGGTCCCAGTCGACACCACAGCCCGCGGCGGCGATCGCCGAGCGCGGGTCCACGCGGTCGAGCACGAACAGGCACGCCCAGTCGACCGCCGCGATGCGGCAGGTGTGCCGCGCAAGGCGCTCGAGGACCATCCCGCCATAGGCGGTCTCCATCGCGCGCGCCTCGAAGCGCGGGCGCCGGGAGCCGAAGCGGCCCTCGCTCTCAATGCGTTCCTCAGCCATCAGCCTCATTGGCAAACGTTCCCCCAGGCACCAGGACGGAAGCTCGTACACCCGTCGAGCGCGCGCTGGCCGAATGGCTTCCCCGCGGGGGGACGGTCTCCTGCCGCGCGTCCATTTAGGGCATGACTAATCGACCGGATCACCCCCCGAGCCGGGGCTGTGCGCTGCGCACAGGTTCGGGGCCCTGGGGGTGCGCAGAAGTTGTGCAGGCGCAACGGCGCGTGCGCCGCTACAGCAATTCGCGTAGCTTCGCGCCCGGAATCGCCCCTTCGCGGAGCAGCGAGTACGAACCATCGCGTTCGTATGCGGACAGGTCGACGACGGTCGACGGCGTCCCCGGCAGCTCGCCGGCATCGAGCTGGAGGTCGACCCGCTCACGAATTCCCCGGTCCACGTCGGCGAGCCGGCGCGCGTCGGCGCCGCCGGACGGATTCGCGCTCGACTGGAGCACCGGCCGGCGCATGGCCGCGAGCGGCTCGAGCGCCCCCATCAGCGCCGGCACGCGCACGCCGAGCCGGTCCGGCACCGGGCCGCAGGCGAGCGGGAACCGGCGCGCGGGGTTGGGCAGCACCGCCGTCACGGCGCCCGGCAGCAGCCGCTCGAGCGCCGCGCGCGTGCGTGGACCGAGTTCGGGCACCGCCGCGAGCGCGAGCTCTCGGTCGAAGAACATGACCGCCGCCGGCCGGTCCGGCGGCCGCCCCTTGATGCGGTAGAGGCGGTCGACGCCCTCGCGTGTGTTCGGCTCGGTGGCCAGGCCGTACACCGTGTCGGCCGGGAAGAGCGCGACGCCGCCGACGGCGATGCAGCGCTCGAACGTGGCCACGTCGTCGGCCGTCACCGCGCGGTGCCCACCGTGACCCGCTCGCGCCCGGCCAGATCGCGCGTCGTGGAGGCGTCGTGGAGCAGCGCGCGCACTTCCGCGGCCTGATCCGGCGCATGCTCGAGCGCGAGCCGCATCCCGCTCCGAGCCGCCGCCACGAGCTCGCCGATCGCGTCGAGTCCGTCGGCGCCGGAGACCAGCGCCTCGCGCGGCTCGTACTCGCGGATCTCAGGCGCGAGGGCGTCCCACTCGTCCTCGCGCACGTACGGCAGGTTGGCCACGACGAGGTCATAGTCGCCGGGCGGCAGCCCGCGCGCGGCGGCGAACGACACCTCGAGCCCGAGTCGGTCCGCGTTTGCGCGCGCGACCTCCACCGCGTCCGGCGACGCGTCCGATCCGCTGACCACGAGGTCCGGGCGCTCGTCCTTCAGCGCGAGCGCGATCGCCCCCGAGCCGCTGCCCACGTCGTGCACGCGCGCGCCGTCAGGCAGCAGCGCGAGCGCGACCTCCACGAGCGTCTCGGTGTCCGGGCGCGGGATCAGCACACGTGGGTCGACCG
>JAICRZ010000163.1 GCA_025937135.1 Thermoleophilaceae bacterium
CGCCGGCGCGCGCACGCTCACGTGGATCCCACGCGACCTTTGGTGCGAGCAGCACGGTGACCGCGTGAACGCCGCGTTCGCGCGCGGCGGACACCTGCGCCTGCTGGCTGCGCTCGCGGAGCTCGGCATCCGTGCCGATGCGAGCGTCTGCGTCCGCCGCGCGGCGGTCGAGCGGGCCGTCGGCGACCTGACGCTCACCGTGCCGGTGCCGGAACGGCTCGACCTGCGCTATCCGCTTGCGCCGCGCGCGAACATCCACGCGGCTGAGAAGGTCGTGTCGTTCGCGCCGCCGGCGGTGACGCTCGAAGGGGAGCGCATCCACCAGTGGGTCGGTGGTCGCTACATGCTCGGCCGCGCCGGATCGGACCTGATGCGTCTGGAACGTCAGGGCGTGCTGGTGCGACGTCTGCTCGAGGAGGGCTGGGACTTCGGCCGCGTGCTCCGCGACCCTGAGCTCGTGTCGCTCTCGCAGCCCGAGGCACTGACGCCCCTGCGCTCGGTGGACGCGGGGTGGCGCCTGCGCGTGGTGGGCGCCGTCGAGCCGGTGACGATCGACGGCAAGGCGGTCCTCGTGCGACCGCCGCTCAGTCGGCGAATCGCCGCGCGCGTGGTACCGGTCGCAGCTCGAGCCCGCGCTCGTCCGTCAGGTAGGCGTACCCCACGCCCGGCTGCCAGCGCTCGTCCGGGTCGAGCTCGCGGTAGCGTCGCAGCCGCGCCGCGCGGTCCTCGCGATGAAGCATCCCGAGGTGATAGACGATCAGGTCGGCCTGGGGAAAGCGACCGCGCCAGCGCGCCTGCAGAGGCGCCTTGACGCCGTGGAGCGCCCGCGAATCGAACTCGTGATCGTCGCTGGCGCGCCAGAGACGCGCCGGGCCCTTGGTGGCCCAGATCGCGTCGGCGCGGTAGGTGGCGGTGGAGTCCCACAGCTCGAGCAGGCGCACGCGGAACGCCTTGATGCCCAGCAGCCGACCACGCGCGATCGCCCGTTCGGCCCGTGCGCGGAACGACCGTTCGACGCGCTCGTCGGCGTCGATCGCGAGCAGCCAGTCGGCGCCGTGACGCAGCCCGGCCGCCACGAGCGCGCGGTGGTTCGCCGGCTCGTCCCAGGCGGGGCGTGGCGGCACCCGCAGCACCTCCACGACCGCCGGATGCGCCTCGAGCAGCTCGGCGGAGCCGTCGGTCGAGGCGTCGTCGAGGGCGACGATGCCGTCCACGTGCGGCGCCAGGTTGCGCAGCAGCGCCGGGATGTGAGCCCGCTCGTCGCGGACGGCCACGAGCGCGAGCAGGCGCACGCGCCGGCGGAGGATCGGCAGGCCGGCGGTGGGCAGCGGCGGCGGGCGCACCCGGCGAGTGTCGCGCACGAGGGCGCGGCCGGCGAGCCGGAGCTCGCGGTGGTGGTCATGTCCTACGAGAACGACGACACGATCGTGGCTGCCGTCGGCTCGCTGCTCGACCAGGACGTCTCGGTCGAGGTGGTGGTGTCGCACTCGGGCGGCGGCGACACGCCGCGGCTGCTCGCGCAGGCGTTCCCGTCGCTGCGGGTGCTCGCCGGCGAGCGCCGCCGGCTGCCGGGCGAGGCGCGCAACGTGGGCGTGGCCGCGACGTCGGCGCCGTGGGTCGCCTTTCTCGAGGGCGACTCGTTCGCCGCACCCGGCTGGGCCTCGGCGCGCCTTGCGCGTCACCGGGCGGGCGCCGCCGCCGTGAGCGGCGCGGTCGTACCCGACACGCACGCGCCCGCGGCGCTCGCCGCCCACCTCCAGCGCAACAGCATGCGGCTGCCGCACATGCCTGCGCCACCGGCACACCTGCGCTACACGGTCTCGCTTGCGCGCGAACTGCTCGGGCGCGTCGGGCCGTTCCCGGAGAACCTCGCGCGCTCGGAGGACACGGTCCTGAACAACCGCCTCGCGGCCGCCGGCGTGGACGTCGAGTGGGCGCCCGAGGTCGTGCTCGTCACGAGTTGCCCGCAGACTGTCCGCGAGCTGTGCCGTGAGCAGTTGCGGCGAGGGCGCATGTGGGGCAGCCTGACCGGCGGCTGGGCCTGGCGCCTGGTGGGGGCGCTTCAGGCGCCGGCCGACGCCGTCGCCGGGCTCGTGCGGGCGCTGCGCGCCGGGTCGCCGATCCCGCGCATGGCGGTCGCGCGCGCCCTCCCGCACCTGCTGCTGTGTGCCGGCGCAACCGCGATCGGACGCGCGCTGGCCGGCTCGCCGCCCCCGGGTGCGGACCTGCCGGCCGTCAATGCGGGCCGGCGGGCGCCGCGGCTGCCGCGTCGGCGCGCGCCAGATACGCCGCACGCACCTCGGTGAACGGGCCATCCATCTCCAGACGGCCCTCGCTCAGCCAGAGCGCTCGCTCGCACAGGCGCTCGAGGATCGCGTGGTCGTGGCCGGCCGCCACGATGATGCCGCCGCCCGCGAGCACCTCGTGCGCCGTCCGCTCGACGCGCGTGCGGAACTCGTGGTCGAGCGCCTGGTGGACCTCGTCGAGCAGCAGGATGTCCGGCCGCCGCGCCACTGCACTCGTGAACCCGAGCCGCCCGCGCATCCCTTCCGAGTAACTCGAGACTGGCAGTTCGAAGTGCTCGCCCAGCCCGCTCGCCGCCTTGATCGAGCCGAGCGACGCCTCGGCTTCGGCCCCGGACATCCCCGCAAGCACCCCGAGCAGCTCAGCGTTCTCGCGCCCGGTGAGCTCGCTCATCACCCCGGCGCCCACCGACAGCAGCGACGCGACGTGGCCACTGATATCGAGCTGCCCGTCGTCGGGGACGAACACGCCGGCGAGTGTGCGCAACAGCGTCGTCTTGCCGGAGCCGCTGGCGCCGAGCAGGGCGACGGCCTCGCCCGGGCCGATCGAGAACGTCACGCCGGCCAGACCGGAGCTCTGCTGGCCGCGCCGGCGCAGACGCGCGAGTCGCGAGGTCACGACGCGACGTTGACGGTCGAATGCGAAGTGGACCGCCACGGCGCGAGCGTCGACGCTCGCGTTCATCCGAGCATCTTCGCGAAGTCCACCGCCTCGCGGCGGTAGACGGGAAGGAACACGGCCAGCAACAGCCCCGCCGCGCCGAGCGGATAGAGCAGCTGCCAGGCCGCCGGCGAATGGCCGTAGAGCAGGACGGCGCGGTAGGCCTCGAACAGCCCGGTCAACGGATTCAGCTCGAGCCACTTCTGGGTCTGCGGCGCCACGTCCGCGAGCGGCACGATCCCCGGCGCGACGAAGAAGAGCGCGCGCGTGCAGCTGATGGCGAACGCGCGCAGGTCGGCGAACCACAACCCGAACAGAGCCGCGCCGAAGGCGATCGCCCCCGCCACGGCGAGGTTGACCAGCATCACGACCGGCAGCCAGAGGATCGCGAGCGTGGGCGCGACGCCGTACACGATCAGCATCAGCGCGATCAGAATCAGGCTGGCGCCGAACGCCGCGCTTTCGGTGAGCGTCGACGACACCGGGATCAGCGTGCGCGGAAACGGCATGTTCAGCACGATCGTGCGCCGCGCCGAGATGCAGGTGAGGGCGGCGACCGTCGCCAGCATGACGAGCTGGAACGGCACGACCGCGCAGGCCAGCGAGAGGCCCGGCGCGTGCCCGTGGCGGTGGAGCACGAAGGTGACCATCAGCAGGTAGACGCCGACGAGCGCGAACGGGTCGAGCATCCACTTGATCACGCGGTCGCGGCCGCGGCCGTAGCGCGCCCGCAGGTCCGATCTCGTGAGCGCCATGAGGACGTCGGCGCCGCGGCGGAGGGCGGGCGCGGACGGCATTGCGCGGGCGCGCGGGAGCGCCTCGGGCGCAGCGGCGTCGGCCTCTGCGAGCGGTCCGCTCACAGCGGCGTCGCCGCCGCCTCGGACGCGGGCTCCAGCAGCGGCCGGCCGTCGAGGTCGTCGATCGGGAGGCCGAGCATCGCGCAGGCGGTGGCGGGAACGTCGAGCACCGAGGGTTCCGCGACGTCGCGCACGCGCCCGCGGCCCGGCACGAGCAGCGCCCACGCATCGGTCGTGTGCCCTCCGGTGCGCCCGGTGCCGCAGCCGTCGCGTCTGACTTCGCCGAACCGCTCCGAACGCGACACGCCGTTGGGCGGCATCGGCGTGGCGGCGAACCGCACGATGAGGTCGGGGAGCGCGTCGAGCGCCGGCGCATCGACGGAGACGACGTCGCGCGACCGGACCACCTCGGCGATCGAGCGCGTGCCGTCCGGCTCGACGAACGACAGCAGCCCCGCCGTGATCTCGTCGGCGAGCGCGTCGAGCTGCGCGGGGTCCACGATGCCGTCTCGCTCGCGCCCGCGGACGTTGAAGCGGATCTGACCGTGATGGTCACTGGGGAGCATGAACGCGCGCGTGGTGCTCCAGTCCGTGCGCAGCAACGAGAGCCGGCAGGTGAGCTGCTGGGTGAGCCGTCCCCCGAGCGCGCGTGCCACCGCGGCGCGGGCGCCGACGGGACCTGCGCTGCGCATCCGCCACATCAGGCCGCCGCCGCCGGGCTGAGCGGGGCGCCCCGACAGCACCGCGCCGAGCATCGCCGGCAGGACGTCGACGCGGCTCGTCTCGCGCGCCATTCCCATGGGCGAGACGAGCATGAGGTCCGCCTCCGGGGGCAGGGCGTTCACCACCTGGCCGATGGCCGCGTCGCACGCCTCGTAGATCTCCGCGACGGTGCCGGCCAGCTCGGCGCGCACCTCCTCGCCGAAGCTCGCGGCCAGCTCGTCGGTGTCCCAGAAGAGGTGACCGCCGAGGTGCGCGGCGAGCACCGTGACCCAAGCCAGATCGGGCTCGTCCTCGCGGAGCATGTGCACGGCCGCCGCCGCAGCGCGCGCGGGTGCTTCCAGCAGCAGGCGGCGCACCCGCATGAGGTAGCGCGCGCTCGGCTGCCCGAAGACCTCCTGCATCAGCGGTGCACGCCCGAACCGGGCGCGCAGCCGGCGCTCGGCGGAGCGCGGCAGCGACCAGCGCTCGAGGCTGATCACGTTCTCGAACTGCCACCCCGATATCACCGTCCCGGTCGTGTCTGCCGGCGGATAGGACTCATAGGGGTCGATCACGAGCGGTCGCAGCCCGGCCGCGGCCGCGCGATCCCACACGGTCGGAGGCTCCGAGAAGGCGGTTCGGTAGTCGAGTCGCTGCTGCTCCGGCCGCCAGCGGAAGGCGTAGTGCTGGCCGTGGCGGCCGACGTCATGGCCGCTGTAGAGCGAGTGGTAGGTGCCGGGCGGGTAGTGCTCCGAGGTCTCGAGCGAGAGCCAGTGGCCACGCTCGCGCAGCGCCGCCAGCACGGGCAGTCGTCCTTCGGCGATGAGCGACTCGACGACATCGGTGGCCGCACAGTCGAACTGGATGATGGTCAGCATGGCGCTCCTACGAGGTCGAGGGCTACCCAGGCGCCGCCGCCGGCCGCCGATGCGCGGGCGGCGTCGATCGCTCGCATCGTGGCGACGCCAGCGGCAGCGCTTGCGAGTTCGGTGACCGCCTGCCCGCGCGCCGCGGACGCGAACGCCTCTAGCTGGCGGGCCAGCGACACGACGAGAGGATGGGGCCCGCGCTGCAGCCGCGCGAGGTGAGCGCCGAGGCCGCCGGCGACGTGCATGGCCAGCCTGTGCCCGCGCGCGTCGCGGACCTCGAAGCGCTCGCGCCACGGCTTGTCGCCGGCGCAGGCGATCGTTGCCTTCCCGCGGACACCGAGGTCGGCCTCGAGCGTTGCGGACTCGCCGGCGAGTCGCGCCCGAACCCGCTCGATCTCGGCCCCGGAGAGCCAGCGCGCGAGGTCGATCAGGTGCGGCCCGAGGTCGAGCAGCACGTCGTCGCGCGCGGCGTGCGCCCCCCCCGCGCCGCGGCGTGCGGAGAAGGTGAGCGTGAGCTCGATCGGCTCGGCGTCGGGGACCTTGTCGGCCAGGGCCGCGATGGCGGGCTCGAAGCGGCGGTTGAACCCGAGCCAGGGCGCCGGGTCGAGCCGCTCGAGTTCACGCGCGCCGTCCACATCGGCGGCCGGCGGCTTCTCCATGAGCGCGGGCAGGTTGCAGCTTGCGGCGGCGCGCGCGACCTCCAGGTGTGTCTCCGCCGGAGTGGCTACGACCAGCGCGTCGACGCCGTTCGAGGCGGTCAGCTCCTCGGCCGTGGCGAACGCCGGCACGCCGGGCGCGACGAGGGCGCAGCGTGCGGCCTCGGGATCGGCGACGGCGGCGAGCCGCACACCGTGTGCCAGCTCGAGCGCCGTGACGTAGGCGCGTTCGGCCAGGCGCCCGCAGCCGACCAGGCCGACTCGCAGGGCCCCGGCGTGCTCCCCCTCGAGCGCGGGCGACGGCCTCATGCACATCCTTCATACACCAGGTCCGGCGGTACGGCCAGCCCTGGCTGCGGGCGCGAATCCGTGAGACGCTCGGGCACGTGCTCTGGCCGGCGCTCTATCTCACCTTCGATGACGGGCCGGACCCGTACTGGACGCCGCGCGTGGCGGATGAGCTCGAGCGCGCGGACGTGCGCGGCACGTTCTTCGCAATCGGCGAGCGCGTCGTCGAGCACGTCGACGTCGTGCGGGACCTCGTCCGGCGCGGCCACGAGGTCGAGCTCCACTGCATGCGGCACGTGCGCCACACGGACGCGACTCAGGGCGAGATCGAGGACGACACGCGCGAGGCGCTCGCCGCGCTGCAGCGCGCCGGTGTCCGGCCGCGGCGCTGGCGCCCGCCCGGGGGCGGCATTGCGCCGTTCACGGCCGCGATCGCGAGCGGTCACGGGTTGCAGTTGGCCACCTGGTCGGTCGATCCGCGCGACTGGGCCGGCGACCTCGCCGGGGTGATGCTCGAGCGCATCGCGCCGACGCTCCGTCCGGGCGCCGCGGTGGTCATGCACGACGGCGTCGGTCC
>JAICRZ010000035.1 GCA_025937135.1 Thermoleophilaceae bacterium
AACGTGCTTGCGGCGTGTGAGCGGCTACCCGACGTCGGCATCACGTCGCGCCGCACGGCGATCTCCACGGTGGGCTGGATCCCGGGCATCGAGCGGCTCACCGAAGAAGGCCCGCCCGTGCGGCTTGCCCTGTCGCTGCACGCCGCCGACGAGTCGCTGCGCAGCGAGCTGAGGCCGGTGAACGACCGCTATCCGCTGCCCGACGTGCTCGACGCGTGCCGAGCGTGGCACGAGGCGCGCCGCATGCCGGTTTTCGTGGAGTACCTGATGCTCGACGGCGTGAACGACCGCTACGAGCAGGCCCTGGCGCTGGCGCACGCGCTGGCGCCGCGCACCGCCTTCAAGGTCAACCTGATCCCCTACAACCCGACCGAGGCGGGCTTCCAGGGATCGACGCGCGGCGCCATCGACGCCTTCAAGACCGCGCTCGAGGAGCACGGCGTGCGTGCCACCGTGCGCCTCACGCGCGGGCGCGACATCGACGCCGCCTGCGGCCAGCTCGCCGCGCGCGCGGCCTAGAGCTCTTCCAGGTCGCGGTCGCCGAGCAGCCCGGCGTCGAACGTCGGGTCGAGCGGCGTGTGGTCGGGCGCGTCGGCGGACTCCACCTCGGCGCAGAGCGCGTCCACGACGGCGGGGTCGAAGTGGGTCCCGGCGCAGCGGCGCAGCTCCGCCAGCGCCTCGGCCTGCGGGACCGCCGCCTGGTACGGGCGGTCGGAGGTCATCGCGTAGTAGGCGTCGCAGGCGGCCACGATCCGCGCGCCGAGCGGGATGTCGTCGCCCTTCAGGCCGTCGGGGTAGCCGCTGCCGTCCCAGCGCTCGTGCGAGGCGCGAACCAGGCGCGCGACCGGCGACAGCGACGGCGCGGCCGCCAGGATGCGCTCGCCCACGATCGTGTGCTGGCGGATGAAGCCCATCTCCACGCGGTCGAGCGGCCCCGGCTTGTTGAGGATCTCGTCCGGCACCGCCATCTTGCCGACGTCGTGGAGCTCCGCGGCGCGCGCCATCTCGTCGAGCTCCTCCGGCAGCAGCGCCATTCTCCGGCCCACCGCCAGAGCCAGCTCGGCGACCTCGCGGAGGTTGTCGTGGAGATCGGGGCGCCGCTCGGCCAGCACCTGGAGCAGCACGTCACGCGTCTGCTCGTTCATGACGCTCTCGCGGCGCATGCCCTTGTTGCCGTAGAGCCGCTGATCGACGACCTGCATCGCGGTGCTCGGGTCACTCGCCTCGGCCGGGAGGAAGACGATGCCGTGCGACGCCGTGACCATGAAGCCCTGGCCCTGCTCGCTGAGCGCGGCGTGCGCGCGCTCGATCAGCGCGTCGGCCGCCTCGGGCCCGACCTCGACCAGAGCGCAGAACTCGTCCCCGCCGAGCCGATAGGCGCGGCCACGGCCCGCGACCGTCAGCGCCAGGCTGTGACCGAGCCGCGTGAGCAGCGCGTCGCCGGCCGGATGGCCGTAGTCGTCGTTGTAGCGCTTGAAGCCGTCGAGGTCGAACATGATCAGCGCGCGCGGCTTGGCGAGCGTGGCGTCCTCGAGCTCGCGCACCAGGTCGGTCATCAGGAGCCGGCGGTTGCCGAGCCCCGTGAGCGAGTCGGTCATCGCCTCGCGGCGGCTGTACTGGAGCATCCGCACGTTCTCGCGGAACGTGAGCGCCCAGCGCAACAGCACCGTGACGAGCGCGAGCGCGGCCAGCAGCACCGCGAGGTCGTCGATGTGGTGGAAGTGGTCGAGCACCAGCATCGCGAGCGCGGAGGCGCCGAAGAGGACGGGCAGCACGAGCACGCGCATCCCGGCCGGCCGCGGCTCGATCCTGCGGCCCGCGGGGGCCCAGGCCGAGTAGCCGAGCAGGAGCGTGGCGGTGAGCCAGAGGCCGTCCAGCGCGCCCCCCTCGCTGTAGCCGCTGTGGGTGATCTGGAAGACGTAGATCGCGTCCGACACCGCGGCGGTCAGCAGTCCCGCGCCGATCAGCAGCCACGCGCGGCCGGGCCGCCACTCGGTCATGGCGAAGACGCCGATCACGAGCGCCAGCAACACGAGGTCCCCGAGCGGGTAGGCGAGGTCGGTGGCGGCCTGAAGCGCCGACCCGTCGCCGCCGCGCAGCAGCGAGTGGAACACGAGCAGGTCGGCGAGCGACCCCACCGTCAGCGCCGCCACCAGGCCGTCGAGCCAGAGACCTGCACGCATCTTCCCGCGGACGCTGCGGCGGACGAGCAGGACGAGCGCGACGTAGCTGGCCGGATAGAACGCGAGCCACATCGCGTCGCTGATCGACGGGTACGGCGGGTTCGCGAGCTTCGCGACGTAGACGGTGCTCGTGATCTCTGCCGCCGACCAGAGCGCGAGTCCACCGCCCAGCATCAGCCACGCGGGTCGATCCTGCTTGACGCGGACGGCACGTGTGAGCACGGACACGGCCGCGCCGGCGACCAGGGCGTTGTAGACCCAGTCGTTGAAGAAGCCGTCGAGCGTGCCGCGCCAGAACAGCGCGTGGGCGAAGAACGCGAGCAGGACGGCGAGCGCGCCGCTGCCCATCAGGCGCGCGAACCTGCGCGACGCTGTCGCCTTGCCGTCCACGATGCGGTTCCCTTCGGCCGCTCAATCCCGCGCGTACGCGAGGGCCGGTGATTGATCGAACAACCGTCTAGCGGCGTTTTTGGCGCTCAAGCACTCAAAATCGGGCCCAAAGGGCCGAGTTCGGCGAGCCGATCGACGCCCAACCCGGCCTCCGCGGCGCGCGCCGCGATGGCGCCGATCGCGTCGGCCGTGGGCCCGCAGTCAGGGCGATGGCCGTAGCGCGTGGAGTCGTGGAGCAGGACGATGCTGCCGTCGGCGAGGTCGCGCGTCGCGAGGTCGGCCACGCGCTCGGCCGGGATCGGCTCCCAGTCCATCCCCCAGGCCGACCAGTAGACCGGCTCCATCCCGAGGTGGCGGCAGGCGTCGTACGAGGCCTCGGAGAAGCGCCCGTACGGCGGCCGGAAGAAGCGCGGTTTCCGCCCCGTGGCGGCCTCGAACGCGCCGAGCGCGCGCGCCAGGTCGTCGCGCGCCGCCTGGGGCCGCAGCGAGTCGTGCTCGACGTGCTCGTAGCCGTGCAGCGCGAGCTCGTGACCGCGCGCGGCGGTCTCGCGTGCGATCGCGTGGTGGCGCATGAGCTGCTCGCCGACGACGAAGAACGTCGCCTTCACGCCGGCGGCGTCGAGCGCGTCGAGGATCGGCGGCGTGCAGTCGGGGTCGGGACCGTCGTCGAACGTGATCGCCACGCCGCTCGGAACCCGTTCGATTGCAGGCATTTCGCGCCAGCGCTCGGCCGTCTCGAGCATCTGGCGATACGACGGCACGGGCTAGTTCTGCGCGCGCTGCTCGCCCGCTTTGAGCAGGCGGTCGCGGAGCTCCTTCTCGTCCTCGGGCGAGGGGTCGAACTGGGCGAGCTCGGGGAGCTGGTCGAGCCCGTTCAGGCCGAACAGCTTCTGGAACAGCGCCGTGGTTCTGTAGAGCACCGCGCCGAACTGCGAGCGGCCCGATTCCTCGATGATCCCGCGCTCGAGCAGCGTGGACACCGCGGACTCCGACGCAACGCCGCGGATGCGCGCGATCTCCGGCCGCGAGACCGGCTGGAGGTAGGCGACGATCGCCAGGCACTCGGCCTGCGCCTGGGTCAGCGGCGGAGTGCGCGGGCGTGCGAGCAGCCGGCGCGCGGCATGCTCGGCCACGGGGTCGGTCGCGAGCGTGAAGCCGCCGGCCACCTCGCGCAGCACCACTCCGCGATAGCCCTCCGCGTAGTGCTCACGCAGCCGCGCCAGCGCCTCCACGACCTCGCCCTCGGAGACCTCGCAGGCGTCGGCGAGCGCCTCCACCGGGAGCGGGTCGGGTGAGAGGAACAGCAGCGCCTCCACGATTCGAGCGAGCTCGTTCACTGGCTTCTTCCTTGGATCGTGATCGGGGCGAACGGCGCCTCCTGCTCCCAGTCGGCCTCGCCGGCCTTGTAGAGCTCGAGGAGCGCGAAGAGGGTCACGGCCTGGGTGACGCGATCGGAGTCGCCGACGGCGTCGTCGAAGCTGAAGCGGCCGCGGCTCTTGAGCAGGCCGCGCAGGTGCAGCAGTCGCTGCTCGAGCGTCACGTGCGGCCGCGCGACGTGGCTCAGGTTGAGCGGCGGCGGCGTGCGCAGGAGGCCGCCGATCGCGCGGCCCAGGCGCTCGGCCCCGTACGACGCCTCCGCGATCTCGAGCGACGCCTTGCGCAGCTCCGGTGGCAGCGGCGCGGAGCGGTAGCGGAAGCCGTGCTCGTCCGCGAGGCGGCCGTGGAGGAAGTCGGCAGCCTTGCGGAAGCGGCGGTACTCGAGCATCCGCGCGAGCAGCTCGTCGGCGGCCTCCTCGGGCTCCCAGTCGAGTGCGGCGTCCTCGTCCTCGCGCGGCAGCATCAGCCGCGACTTCAGCTCGAGCAGCGCCGCGATCAGGACCAGGAACTCGGTCGTGGCCTCGAGGTCGAGCTGCCCGGAGCGCTCGAGGTGCTCGATGTAGGCGAGCACGATTTCGGCGAGGTCTACCTCGAGCAGGTCGATCTCCTCCTTCAGCACCAGTGTGAGGAGGAGGTCGAACGGGCCCTGGAAGACCTCGAGGTCGAGGTCCATGGTGGCGGCGCGCATCAGATGGTCGACCATCAACGACCAGATTACGCGGCGGGTCCGACGCCCATGGCGTCGCGCACGTCGGCCAGCACCTCGGCGGCGATCGTGCGGGCGCGCTCGGCGCCGTCGAGCAGCGTTTGCTCCAGCTTCGCCTCGTCGCCGCGGAGTGCCTCGTAGCGCTCGCGAACGGGCGCCAGGTACTCGACCACGGCCTCGGCCACGGCGCCCTTGAACGTCCCATAGCCCTGCCCGTCGAACTCGGCCTCGACCTCCTCCGGAGTGCTGCCGCGGACCACGCTCAGGATCTCGATCAGGTTGGTCACGCCCGGCTTGTCGGGCGCCCGCCGGACCTCGGCGCCCGAGTCGGTCACGGCGCTCTTGACCCGCTTCTCGATCGTCCTCGGCGGATCCAGCACGCGCACGACGCCGGCGTCGCTCGCCGCGGTGGTCGACATCTTCGAGGTCGGGTCCTGAAGGTCCATGATCCGCGCGCCCACCTCGGGGATCGTGAAGTCCGGCACCGTCAGCACCTCGCCGAAGCGCTCGTTGAAGCGCTCCGCGACGTCGCGCGCGAGTTCGAGGTGCTGGCGCTGATCGTCGCCGACGGGGACCATGTCGGCGCGGTAGGCGAGGATGTCGGCGGCCATCAGCACGGGGTAGAAGTACAGCCCCGCCGAGACCAGCTCGCGCTGCTTGGCCGACTTGTCCTTGAACTGGGTCATGCGATTGAGGTCGCCGTGCGCCGTGACGCTCGAGAGCAGCCAGGTGAGCTCGGTGTGCTCGCGCACGTCGGACTGGCGGAAGAGAATGCAGCGGCTCGGGTCGAGCCCAGCGGCGATCAGGATCGCGGCGGTGTCGTAGACGTTCGAGCGCAGCCTCTGCGGGTCGTACGGGACCGTGATCGCGTGCAGGTCGACCACGCAGTAGATCGCCGGATCGCCCTTGTCCTGCCCCTCGACGTACTGCCGGATCGCCCCGATGTAGTTGCCGAGGTGCTTCTGGCCGGTGGGCTGGATGCCGCTGAAGATCCGCATGGGCGGGCAAATCTATCCGCGCTCCGCTCGCACGATGCGCGATCGGTCGGAGGCGACCCGGATCTGCAATTACGGGAAGATCCGCGCGCGGCGACGGACGAAAAGTGACACGCCCGTCCTGCGGCCGCATCCGTGTCACTTTCCCTCGCACTATGTGGCGTTACGTGACACGGACGACGGGCCACCGCGGACGTGTCACGTTACGCCCGCTCCCCTCCTTACCCAGCCAATCGCACGGGGCTGACCCGCCGGGCAGCGCGCCGAGCGGAGCGCCGCCTACAGCGAGCCGCGGGAGACCGACTCGGGATGCTCGGAATCGCCCGGCACCGCGGTGCCCTGAGGCGGCTGGCGGACGACCGGCCGGCGTGCTGCGCCGCCCTCGTCCAGGCGCCGCACGGGCGTCGAGTAGGGCGCGTTCTGCGCTATCGACGGATCGTCGGCCGCCTCCGCCAGGATCGACCGGACCACCGAAGCGAACCGGTCCAGCGTCTCCTTCGTCTCGGTCTCCGTCGGCTCGATCATCAGCGCCTCGTCCACCAGCAGCGGGAAGTACACGGTGGGCGGGTGCATCCGGTAGTCGAGCATCCGCTTGGCGATGTCCAGCGTCTTGATCCCGAGCTCTGATTTCGCCCCGCGACCGCTCAGGACGAACTCGTGCATGCAGGTGCGGTCGAACGCGATCGGCAGGTACTCGCCTATCCCCTCCTCCGCGAGCAGCGCGCGCAGGTAGTTCGCGTTCAGCACGGCGTTCTCGGCCACGTCGCGCAGACCGTCGCCGCCGACGGCGCGGATGTAGGCGTAGGAGCGCACGAACACCCCGAAGTTGCCCTGGAAGCCGCGCAGCCGGCCGATCGACTTCGGCTGGTCGTGGTCGAGGTCGTAGCGCGCGTCCGCGCCGTTCTGCGGCGCCGACTGCACCACGCGCGGCACCGGCAGGTACGGCGCGATGCGGTCGGACGCGGCGATCGGCCCCGATCCGGGCCCGCCGCCGCCGTGCGGCTGCGTGAAGGTCTTGTGCAGGTTGAAGTGGACGATGTCGAAGCCCATGTCGCCCGGTCGCGAGACGCCCACGATCGCGTTCAGGTTCGCCCCGTCGTAATAGAGGGTCGCGCCGGCGTCGTGGACGATCGAGGCGATCTCCTCGATGTTGCGGTCGAACAGGCCGAGCGTGTTCGGGTTCGTCAACATCAGGCAGGCGACGTCGTCGGTCGCCTTCGCGCGCAGGTCGTCGAGGTCGACGCCGCCGTCGGGAGCGGTGCCCACCTTCACCACCTCGTAGCCCGCCATCGTCACGGTGGCCGGATTGGTGCCATGGGCGGTGTCGGGCGTGAGCACCTTGGTGCGGTTCTCGCCGCGATCCTCGTGGTAGGCCCGCGTGAGCAGCAGCCCCGCCAGCTCGCCGTGCGACCCGGCGCTCGGCTGGAGCGACACGTGCGGCAGCCCGCTGATCTCCGACAGCTGCTCCTGGAGGCGCCACATCAGCTCGAGCGCGCCCTGCGCGTACTGCGGGTCCTGAAGCGGATGCAGCTTCGAGAAGCCCGGCATCGCGGCCACGCGCTCGTTCAGCTTCGGGTTGTGCTTCATCGTGCACGAGCCGAGCGGGTAGAAGCCGGTGTCGAGGTCGAAGTTCTTCTTCGAGAGGTTGTTGTAGTGGCGAACGATCTCGGGCTCGGAGATCTCCGGCAGCTCGGGCGGCGCGCTGCGGATGGCGTCGGCGGGCAGGAGCTCCGCGATGGGCGTCTCCGGCACGTCCGTCTCAGGCGCCACGAACGCGCGCCGGCCCTCCTTGGAGCGCTCGTAGATCGTCACCGTCTCCTCGCGCGGTGGGATCAGCTCGTGCGTGGTCACGCGTGCACCTCCTCGCGCACGCCACCCAGCACGCCGGCCAGCTCGTCGATGTCGGCCTTCGTGCGGCGCTCGGTGATGGCCACGAGCAGTGCGTCGTCGAGTTCCGGGTAATCGCGGCGCAGCGGGTAGCCGGGGTTGATCCCGGCCTCCCGAGCACGCCGGACCGCCGCATCGAGGTCCGGCACGCGCACCGCGAACTCGCGCACGACCGGGCCCGGGTTCACGAGATCGAGCCCCAGCCGCTCGCGGGCGTACGCGGTCCGGCGGATCATCAGCTCGCCTATCTCCACGACGCCGCGCTTGCCGAGCCACGACAGGTAGATCACGCCCATCAGGGCGTTCAGCGCCTGCGAGGTGCAGATGTTCGAGGTCGCCTTCTCGCGGCGGATGTGCTGCTCGCGCGTCTGGAGCGTGAGCACGAAGCCGCGCTTGCCGTCGGCATCCACGGTCTCGCCGGCGATCCGGCCCGGCATCTTGCGGATGAACTTCTCCTGTGCGGCGAAGAAGCCGAACGACGGGCCGCCGAAGTCGAGCCGGTTGCCCAGCGGCTGCCCCTCGCCCACGGCGATGTCCACGCCGTAGTCGCCGGGCGGCCGCAGGATGCCCAGCGTCATGGCATCCACCTGGACCACGACCAGCGCGCCCTTCTCCTTCGCCGCGTCCACGAGCGGCTGGAGGTCCTCGACCGTCCCCAGGAAGTTCGGCTGCTGGAGGAAGACCGCGCCGGTGTTCTCGTCCACAGCGGCAGCCAGCGCCTCCAGATCGGTCGCTCCGCGCTCGTCGAGCGGCGTCTCCACGACCTCGGAGCCGTAGCCCGCGGAATAGGTCTCGAGCGTCTCGCGCGAATGCGGGTGCAGGCCGCGCGAGACGACGAAGCGGCGCTTCGATCCGTTCTCGAGCAGCGCCAGGTAGCCGGCGGCTGCGACCGACGACGGCCCCTCGTAGAGCGACGCGTTCGACACCGGCAGGCCGGTCAGCTCGGAGATCGCCGTCTGGTACTCGAACATCACCTGGAGGCCGCCCTGCGAGATCTCCGGCTGGTACGGCGTGTACGGCGTCAGGAACTCCGACCGCGAGATGATCGAGTCGATCAGCGCGGGCACGTAGTGGTCGTACATGCCGGCGCCGAGGAAGGTGGTCTCCGCGTCGGCGTGACGGTTGCGCTCCGCAAGCGAGGCGAGATGCTCGAACACGTCCTGCTCGGACATCCCGCCCGGCAGGTCGAGCGGGCGCTCGAGCCGCAGGTGCTCGGGGATGTCCGCGAACAGGTCGTCGAGCGACGACATGCCGATCTTCGCGAGCATCTCGCCGCGGTCGGCGTCGGTTGCGGAGGTGAAGCGGGTCATTGACTCAGAAGCTCACGGTACGCACCCACGTCCAGCAGGCTGTCGACCTCGCTCGTGTCGCTCAGCTTCACGCGGACGAGCCAACCGTCCCCGTAGGGGTCGTCGTTGATCGACTCGGGCTTGCCGGAGAGGTCCTCGTTCACCGCGATCACCTCTCCCGACAGCGGCGCGATCACGTCGGAGACGGCCTTGACGGACTCGACCTCGGCGTACGACGAGCCCGCCGACAGCGTGCGGCCCACCTCCGGCGGGTCGTAGAACACGACCTCGCCGAGCTGGTCCTGCGCGAACCAGGTGATCCCGAAGACGGCCTCCTCGCCCTCGATGCGCGCCCAGTCGTGCTCGGGGTGGTACTTCAGGTCCTCGGGATAGGACTCGTCAGCCACTAGTTCTCCTTGCTGTAGAGGGGCCGCTTGCGAATCTCCGCGGAGCGCTTCTTGCCGCGTACGTCGACCTCGACAGGCGTGCCGGGTTCGGCGGCCGCGACCGGCACGTAGCCCATGCCGATGCCGATCTCGAGGCAGGGCGACATCGTTCCGCTCGTGACCTCGCCCGGGCCGGCCGACGTCTCGATCGGGTTGCCCTGGCGCGGGATCCCCTGGCCGGTGAACGCGAACGGGACGAGCTTGTCCTTCGGCTCCCCGGCCGCGCGGATCGCATCCGCGCCGACGAAGCCGGTGTCGAGCTTGCAGACCCAGCCCAGGCCGGCCTCGATCGGGTTGCGATCCTCGGAGAGGTCGTTGCCGTAGAGGTGGAAGCAGACCTCCAGGCGCAGCGTGTCGCGCGCGCCCAGGCCGACGGGCTTGGCGCCGTCCGCGGTGAGCGCGTCCCAGACCGCGACGGCCTCCTCCGGCGCGACCAGGATCTCGACGCCGTCCTCGCCCGTGTAGCCCGTGCCGCAGAGGATCACGGTCTGCCCGGCCACCTGCGCGCGCGTCGTGCGCATGCGCGCAGGCGCCTCGCCGTCGAGGTGGCGCTCGAGGATCGCGCGGGCATCAGGGCCCTGGAGGGCGAGCATCGCGTAGCGGTCGGCGACGTCGCGGACCTCGACGTCGAAATCCGAGGCCTGCTTGCGCATCCAGGCGAAGTCGCGCTCGTGGTTGGACGCGTTCGTGACGGTGAGGAAGCGGTCGCCGATGCGGTAGGTGAAGAGGTCGTCGAGCACACCGCCGTCCTCGCGGCACATGACCGAGTACTGCGCGCCGCGGTCGGCGATCTTCGTCACGTCGTTCGAGAGCAGCCGCTGGAGGAACGCCTCGGCGTCGGGGCCGCCGGTCTCGACCTGGCCCATGTGCGAGACGTCGAAGATTCCCGCCGACGCGCGCACGGCCACGTGCTCGGGACGGATGCCGTCGTACTGCACCGGCATCTCCCAGCCGGCGAACGGCACGAGCCGCGCGCCCGCCGCCGCGTGGCGGTCGTAGAGGGCTGTCCGGCGAAGCGTCTCGGTGGCGGCGGCCAAGGGAAGGCGAGGCTACCAGCGGATCAGGTGACTCGACACGAGATCGGAAGGCCGTCACGCGCGCGTGAGCCCGCATCGGCAGGCCGCGCCAGGCCGTACCGAGATCGTGCTGGTTTACCGGATCAAGCCCGTGCGCAACGCGTGCGCCACGGCCGCCGCGCGGTCGCCCACGCCGAGCTTCTCGTAGATGTGCTCGAAGTGGGTCTTGACGGTCGTCGGGCTCACGAACAGGCGCTCGGCGATCTGCGGCCCGGTCAGGCCGTCGGCGGCCAGTCCGAGGACCTCGACCTCGCGCGCGGACAGCTGACGCGGCGCGAGGTCCGCCTGGCGCCCCTCGAGGAAGCGCCCGAGCTCCTCGCCGACGCCGCGCAGCGTGAGCATCGTGCGCTCGCTCGGCTCGCGCGGCTCGTACGCGTAGAACGACAGCACGGCCAGGGTGTCCTCGCGCCCGCGCGCGGCGAACGCGACCGCGGAGCGCAGGCCGAGCGTGTCGACGAGGTCGCGGCGGGCGGTCTCGGGCGCCGTGGTCAGGTCCGCGGACTGGAACGGCTCGCCGCTCACCCACACCTGGCCGACGAAGCCCTGCCCCGGTCGCAGGTAGACGGCGCGGGTGAGCCGATCGAACTCCGCGGCGTCCACCGTCGGGGGGCTCCAGGCCGCGCGGAGGAAGATCCGCCGCTCGTCCTCGTCCCACGTCCAGAGCCCGCCGATCGGGAAGTCGAGCGCGGTGCTGAACCGGCGCAGCAGGCTCATCACCCCCTCGTCGAACGACTCCCACTCGCGCAGCGCCTGCGTGACCGCGTAGCGCGCGTGCAGCTCGCGCTCGCCGAGCAGCTGGTCGGTCACGTCCTGCACGACGCCGAGCCACAGCCGCGCGCGACCGTCGCCGTCCCGCTCGACGTGGCCGTGCAGTCGCACGTCGCGTTGCGCGCCGTCGGAGCGGATCCAGCGGTAGTCGGCCGTCACCCCGTCGGGCGGCACCTCGTCCGGGGCCTCGCGCACCGAGGTGAGCAGCTCGCGGAGCGCCTCGCGATCCTCGGGATGCGTGCGCTCGGCGATCCCGTCGATGCCGAGTGTGACCGAGCCCGGCTCCTCACCGAGGATCCGGTAGACCCCGTCCGAGTAGAGCGCCTCGCGGGTGTCGAGGTCGACCTCCCAGCTGCCCATCCGCGCGAGCTCCTCCGCCTGGAGGAGCAGGCTCTCCATCGCCGACAGCGGCATCGCCGAGGGACGGTACCGCTAAAGGGGCTTCAAGCCGGCCCAGGGTGCGGGGACGAGATCGGGAGGAACGTCGCCACGGTCTCGCGCCCGGCGCGGCAGGCCGCGCCAGTTCCGAACCGAGATCGTCCGGGCTAATCCTTGAGGAACGACGGGATGTCGATCTCGTCGTCGGGGATCTCGAGTGAGCCCCGCTGGCGATCGTCCATCACCGGCGTCCGGCGCGTGGCCCTGGTGCTGCGCGAGCCCGGCTCGGAGCTGAAGGCCGGCGGCTCGAGCGGCTCGGCGCCGCGGCGGTCGAAGCCGGTGGCGATCACGGTCACGCGCAGCTCGTCGTCGAGCACGTCGTCGATGACCGCGCCGAAGATGATGTTCGAGTCCGACGCCGCGGCCGACTGGATGATCTCGGCGGCCTCGTTCACCTCGAAGAGGCCGAGGTCGCCACCGCCGGTGATGTTCAGCAGGATCCCCGTGGCGCCCTCGACCGACTGCTCGAGCAGCGGGCTCGAGATCGCGGCGCGGGCGGCCTCCGACGAGCGGTTCTCGCCCGAAGCCGAGCCGATGCCCATGAGGGCCGAGCCGGCGTCGTGCATGATCGTGCGCACGTCGGCGAAGTCGAGGTTGATCAGGCCGGGGATCGTGATCAGGTCGGTGATGCCCTGCACGCCCTGGCGCAGCACGTTGTCGGCCTCGCGGAAGGCGTCGAGGATGCTCGTGCGGCGCTCGACGATCCCGAGCAGCTTCTCGTTCGGGATGACGATGAGGGTGTCGACCTGCTCGCGCAGGCGCTGGATGCCCTCCTCGGCCTGGCGCGAGCGGTTCGTGCCCTCGAAGCTGAACGGCCGCGTGACCACACCGACGGTGAGCGCGCCCACCTCGTGCTTGGCGATCTCCGCGATGACCGGCGCTGCGCCGGTCCCGGTGCCGCCGCCCTCGCCGGCTGTGACGAAGACCATGTCGGCGCCCTTGAGCGCCTCCTTGATCTCGTCGCGGCTCTCATTCGCGGCGGCCTGCCCCATGTCGGGGTTGGCGCCGGCGCCGAGGCCGCGCGTGAGCTGGCCACCGATCTGGAGCTTGATGTCGGCGTCCGTCATCTGGAGCGCCTGAGCGTCGGTGTTGACCGCGATGAACTCGACGCCCTTGAGGCCTGCGTCGACCATGCGGTTCACCGCGTTGGTGCCGCCGCCGCCGACGCCGACGACCTTGATGACGGCCAGGTAGCTACCGGTGTCCATCTCTCCCAGTCCTCGTTCGCTTCGTTGTCCGGCTCAAGTCGTGAATGAACCCTGGCCGGTTTTCCGTCCGACACTCAAGCAAAACTTCAAGGTTTTGCAGGGAAGCTTTCATGCCGGAGTTGCCGCACTGTAGGGGGTTCTGCGGACCTGCGTCAACGCGGAATGGTATTTCCCACGCACCCTGACCCTCGACTTCGGCTTGAGGGTGGTCATCAACATTCAAGTCAGGGTTGAGGTGTGACGGGCGCGGCCGTCGTGGGCGTGGCGGGCGTCGTGGCTGTGGGAGCCGCCGGGGGCGCGGTGCCCTCCGACGGATCGGCCGGGATCGCTGCGGGCGCGCCCGGAAGCGCTCCCGCTGCAGGCCCTTCTGCCATCGGCTGCGGGTCGGTCGGAGCATCGACACCACCGGCCACCGGGCGCTCGGGCAGTCGCGCGTCGATGTAGGCGGCGCCCTGGCTCGACTGCTGCGCGAGCACCGCTGCGGCGGCCGCCCACTTGTCCTCCAGGCGGGCGTCGCCACCCAGCCAGATCGCGGGGCCGTTCGCGAGCTGCGCGACGAAGCCCTTGCCGGGCTGGATCGTGATCGAGGCGACCTTTGGCAGCAGGGCGGGCGGCGCGGCCGCCGCCACCGCGACGCGGTCCAGCGCGGGCCCGGCTCCGAGCCGGTGGCCGCTCGGCTGGGCCGTGGTCCTGATGGTTGGCAGGGTCGTGGCCGCGTCGACGCCCTCGAGCAGCGTGCCGTCGGCTGCGATCGGCACGTTGTGGCCGCCGGTCGAGAGCAGCGCGACCGGGCGGTTCTCGGTGATCCTGATCAGCAGCCCGTGCGGGAAGTCGGGGGTGACGGTGATCGCGTGGACGACCGGCGAGCCGGCCACGACCTGCTCGAGGCGGCTCTGATCCACGTGCAGGGTGGTCATCCCCTGGCCCGCATCCGTCAGCGCGGCGCGCAGCTGCGCCGCGTCCGGCGCCGCCGACAGCCCGGTGACCTGCACCCGCTCGACGCGCACGAGCGACGAGTCGCGGAACCAGAGGAGATACGCAGCCGTGAGCACCGCGGCCAGCAGCAGCGTGGCGATCAGGCGCCGGCGCCAGTGGACAGGGCCGGCCGACGCCACTCGTGGGACGAAGGCGAAGGCGCGGGGCAGCAGACGGACGACGGTCGTCATTGCCTGCGGGGTTCGCCCCCGGCGGCGCCGTTCCTACTCGGACAGCCGCGCGGCCAGGCGGTCGACGTCGCCGGCGCCCAGCGTGATCAGCACGTCGCCGCGCCCGAGAAGCGCCCGCAGGAGGCGCTCGGCGTCTTCCTGCGACGGGGTCCAGTAGACGCGCCGCCCGCGCCCGGCATCGGCCGCCGCCCGCGCCACCATCAGCCCGGTCACCCCCGGATGGTCCTCGGGGCGCTCGCGCGCCGGGTAGATGTCGAGCACCGCCACCACGTCGGCCAGGGCGAGCGCGCGGCCGAACTCCCGCGCGAGCATCTTCGTGCGCGAGTAGAGGTGCGGCTGGAACACGGCCACCACGCGGCGCGCGCCGAGCGTGCGCGCGGCCTCGAGCGTCGCGCGGACCTCGGTCGGGTGGTGCGCGTAGTCGTCGTAGACCTCGGCCCCCGCCGCGGTCGCGCCGCGGCGCTCGAAGCGGCGCCTGGCGCCGGTGAAGCTCGCCAGCGCCGGTGCGGCCTCGGTCACGCCGACCTCCGCCGCGCGAAGGCAGGCGAGCGCGGCCAGCGCGTTCAGGACGTTGTGGCGTCCGGGCACGCGCAGCTCGACCTCCACCCCGTCCACGCTGAACCGCGAACCGTCGCGCTCCAGCCGCACGCCGGTCGCCCGCAGGTCGCCCGCGTCGATCCCGAAGCTCTCCTGCGCACCCACGGGCGGCGCCTCCACCCACGCGCTCGCGCGCCCGGAACGGCTGACGAACTGTGCGAACGCCTGCTCCACGTCGTGCTGCGAGCGGTAGGTGGCGTGGTGGTCGAGCTCGATGTTCGTGACAACCGCGAAATCAGGGGCCAGCTTCAGGAACGACCGATCCGACTCGTCGGCCTCCACGACGATGTCCTCCCCCTCGCCCCATGCCGCGTTCGTGGCGGTCGTCCGCAGCTCACCGCCGATCAGATAGGCGGGGTCGCGCCCGAGCTCGACAAGCACGTGCGCGGCCATGCTCGCCGTGGTGGTCTTGCCATGAGTGCCGGCCACGGCCAGGCAGCGCTTCAGGCCCGCGAGCTCGGCGAGCAGGTCGCCGCGGTGCAGCACGCGCGCCCCCGACTCGCGCGCGCGGACGAGCTCCGGGTTCTCCTCGTCGATGGCGGTCGAGACCACGACCTCGCCGCCGTCCGGCACGTTTGCCGCGTCGTGGCCGATCGCCGGCTCGATGCCCGCAGCCCGCAGCCGCTCGACGTACGAGGACTCGGAGCGGTCCGATCCGGACACCTCGGCGCCGAGCGCGCGGGCCACCAGCGCCAGGCCGCTCATGCCGGCTCCGCCGATCCCGATGAAGTGGAGCCGCCGGCCTCGCATCGGGCGCGGACCTTATCCGGCTGGTAGAACCCTCTGGCAATCCCACAAAAGGAGCCCCGCATGGCCTTCGAGGTCCCGGACCTTCCGTACGACTACAACGCGCTGGAGCCGCACATCGACGAGCAGACGATGCGCCTCCACCACGACAAGCATCACCAGACCTACGTGGACAAGGCGAATGCCGCGCTCGAGGGCACCGAATGGGCCGACAAGCCTGTCGAGGAGGTCCTCCAGAACCTCGACAAGCTGGGCGACAAGCAGACCGCCGTGCGCAACAACGCGGGCGGCCACTACAACCACACGTTCTTCTGGCAGATCATGAGCCCCGACGGCGGCGGCGAGCCCGACGGCTCGCTGGCGGAGGCGATCCAGTCGACCTTCGGCAGCTTCGACGACTTCAAGAAGCAGGTCGCCGACGCCGGCGCCAACCGCTTCGGGAGCGGCTGGGCGTGGCTCGTGCACGACGGCTCGGGCCTCAAGGTCACGAGCACGGCCAACCAGGACTCGCCCATCAGCGACGGCCAGACGCCGCTGCTCGGCGTCGACGTCTGGGAGCACGCCTACTACCTGAAGTACCAGAACAAGCGCCCGGACTACATCGCCGCGTGGTGGAACGTCGTGAACTGGCCCGAGGTGCAGAAGCGCTTCGACAGCGCGGGCGCCTAGCCGCGGCGTACTACCGAATAGAGGAGCGGAAGAGCGGAAGAGCGGATCCGCTCCTCTGCTCCCCGCTCCCCCGCTCTCCGTTTATTCTCCGCTGCGTGACGAGCCCTTTCGACGTCACCATCGAAGAGCGCGGAGATGCCGTTCACGTGAGGCTGCTCGGCGAGCTCGACATCTCCAACGCGAGCCGGCTCGAGGAGGACCTGCGGCGGCTGGAGGCGGACGCGCCGAGGCTGCTCGTGCTCGACCTCAGCCGGCTCGAGTTCATGGACTCGACCGGGCTGCGGCTCTTGATCGGCGCCGATTCCCGGGCCCGGCAGGGCGGCAGGCGATTCGTGCTGATCCGCGGCAACGAGATGGTCCAGCGGGTGCTGCGCGTCACCGGGCTCGACGAGCGCCTCGACATCGTCGACGACGCGGGCGCGCTCGCGAGCGCCTGACCGTTTCTACGCGGCGACTTCGGCCCGGCGGCCGCTGCGGTCGTGGTCCATCTCGAACCAGACGCGATTGAGTCCGTCGCGCGCGACGCCCCAGCGGTCCGCGAGCTGATCGACGAGATAGAGGCCCCAGCCGCCCGGTCGGCTGCGGTCCATGTCGCGCGGCTGCGGCGCGAAGCCCTGGCCGGGATCGGCCACCTCGACCCAGAGAGTGGTCTCGGAGACCTGCACCTGCATCTGCACGCGATCCCCGCTCTGGATGCCAGAGTGGCGGACGCTGTTCGTGACCAGCTCGGACACGAGCAGGCGCACGTCGGCCAGCAGCTCGTCCTCGACCCTGCCTTCCAGCGCCAGCAGCGCGTTACGCGCCGACGCTGCGGCCGTCGGGCCGGCCTCGAACTCGACCGCTATTCGGTTCTTCGTCCCGGAGCCCCTGTCGGGCGGTGCCAGCAACACCCTGTCGCGGTCCGCTGCCCCGTGGAGGTGCGGCCCGGGCTCTGCGTGCCTGTGCATGGAAACCCCCTGCTGTGCCGTGCCCTTGCGGTTCGGCGTCTAGGGGTCTTATTCCCAAGCGAATCCCACGGAAACGTGCCTGCTCTCACACAGCGAGATCCCTTTCGTGGAGCGGAATTCAGGTGAGGGCGAGGATGCCTTCGGCGATCCGGTCGGCAGCGTCGGGGCGAGCGAGCGCTCGCGCGGCGTCAGCCATCTGCGCCAACCGCGCCTGATCGTCGATCAGCGCGCTCACCTCGGCGCGTAGACGCTCGGCGTCGAGCTCGCGGTCGGGCACGACGACGGCCGCGCCGGCGTCGGCCATCCAGCGGGCGTTGCCGGTCTGGTGGTCGGCGGTCGCGTGCGGGTAGGGCACGAGGATCGCCGGGAGACCCGCGGTGGCGAGCTCGAAGACCGAGCCGCCGGCGCGCGCCGCTGCGAGGTCGGCGGCGGCGTAGGCGTCGCCGAACGGCTCGATGTATGGCTCGAGCCGGTAGTGCGGCGGCGAGCCGAGCTCCTGGAGGCGGCGGCGCAGGTCCTCGTAGTCGCGCCGGCCGCTCGCGTGGAGCACCGCGAACGGCGCCTCGTGGCCGAACGCCTCGAGCGCCGCCTCGTTCAGCGTCCGCGCCCCCAGCGAGCCGCCGAACACGAGCAGGCAGCGCTCGTGCGGGCCGATGCCGAAGCGCCGCCGCGCCGCCTCACGATCGCCGTCTGTCGTGCCCGCCGGGACCGGCCGGCCGGTCACCTCGTAGCGGGGGCCGTCGCGGCCGTCGATCGCGAACGCCAGGTAGACCTTCTGCGCGAAGCGGGCGAGCAGCCGGTTGGCCACGCCGAGGTGGCTGTCGGCCTCCGTGAGCACGAGCGGGACGCGCTTGGTCACCGCGGCGAGGCCGACCGGGCCGGCGACGTAGCCGCCGCCGCCGAGCACGGCGTCGAAGCCGGCCACCAGGCGCCGCGCCTGTGCGGCCGCGCGCGCGGCCAGCAGCGCCGCCCGCGCCGCCCTGATCGGGTTGCGCCGGTCGAGGCCCGCGACCGTGAGCGGGTGGAACGGGTAGCCGGCGGCGGGCACCAGCTCGGCCTCGGCGCGCTCGCCGCCCGCGAACTCGACGTGCGCGCCCCTGGCTCTAAGAGCGTCTGCGACTGCCAGCGCCGGCACGACGTGGCCCGCCGTGCCGCCGGCTGCGATCAGCACGCGTGACTCGCGGCTCACCGCGACCGCCCTCGATCGCCCGCAGCTCGCGGCTCGCCGACGCGGGCACCCGCGCGGCCACGCCCAGCAGCAGGCCCATCGCGCCCAGCAGCACGATCATGTTCGAGTTGCCGTAGGAGATGAACGGCAGCGGGACGCCGGTCAGCGGCGCCATCCCCATCACGGCGAAGAAGTTGAGGACCGCCTGGGCCAGGATCAGCGACGTGACGCCCGCCGCCAGCAGCTTCTGGAACGGGTCGCGCGCGAGCTTCGCGGTGCGGAAGCCGGCGTAGCCGATCAGCCCGTAGAGCGCGGCGAGCATCGTCACGCCGAACACGCCGAGCTCCTCGCCGATCACCGCCAGGATCATGTCGGTGTGCGCCTCGGGCAGGTAGAAGATCTTCTGCACCGACTCGCCGAGGCCGCGGCCGAAGAAGCCGCCGGAGCCCATCGCGATCATCGCCTGGACCGACTGGAAGCCGTCGCCGCCCGCGTCCTTCCACGGGTCCACGAACGACATCAGGCGCGCGCGCCGGTACGGCTCGATGATCGCGAGCACCAGCGCCAGGAACGCGAGTGTGCCGAGGATCACGCCGAGGTCGCGCCTCCGCGCGCCGGCGGCGATCATCAGGCAGAAGGTCGTGAAGCAGACCACGAGCGCCGTGCCCATGTCCGGCTGCTTCATCAGCAGCGCGCATGCCGCGCCGACCACGAGCAGCAGCGGCTTGCAGAGGCCCCCGAGCGTCTGGAGCTGCTTCGGGCGCGAGGACAGCAGGTTCGCGCCGTACAGCACGAGCGCGACCTTCAGGAGCTCGGACGGCTGGAACTGGATCGGCCCGGCGGCGATCCAGCGCGTGGCGCCGTTCACGCTCACGCCGATCCCCGGCAGCTCCACGGCCAGTGTCAGCCCGAACGCCACCGCCAGCAGCGGGCCGGTCAGCCTCTTCGCCACGTCGACGCCGCGCCGCGAGGCCACGTGCAGCGCGGCGAGCCCGAGCAGCCCGAAGATGAGGTAGCGCTTGAAGAAGTAGGACGGGTCGCCGGCAGCGATCAGCGACTCCGCCGAGCTGGCGGAGTAGACCATCACCGAGCCCACCGCGAGCAGGCACAGCGTGGCCGTGTAGAGGATCGAGTATTCGAGCGGCGGCTTGGCGCGCGCCTTCCGTGAGCGGCGCATCGGGGGGGTCTTCGCCGCGTAGGGTCCGATTCCCTGCGTGAAGTGGACGGTGGACAGTGGACAGTGGACGGCTCAGGGCCCACGCGTCCACTGTCCACCGTGCACCGTGCACCCTCATCCCCTCGCCAGCTCCCGAAAATGCTCGCCCCGCTCCTCGTAGCTGCGGTACTGGTCGTAGCTGGCGGTGGCGGGCGAGAGCAGGATCGTGTCGCCGGGATCGGCGGCGGCGCGGGCGGCGGCCACCGCGGCTGCCAGGTCGCCGCAGCGCCGCAGCGGCACTGCGCCGTCGAGATCCTGCGCCAGCCGCTCGGCGGCCTCGCCGATCAGGTACGCCGCCCTCGCGCGCTCGGCCAGGACGCCGCGCAGGCCGTCGAAGCCGCCGCCCTTGAGGCTGCCGCCGAGGATCGCGTGCACGCCACCGTCGAACGCGGCGATTCCCACGCGCGCACTCGCCACGTTGGTCGCCTTCGAGTCGTTCACGTAGAGCACGCCGTCGCGTTCGGCCACCTCCTCGAGGCGGTGCGGCACGCCGGCGAAGCTTCTTAGCGTCGCGCGCACCGCGGCGGCCGGCCAGCCGCGCGCCAGGGCGACCGCCGCCGCGGCCATCGCGTTCTCGAGGTTGTGCGTGCCGCGTAACCGGATCTCGGCCACGTCGATCACGTGCTCGCCGCGCCATCGCAGCGCGCCGTCGCGCTGCTCGAGGTCGCCGCCCGCGCCGAACTCGACGCGCTGCGCCGTGGTCGCCAGCTCGAACCCGTTGGGCAGCACCGCCACGTCGTCAGGCGACTGGTTGGCGAAGATCCGGAGCTTCGCCTCGCGGTAGGCCTCGAAGGTGCCGTGGCGGTCGAGGTGGTCCTCCTCCAGGTTCAGCAGCAGCGCCGCCTCGGGCGCGAAGGCGGATGCGTCCTCGAGCTGGAACGACGAGCACTCGCACACCACGACCGCGTCGGCGGCGAGCTGGCCCGCGAGCGACGACAGCGACGTGCCGACGTTGCCCGCCACCGCCACGTCGAAGCCCGCCTCGCGCGCGATCGCGCCGAGCAGCTCGGTGGTGGTGGTCTTGCCGTTGGTGCCGGTGACTGCGACGAACTCGTTCGGGATCAGTCGCCACGCCAGCTCGAGCTCGCCGGTCACCTCGATCCCACGCCGGCGCGCCTCCTCGATCACCGGCGCCTCCTGCGGCACCCCCGGCGACTTCACCACGGTGCGCACGCGGTCGAGCAGCTCGACGCCGCTCGTGTCCACGTGCACCTCGATCCCCGGCGGCGTCACGTCGGGCGCGCCGGAGTCCACGCCGATCACCTCGCCGTGCTCGCGCAGCATCAGCGCCGCCCCGGCGCCGGAGCGTGCCAGGCCCACGACGAGGTACGGGCCGGGCGGAAGCGGCGGCCTCACTTGAGCGACTGCTGGAACAGCGTGAAGCCGATCGCCGAGCAGATCCCCGCGATGATCCAGAAGCGCAGGATGATCTTCGTCTCCGACCACGCCATCAGCTCGAAGTGGTGGTGCACGGGCGCCATCA
>JAICRZ010000019.1 GCA_025937135.1 Thermoleophilaceae bacterium
AAGCTCGCCGGCGAGTGGACCGTGGCAGAGGCGAATCCGCGGCACGCGATCGTGCGCACGTCGTGGCTGTTCGGGGTGCACGGCAGGAACTTCGCCGACACGATGCTGAGCCTGGACGGCCCGCTGAAGGTGGTGGACGACCAGATCGGCTGCCCGACCTACACGGCACATCTGGCCGACGCGCTCGTGGAACTGGCCGGCGGCCGGCTCACGGGCGTCGTGCACGTGGCCGGCGGCGGCGAGTGCTCGTGGTACGAGTTCGCGCGCGAGATCTTCCGCCGTTCCGAGCGCGACGTGGAGGTGGCGCCCTGCACGACCGAGGAGTTCCCGCGCCCGGCGCCGCGCCCGCGCTACAGCGTGCTGCGCAGCGCGCGCCCCGAAGCCCCGCTGCTGCCCGGCTGGCATGACGGGCTCGAGGCGTACCTGATGGAGCGGGCGGTCGCGCGATGAAGATCCTCGTGACGGGAGCGGCGGGCTTCATCGGCTCGACATACGTGCGAAACGTGCTCGATACGAGCGACGACGCCGTGGTGGTGCTCGACAAGCTCACCTACGCCGGCCGGCGCGAGAACCTCCGGGACGTGGAGGACCGGATCGAGTTCGTCGAGGGCGCCATCGAGGACCGCGACCTGGTCCTCGACCTGACGGACGGCGTCGATGCCGTCGTGAACTTCGCCGCGGAGTCACACGTGGACCGCTCGATCGCCGACCAGGACGCGTTCGCGCGCACGCATGTGATCGGCACGAGCGTGCTGCTCGACGCCGCGCGCGAGCACGGCGTCGGCCGCTACCTCCAGGTGTCGACCGACGAGGTCTACGGCTCGATCGAGCGCGGCACGTTCACCGAGGAGTCGCCGCTCAACCCGAGCTCGCCCTACAGCGCCACCAAGGCGGCCGGCGACCTGCTCGTGTCATCACACGTGCACACGTACGGGATCGAGGCCGTGATCACGCGCGGCTCGAACAACTACGGCCCGCGCCAGTACCCGGAGAAGCTGATCCCGCTGGCGGTCCTGAACGCGCTGCACGGCGACTCGCTGCCGGTCTACGGCGACGGCAGGCAGGTGCGCAACTGGCTCTACGTCGAGGACTTCGCGCGGGCGATCGACCTGGCCCTGCGCCACGGCGTGGCCGGCGAGGTCTACAACGTCGGCGGCCCCGACGAGACCGCCAACATCGACGTGGTGCGCCGCATCCTGGCGCTCACCGAGCGCGACGAGTCGCTGATCGAGTACGTCACCGACCGGCCCGGCCACGACCGCCGCTACTCGCTGTCTAGCGCGAAGATCCGCGAGCTGGGCTGGGAGCCGAGCCGGCGCTTCCAGGAGGGGCTCGCGCAGACGGTCGACTGGTACCGCGACAACGAGTGGTGGTGGGAGCCGATCCGCTCGGGCGAGTACCGCGAGTACTACGAGCGCCAGTACGGCCGCAAGCTGGCGTAGGTCAGCCGGACCAGCGCCGCGCGAGCTTGAGCCCGCCGTGCTCGGCCTCGGGCCCGGTTGCGCGCAGCCCCGGCACGATCTCGCTCGTGACGAGCCCGGTCTCGCCGGTCAGCTCGTCGACGATCGCGAACCAGCGCCGGATGTTCGCGGGCGTGTCGACGATCACCGTGACGACCGGCACGTGCCGGCGCAGCGACCACAGCCTGTCGCCGTGCGGCCGGTGCTCGCCGTGGTAGCCCCAGAATCCGCGCAACGCGGTGGCGCCGGCGGCGTCCTCCTGCCGCAGCCGGCGGATCAGCGAGGTGTAGACGGGGCGCCCGGCGTGGCGCGCCTGCTCGCCGGTGTAGACCATCAGCTTCTGCCACATCGCGAGCCCGGAGTCGTCGGCCTCGGGTAGCGGCCCGGGCTCGGCCAGCCGCTCACCGTCGCGCTTGCAGACGCGCACCCGCTCCAGCGTAAGCAACGGGCGCTCGAGCATTGCCGCCAGCTCGGGGAGCAGGGCGGCGACCCGCTCCCCGTCGCCCACCGAGATGACCATCACCGGCACCTCCGCGTTCGCGCCGAAGAACCTCGCGCGGCGACGGACGCCGTGCGCCGTGCCGTCGACGCCGAGCAGCGCGGTCGCGCCCGCGACGCCGCCGCGATGCAGCAGGTCCACGACGGCGTGGTACGCCGGCCTGCCGCCGACGCGCTCCTGGCGCCCGACGTACACGGTCAGCTTGGTCTGCTCGTCGAGCCGTTCGTTCAGGCGCTCCTCGCCGACGCGACCGGTCAGCATCCGCGCGCGCTCGAGCGTGATCAGCCCATGGCCGCTGATCCTCGTGACCTCGGGCAGCGCCGCCTCGATGCGCTCGCGGGTGTCCACGGCCACGGTCACGAGCGGGAGGTCCTCGGAGAGCGTGAGCAGCCGTTGGGTCTGGAGCCGGTGCTTGACACCGAACCCCTCGGTGCCGCGCAGCAGAACGCTCGTCTGGAACTCGTGTCGCTCGTACAGGTCGAGCAGGGCGTCCGCGAGGAACCTGCCGTCGCAGCGGTCGCGCTCGCCGAAGTAGGTGGTGAGCTTGAGGCAGTCGTCGTTCACAGCTGACCTCCGACGACGCGGCCGAGCGCCGCGCCCGCGACCCCGAGGACCAGGCTGAGGACCACGTTCGCCGCCGCCGTCAGGTCCTGCGCGTCCTCGGCGGCGCGGTGTGTCTCGAGCATCCAGGTCGAGAAGGTCGTGTAGGAGCCGAGCAGCGCCGTGCCGGCGAGTCGCATCGCGTCGGTGGACGGCCCGAGGCCGACCAGCACGCCGAGCAGGAACGCGCCGGAGATGTTCACCACGAGGGTGCCGAGCGGGTAGCGGCCGCCCCAGCGCGAACCGACGGCACCGTCGATGAGGAACCGCGCGAGCGCGCCGACGCCGCCGATGACGCCCACGCCGATCCACACGAGAGCCGTCATGCCGCCACCCGCGTGCGCCGCGTCACTCCGGTCGTGACGAACACCGCTGCGAAGCCGGCGGCGACGCTCGCCAGCGTGTAGCCGGCGGCGAGGCCCCAGCGATCGCCATCGATCATCCTGAGGATCTCCACCTGCATCGTGGAGAAGGTCGTGAGCGCGCCGCACAGGCCGGTCCCCAGGAACGGCCGGCGGTACGCCGAGAGCGGCAGCCGCTCCTGGAGCCGCGTCGTGAAGTAGCCGAGCAGCGCCGCGCCCGCGATGTTCACGATGAAGGTCGGCCACGGCCAGGCGCCGGCGCTGTGCGGGAGCGCCTCCGCAAGGCCCGCCCGCGCGAGAGCGCCGAGAACGCCGCCGGCGAAGATCGCGGCCAGCTCGCGGCCGTCAAGGCTGGTCACCCACTCCCTTTCGCCAGCGTTCCCGGCACTCCTCGATCACCCCGCGTCGGGTTGTGTGTATCTTCGCCACAGCCCGATGGTGAGCCGCGACCTTGGCCTGTTCATCGCAGTCTTCCTCGCCTCGGCCGTCGAGGGCGTCGAGGCCGTCACCATCGTCCTGGCCGCCGGGATAACGCGCGGGTGGCGGTCGGCCTGGGCCGGCGTTGCCGCCGCGCTCGCCGTCCTCGCCGTGCTCGTTGCCGCGCTGGGGCCCGCGCTGACGCTCCTGCCGATCGACGTGCTGCGCCTCGTGGTCGGCGGGCTCCTGCTCGTGTTCGGACTCCAATGGCTGCGCAAGGCCATCCTGCGTGCCAGCGGGTTCAAGGCGCTGCACGACGAGGAGGCGATCTTCGCCGAGGAGGTGGCCGCGCTCCGCGCCGCCGGGCGCGAGCCGTCGCGGATCGACGGGTTCGGGTTCACGGTCAGCTTCAAGGGTGTCCTGCTGGAAGGGCTCGAGGTCGCGTTCATCGCGATCACGTTCGGCAGCAACCAGCACGACGTGCCGCTGGCCGCCGTCGCCGCCGTCGCCGCCGTCGTCGTGGTCGCCGGCGCAGGCTTCTTCGTGCACGCGCCCCTGAGCCGGGTCCCCGAGAACACGCTCAAGTACGTCGTCGGCGTGATGCTCACCTCGTTCGGCACGTTCTGGGGGGCCGAGGGCGCGGGCGCGCACTGGCCAGCAGGTGACGCGGCGATCCTCGCGATCATCGCCTTCACGCTCGCCTCGTCCTTCGTGCTGGTCGCGCTGCTGCGCCGCATCCGCCGCGGCCAGGTCGCACGCACCGCGCGGGCGGCGGCATGAACAGGCTGCGCGCGCTGGCGGCGTTCCTGTACGACTTCGTCGTGGGCGACGATCCGCTCATCGCGGTGGTGGTGGTGCTGGCCCTGGCTCTCACCGCGCTGCTCGTGCACTCCGGGGTGGCCGGCTGGTGGGTCACGCCGGTCGCGGTGGTGGCGGTCCTCTCCGGCTCGCTGCTGCGCGCCGCGCGAAGCGGATAGCTGTCGATTCCGAGGGGTCGCGTTCGTCTAACCGCGACAGCCAGATTCGAAGGAGCGACAACATGAGCCCCACGATCGACGTGATCACCATCGGAGTCCGCGACCTCGAGCGCGCGCGGCGGTTCTACGAGCAGGGCCTCGGCGGCGCGGTCGCCGGCGAGCCCCGGGCGCCCACCGTCGACCTCGGCCCGGGCCGGGCCTCCCGGCTGGCCCTCCGTCCGTGGGACGCGGTGGCCTCCGACGCGGGCGTCGACGCCGGGACGAGCGGCTTCAGGGGCTTCACCCTGTCCTACATCCTCGACTCGGCGGAGAAGGTCGATGACGTCCTGGCCCGTGCGAAGCGGCACGGCGGAGAGATTTCGAAGCCGCCCAAGAACGCGCTCTGGGGCTACAGCGCGTACATCACCGATCCGGACGGCTACCTGTGGAAGATCGCGTCCTCGAAGCGTCGGCCCCTGATCGCACGCAAGGAACCGGCTGCGGGCGACGGAAGCGCGATCCAGCCGCAGGAGATCCCGATCACCATCGGGGTGGCCGACATGCAGCGGGCCAAGGAGTTCTACAAGGACGGGCTCGGCGTGCCCGTCAAGAAGGACTACCGCAAGTTCGTCATGTTCGACGGCGGGGCCGGCGTGTCCGGCCTCGGGATGTACAGGCGCGAGGCGCTCGCCGACGACGCCGCGGTGCCACCCGAAGGCAGCGGCTTCCGCGGATTCGGCATCACGCATGTCACCGGGTCCGCGGAGCAGGTGGACGCGCTGCTGACGCGAGCCGCGCAGGCCGGCGGACGCGTCGTCAAGCCCGGGGCAGCCGCGGGCGGCGATGCTTACAGCGGCTGGTTCGCCGACCTGGACGGCAATCTGTGGCACGTGGTCTCGCGGTGATCCAGCTGACGGCGGTCGGCACCGTCGAGTCGCCGTTGACCGATCGGGGCTCGGCGCCCAGGCAGGGCGACGAGGGCGCTCCCGAGGCCGTCATCGTTTTGGACCAGGCGGTGCTCCCGGCGCTCGACGGAGTGGCGCCAGGCGACGCGATCCTGGTTCTCACCTGGTTCCACCTCGCCCGGCGCGACGTCCTGCGCGTGCACCCGCGCGGCGACGTCGCGCGGCCGGAGCAGGGCGTGTTCAGCACCCGCTCGCCCGACCGGCCCAACCCGATCGGCCTGCACCGCGTGGAGGTCGTCTCGATCGAGGGCGGGCGACTCGGCGTTCGTAACCTTGAAGCCGTCGACGGCACACCTGTCATAGACGTCAAGCCGGTCATCGGCAGCGACCCGAACGAACGCTGAGTGCGCCCGGCGCGAGCGCCCCTGCTCGGCCTGGCGGCCGCGGTGGCGGTGCTGCTGATCGTCTTCGCGGGCGGGTACGGCTACCACCGCGACGAGCTTTATTTCCTCGAGGCGGGGCGCCACCTGGCCTGGGGATACGCGGATCAGGGACCGTTCACGCCGCTGCTGGCGCACCTGATGAACGCGATCGGGCCGGGCTCGCTGACGGTCCTGCGCATTCCGTCGGCGCTCATGACCGCGGGCACGGTGTTCGTCACCGGGCTCATCGCGTTCGAGCTCGGGGCGAGCCGGCGCGCGCAGCTGATCGCGGCGAGCTGCGCGGCGGTGGCGTCGGTGGTCCTGGTCGTGGGGCACCTGCTCAGCACCTCCACGTTCGACCTGGTCGCGTGGACCTTGGTCACCTGGCTCGTGGCGCGGATCGTGCGCACCGGCGACGCCCGGCTGTGGCTGCCCGCCGGCGCGGTGGCGGGCGTCGCGCTGCTCAACAAGCCGCTCATCGCCTTCCTGCTGGCCGGCCTCGGCGCGGGAATCGTGCTCGCGGGGCCGCGGCAGCTCCTGCGCAGCCGCCGGCTCTGGGCGGGCGTCGCGATCGCGGCGCTGCTGTGGTCGCCGTGGTTGATCTGGCAGGGGCAGCACGGCTGGCCGCAGTTCGACGTGTCGTCTTCGATCGCCGCCGGCGGGTCGGCGAGCTCGCAGCCGCGCTGGGCGCTGCTGCCGTTCCAGTTCCTGCTGGTGAGCCCGGTGCTCGCGCCTGTGTGGATCGCGGGCCTCTGGGCGCTCGCGCGGCGTCCGCGGCTGCGCCCGTTCCGGCTGTTCGCGGTGGCCTGGATCTTCCTGGTGGTGGTCTTCCTGGCGACCGGCGGAAAGCCGTACTACCTCGCGGGCACGTTCCCGGTCCTGCTCGCCGCGGGAGCGATCGAGACCGACGCGTGGCTCGAGCGCGGGACGCAGCGGCCGCGCGCGGTTTTGCTGTGGGGCATGGTCGGGCTCAGCGGCGTCGTGTCCGCGCTGATCGCGCTGCCGCTGCTGCCCGCCAGGCACGCGGGCCCCGTGATCGCCATGAACGGAGACGTCGGCGAGACGATCGGCTGGCCGGACCTGACGCGAACCGTCGCCGGCGTCTACCGCAGCGCCGGTCCGGGTGCCGTGATCTTCACGTCGAACTACGGCGAGGCGGGAGCGATCGACCGCTACGGCCCGGCGCTCGGCCTGCCGGGCGCCTACAGCGGCCACAACGCATTCGGCTACTGGGGCCCGCCGCCGGACCGGCGCGGCGCGGTGGTCACGGTCGGTCTCGGCCCGTCACAACTCGAGCGCTTCCGCGGCTGCCGACCGGCGGCCGTGGTCGGGAACTCCGCCGGCGTCGACAACGACGAGAACGGCGAGCCGGTCGATCGCTGCGACGGCCCGCGCGGCAGCTGGTCGCAGGTCTGGCCGAAGCTGCGCCGGCTCGGCTGACCTACGGCACGCTGACGGCCGGGAACACGTCCAGCCAGACGCGGCTGCCGCTCGCCGTGAAGTAGCCGCGCGTGTTGCGGTCGGGCTGCGACTGCGGGCGGCCCGAGAGCGACATCCACGCGGCCGGGTGCACGATGCCGTGGCCGGGCAGGTCGACGGCGACCGCCGGGCCGGTGGAGTGGAAGGTCGTGTCCTGGTTGCACTTGACCTCCGGACCGCCGAGCGGATCGCGCGAGACCGAGCCGTCGGGCAGGACGTAGCGGCCGCTGGTCTGCGACTCGGCGCTGTCGTGGGCGTCGATCACGCCGAGAAGCGGCGGCGCGAGCACGTCGGCGGCCTGGGAGCTGGCCGCCTCCGAGTCGTCGGAGTGGTGGCAGCCGAAGCGGTCGTCGCCGCTCGGCATCGGGTTCGACGGGTCCTCGCCGGGCACCCCGACGCCGTTCCCGCGCGGGAAGATGTAGCCGATCATGTCCTCCGCCAGGCCGTCGAAGAAGCGGTACGGCGCGTTCATGTGCGGAAGCGGCCAGGGCGGCATCCCGTACTGCGGGTCCGGCAGATCGTCAGGTCCCATGAAGCTGCGCAGGTAGGTGAACGGGAACACCTCGCCGGGCAGCGACATGAACTCGCCGTCGCCGATCCGGAACGCCGCGACGTCGGTCTTGAGCGACGCGCCCGCGACGGAGCCGTTCGGCGTGGGCGGCAGCTCGACCGTGCAGCCCGGCGCGTACGCGGGGCGGTTGGCGAACACGCCGAGAACGGCGGCGGCCTTGAAGAGCGCGTTCGTCAGGTCGATGCACACGTCCTTGCGCGCACCCCAGATCTCGTTCGAGCGCGACTCGGTGGCGCTCGAGTCGAGCGTGTCGCTCACGGCGGCCGCGAGCTGCTGGCCGAAGATGCGCGTCTCGCCGTCGTAGCCGAGCGTCGCGTGGTCGCCGGTCGCGTCGAAAAGCGTCCGGCAGCCCGCCGGCTGACTGCCGTCCTGGTAGCGCTGCGGCACGCGCGAAAGCGCGCTCGGGAACACCTGCGGGCTCTCGACGCTGCCCACCGATCCCGCCATCTCGATCGCGACGCCGCCGTAGCGCTGCTCGAGCGAGTCGCGGAAGAAGTGCGGCCAATCGGCCGACAGCCACGTCTTCTCGGTGGCGTCCGGATTGAAGCCGAGCGTCTCGGCGTGCTGGCTGACGCTCGCGAGCGTGGCGATCGGGCGGCCGTCGGTGCCCACAGCCTGCAGCACCGGCATGACCTGGTCGTCGACGTACGGGTAGGACGACCAGCACTGGCGCATGTTCGCCGGCTCGATGGCCTCGGCGTAGTGGATGTGCGCGGGCCGCTGCGCCGCGTACGCGTCCTCGATCGCCTGCGCCGACTTCGGGATGAACCAGTTGTAGAGCCAGTAGTCGTTCGTGCCCGACGTCGTCGCGTCGACGCCGCCGAGCCCGAGCGAGTCCGGCGCCGACTCGTCGTGTGTGGCTGAGATGAAGATGCCGTCGAGTGGCGCCTGGTGCCTCGCCGCGAGGTCGGCGTTCACCTTGTCGCGGATCGCCTGCTGGTAGACGTTGAAGAGCCCCTCCTGGTCGGTAACCTCGACGGCGATTCGCCGCGTGCCGTTGCCCACGACCAGCGCCCGCGAGGTGACCGGGTCCGCGGGCTTCGTGTAGAAGCGCGGCGTGTCGGATCCGCCACCGATCAGGTTGCCGTCCCAGCGGCCGTTGTGGTTGCAGTCGAGGTACGGGTCGCCCTGGTCGAAATGGCCGCTGCCCTGCTGATCCTTATACGGCTCGGTGAACGCCCACTTGCGCGGCCCGTCGAAGGCGCCGGTCGGGTCGCAGTCGGAAGCGTCGCCGGCGAACTGCCCGTGCAGCGGCGGGGTGAAGTCGGCGACCGCCGCGCCCGCGGAGAACGTGGGCGAGTTGCCTCTCCCCACCCGCGGGCCCTGACCCGGGACCACGACGCCCGACGCGCTCGGGCGCCGGCAGCCGCCGCCGCCGGACCATCTGCGCTTTGAACGCGCCCGCGCGCGGTGACGGCGGACGGCGAGCGTGGCCGCGACGCGCGTGCGGCGGCAGCGCGCGACCGCGGCACGCAGGCGCTTGCGCGCCGACGGCAGCAGCCGCAGCGCCAGCCGCCTGCGGCCGCTGCGGCCGACCCTGAGGTTGCGGGTGCGCGCGAGCGGCGCGCCGCGCCGGCCGCCGTACTCGATGCGCGTGGCCAGCCGCAGGCGCTGACGATGCCGGCCGCGGAGGAGCAGGTGAACGCGCCCGCTGCGCAGCACGCGCGCTCCGCTCGAGTCGGTGATCCGCACGCGCAGCGGCCTGGCGGCGGCCGCGCCGGCCGCGGGCACGAGCAGCAGCGCGGCGAGCACCGCGATCAGCGTCCGGATTCCGAAGATCCTCACCCTGCCATCCCCCTCGGGTGGGACTCTAGATCGCGCCGAGCGGCGCCGCGCCAGTCAGCGGTGGCCGGCGAACAGCTCGACGGGATTGCCCGACGGGTCCTCGATCAGGACCTGGTCGCCGCCGATGCCGTGGATGATGTCGCTGCGGAAGCTGACGCCGGCCGCTCGGAGGCGTTCGACCTCGGCGGGCAGATCGGTGACCTCGAGCTGGAAGCGGTTCCAGCCGCCCGGCGCGGGCGGCGCGTCCTCGGAGAGGATCTGGCCGCCGCCGCCCTGCCCGCTGGGCGCGCTGAGCAGCAGCCTGAACTCGCCGCGCGAGAGCATCGCGAACGGCGGGGCCGGATGCATGTCGACGGCGAAGCCGAGTTGCTCGGTGTAGAACGCGATCGCCGCGTCGACGTCGTCGACGATGTACCGGACGCTCACAGAGGCCATGGCGAGGCGAGCGTACCTGAGGCGGCTAGGCAAAGACTCATGTACCGACCGCGTCGCGGGCGTACAGTCGATCTGCTGTGGGTGAACGCGCCATCGCCGGTGCAGTGCGCCTCGCGGTCGCCGCGGGCATTGCGTTGTTCGCATTGGTCCCGTGCGCGACGGCGAGCACCCATCGCCACCGCGTGCTGCGCGTGGGCACGTTCCATCACCGGCGCGGCCAGTACAGGACGATCCAGGCAGCCGTGGACCACGCGCGTGCCGGCGACTGGATCCTGGTGGCGCCCGGCATCTACCACGAGCGCGCCGACCACCGGAAGAAGCGCGGGCCGCAGGACGACGACGCGCCCGCGGGCGTGGTGATCGCCAAGCGCAACCTCCACCTGCGCGGGATGAGCCGCAACAGGGTGATCGTCGACGGCACGCTGCGCCACCGCGGACCTGCATGCAGTGCCGCCCCCAACCGCCAGGACTTCGGCCCGAAGGGCGACGACGGCAAGCCACTCGGCCGCAACGGGATCCTCGTCTGGAAGACGAGCGGGGTGAGCATCGAGAACCTCACCGTCTGCAACTTCCTCGGTGGGGCGGGCAGCGCCGGCAACGAGATCTGGTGGAACGGCGGCGACGGCACCGGCACGATCGGCCTCGGCTCGTTCAAGGGCGCGTACCTGAACGCCACGACCACCTTCTTCAAGGACGAGGACACCGCCGCCGAGTACGGCCTCTTCTCGAGCAACTCGAACGGGCCGGGCCTCTGGAACCACACCTACGCGAGCAACTTCAACGACTCCGACTACTACATCGGGGCATGCCAGCAGGTCTGCGACCAGGTGGTGAACGACGCGCACGCGCAGTACAGCGCACTCGGCTATTCCGGAACGAACTCCGGCGGTCGCCTGGTCGTGAAGAACTCGGAGTTCGACCACAACAAGGACGGCTTCGACACCAACAGCCAGAACAACGACGACTCACCGTCGCCCCAGGACGGCGCCTGCCCGAACGGCGCCACGAGCCCGATCACGCACACGACCTCGTGCTGGGTCTTCATGCACAACTACGTGCACGACAACAACAACCCGAACGTGCCGGGCGCCGGCGCGGCCGCGGCGGGCCCGACCGGCACTGGCGTGTCGATCTCCGGCGGCCGCGACGACACGATCATGGACAACCGCTTCGAGAACACCGGGGCGTGGGGCATCATCCTGGTCCCCTATCCCGACACCGAGACACCGCCACCCGGCCAGAACTGCCAGGGCGGCATCGCCGGGCCGAACGACCTCTGCCTGTTCGACGACTGGGGCAACGCGATCGCGCACAACCAGTTCAAGAACAACGGCTTCTTCGGCAACGACACGAACGGCGACTTCGGCGAGATCACCACCACCAGCGCGCCGAGCAACTGCTTCTTCGGCAACGTCGAGGAGGGCGGCGGCAGCGTCAGCTCGTCGCCGCCGGACCTGGAGACGACGAAGCCCACCTGCGGCGGCACGGTCCCGCCCGACCCCAACCCGTCGATGACCAACCAGGTCCTGTGCGACTCGCAGTTCTCGGGCACGCCGTGCCCGCCCGGCGCGAACTACCCGCAGTCGACCGGCGTCGTGATGCCGCCGCTGCCGCACGGGTTGAAGACGATGCCCAACCCGTGCCACGGCGTGCCGCGCAATCCGTGGTGCAAGCGGCACCACAGGCGACACCGTTCCTAAAACCAGGCCCGCGCTGAGGACCCGGCGCGCCGTAGTGGCGCTGATTCTCGACGCCCTGAGCCAGTACCTCATGGCGTGTCTGGACGAGGGCCAACGGCCTGTAGTCCGCGAAGGCGCGGCGTCCGGCACCCCCGCCTAGCTGGGCGCCCGATTTCCTAAGCGGTCAACCCGTGCCGCTAGGAGTGGATTTGAAGCTGCCCACCACCTGGCGCGCAGCGCGCGCCGCACGAGTAGCTTCCGCGAGGGCATGGGACGAGGGGGAGCGGGCAGACGAATCCGGCGGGCGACGGCGCTCGCCTGTCTCGCGCTGCTCGTCCCCGCGGGGGCGAGCGCCATCGGCAGCAGCTTCGACGACCCCGCCTCGCACGACACCTCGCAGCAGTTCACCACGCCGAACGTGCAGCGGCAGGACACGCCGAACGACCCGAACTACGACCAGGCGGAGCCGGACACCCAGCAGCCGGCGGACAAGCGCTCGACGAACCTCTACGACGAGCGCTTCGACCTGTTCGGCTTCTCCTCGGCACTCACACCGCTGACGACGATCTACCACGACGGCCCGAACGCCGGCAAGGGCAGGCAGATCTCCGGGTTCAACGCGGCCGGCGCCTGGAAGCTCACGCGCGGCCGCCCCGACGTGCCGATCGCGATCCTCGACACCGGGATCAAGTGGGACAGGCCGTCGCTGCGCAAGCGCATCCACCTGAACACCGGCGAGCTGCCGCTCCCGCAGAACGCGGCGGGCGTCAACGCGACCAGCTACGACCTGAACGGCGACGGCGCCGTGAACGTGGACGACTACAGGGACGACCCGCGCGTGGCCCACGCCGGCCCGCTGATCACGGCGGAGGACCTGATCAAGGCGTTCGGCCACTGCCAGATCGCCTCCGACCACCTGATCGTGGGCGGCGCGCCGTGCGCTCCCGACGGGAAGTTCGACAACGACGGCAACGGCTACGCGAACGACATCGCCGGCTGGGACTTCTTCGACGACGACAACGACCCGCTCGACGCGTCCTCGTACTTCGCCGCGAGCAACCACGGCTCCGGCCGCGCGAGCGACGCGGCCGAGGAGGGCAACGACGGCGACGGATCGATCGGCGTGTGCCCGCACTGCCAGCTGATGCCGCTGCGGATCTGGGACACGTTCGTCTCCGACGGCAACAGCTTCGGCCAGGGGATCCTCTACGCGACGAACAACGGCGCCAAGGTGATCGAGGGCGCCAACGGGAGCCTCTACCACTCGGCGTTCGCGGAGCAGGCGTCGCAGTACGCGTACGACCACGGCGTGGTGCAGACGTTCTCGGGCGACGACCTCAACACCGGCAACCACAACTACCCCGCCAACTACGGCCACGCCATGCTGATCGAGGGCACCGTGCCGGACACCGTGGGGCTCGGCCAGTCCTGCCCCAGCTCCGCCGGACCGCTGTGCGACGTCTTCCCCGCCACCGGCACGGGCACCGACGCCCCGCCCGGCACCTACTTCCGCGGGGCGAACACGACGCAGTTCGGCGGCAAGAGCTCGATTTCGATGGAGGGCCCGACGGGGTCCGTGAACACCGGCAAGGCGGCCGGGGCGGCCGGGCTGGTGGTGAGCGCGGCGCGCGACGCCGGCATCACGCTCGCGAGCGACGAGACGCGCGAGATCCTCGAGCAGACGGCTGAGGACGTGACGCCGGGCAACACCCTCGGCGCGGGCACGCCCGACCCCGCGCAGGTCGGCTGGGACACGCACTTCGGCTGGGGCCGCGCGAACGTCGGCGCCGCGGTGTCGGTGGCGGCGGACCGGGCGAAGATCCCGGACATCGCGGCGATCGACTCGCCCGACTGGTACGCACCGCTGACCGGCAAGACGCTGAGCGTGACCGGCCTTGCCGACGCTCCCCGGACGAGCGGCCGGCACCTGCACTACAAGCTCGAGTGGGGCCCGGGGCTCTCGCCGACGGACGCCCAGTGGCAGCCGGTTCACGAGGCGGACGCGGACGGCCCGGTCACGAGCTTCGGCGACATCGACCTCGACACCGTCCGCGCGCAGCTCAAGACGTTCAGCGAGCCGCCCGACCCGGGCGGACCGATCTTCTCGCCGACCAGCCCGAACCCCTACCAGCAGCAGTTCACGGTCCGGCTGACGGTCACCGACCCGACCACCGGCGCGACGCGCATCGCGGGCGTGGACAGGCGCGTGTTCACCGCGATCGACCCTGTGGCCGAGGGCCTCCGGCCCGGCTTCCCGAAGCGGATGGGGACCGGCGGCGAGGCGCCCGTGCGCTACGCCGACCTGAACGGCGACAACGTCCAGGAGCTGATCGTGCCGGCCGAGGACGGGACCGTGCACGCGTACGAGCCTGACGGCAGCGAGCTGCCCGGCTGGCCCGTGCACACGCAGCTCCAGCTCTCGGCGAAGGATCACCAGGACGCGCCCGGCATCGCCGCGGTGAGCGCCGCCGGCGCGCCGCCGCGCGAGCCGCCACGCGGGGCCGCGGTGGCCGACATCGACGGCGACGGCAAGCCCGAGGTGATCGACACCGCCGGCACGCACCTGTACGTGTGGGAGGGCGACGGCAGCACCCGGCCCGGGTTCCCGGTGCAGTCCGACCTCGGCAACTGCGGACCGGCGTTCGAGCGCCAGCCGGACCGGCACCTGAAGTGCGGCTTCCTCGCCAGCCCGACCGTGGCGGACCTCGACGGCGACGGCCACCGCACGGACATCGTGGTGGCGGCGCTCGACGGCCACGTCTACGCGTTCAATTCCGACGGCAGCACGGTCGCGCACTTCCCGGTCCAGCTCGTGGACCCGGCGATGGCGGCCGCGCACACGGAGGTGCTGGCGGAGTCGATCAACCAGGTGGCGGTGGGCGACCTCAACGGCGACGGGGCGGACGACATCGTGGCCGGCACGAACGAGACCTACGGCGCCACCAACTCGGGCGACGTGAGCTTCGCCGGCCTGCTCGGCGGCGCCGGACAGTCGACACGTGTGTACGCCGTGGACGGCAAGACGGGCGAGTTCCTGCCCGGCTGGCCGATCTCGATCAGCGGCGTGATCGAGAGCACCCTGCCGATGATCGGGCCGGGCGCGGACCCCGCGCTGCTGACGGTCGGCGGTCAGCCGAAGGTGCTCGCGTCGGCCACCAGCGGCTCGCTCGCCACCTACAACGCCGACGGCAGCTCGAACACGACGATGCTGCAGGAGGACTCCAGCAAGGGCAACGCGGTGGACAAGACGCCGGGGCTCAACCTGTTCGAGTCTGCCGCGGTCGGGAAGCTCGAGCCGTCCGCGCCGAACCCGGCCGTGGTCAAGTACGAGATCTCCACGACCGCAGCGGCCGACCTGCTGCTCGTGGGCCAGAACTTCCCCTACAACCACCTGATCGGCGCGTGGGACTCGAGCACGGGCGCCGCGCTGCCGGCGTATCCGACGATCACCGACGACTACCAGTTCCTGTCCAGCTCGACGGTCGCGAAGATCGACCCGGCGAGCCCGGCCAACCAGATCGTGGCGGGCACCGGGCTCGGCCTCCTGCACGCCTACGACGGCCTGACCGCCCAGGACGCGCCCGGCTTCCCGAAGCAGACCGGCGGCTGGCTGTTCTCGCCCGCCACGATCAGCACCGACGGGCGGATGGCCGACATCACGCGCGAGGGCTACCTGTTCGAGTGGAACACGGCGGCGGCCGAGTGCCAGTCCGAGTGGCCGGGCTTCCGCCACGACCCGCAGAACAGCGGCAACTACAACCGCGACGGGACCGCGCCCGCCGCGCCCGGCGACGTGTCGCTCACGTCGCTCGGCGGCAACCGGTACTCGCTGTCGTTCACGACGCCCGGCGACGACGGCTTCTGCGGCACCGCGCACGCCTACGTGGCGAGCGCCCGCGGTCAGAGCGTGTCGCTCGGCGACCCGGGCCAGCCACGCAGCAGGACCACGAAGACGCTCTCCCTGACTCCCGGTTCGGTGCTCACCTTCAAGGCGGTCGACGAGGCGGGCAACGCCGGGCAGCCGGCGAGCATCACAGTGCCGCTGCCGATCCCGGGCGGGCCGCCGAGGCCGAGCAACGCCGCCGCACCGAGCCAGGCCGGCGCCACCGGCAGCGCGTGCGCCGCGGGGACAACGGTGCCGCGCTCCAGCGTCAGCCATCGCCATCTGCACATCTCGAAGCGCCGCGTGAAGCTCTCGGGCCGCGCGATCGAGGCGGACTGCGCATCCGGCAAGCTCGCCAACGGCCACGTGCGGCGCGTCCTCGTGAGCGTCGCCCGAGTGCACGGCGCAAGGTGCCGCTTCCTCCGCCGCAGCGGACGGCTCGGCGGCCGCCGCTCCTGCGCCAGGCCGAAATATCTGGCCGCCCACATCCGCTCGCTGCGCGGCCATCGGAACAAGACCCTCTGGACGCTGAGGCTGCGAGCCCGCATCCCGCGCGGCCGCTACCTGGTGACCGTGCGGGCCAAGGACGCGAGCGGGCACGTCGAGACGCTGGCCCGGCCCACGAACACCGCATCGCTGAGAGTGCGGCCCCGCTAGCCTCGACGGCGTGCCCGCCGCCCTCGAGACCCGCTCCCTGACCAAGCATTACGACGACGGGACCGTCGCACTCGAGGGCTTCGACGTCAGCGTTCCCGACGGCGCCTTCTTCGGGCTGCTCGGCCCGAACGGAGCGGGCAAGACCACGCTGATCAGCGCCGTCTGCAACCTGATCCGCGTCACGTCGGGCGAGGTGCTCGTGTTCGGCGAGCCGGCCGACTCGCTGATCGCCCGGAGCTGGATCGGCCTGGCCGAGCAGGACATCAACCTCGACCGCTTCCTGACCGTGGAGGAGACGCTGATCTACCACGGCGGCTACTTCGGGATGGAGAAGCACGACGCGGTAGATCGGGCGCGCGAGATGATCGAGGTGTTCGACCTGCGGGCGAAGGGCGACGTGCGCACGCCCAAGCTCTCCGGCGGCATGCGCCGGCGCCTGCTGCTGGCGCGCGCGCTGATGCACCGGCCGCGCCTGGTGATCCTCGACGAGCCGACCGCCGGCGTGGACTTCGAGCTGCGCCAGGAGCTGTGGCGCTACATCCGCAAGCTGCACGAGGCCGGCACCACGATCCTCCTCACCACGCACTACCTGGAGGAGGCCGAGGAGCTGTGCGAGGAGATCGCGCTGATCCGCGGCGGGCGGCTGATCGCGCGCGACAGCGCCGACGGCCTGCGCCAGGCGTACGACGCAACATCGCTCGCGGACGTTTACGTCAAGGCAATGTCGCCGACGTAGGGTGTAGAGCCATGCCCGCCGTAGTGATCCTCCGCGTGAAGGACCCGGGCCCTCATTCGGGCGAGCTTCTCCGCGTGCTCGAGAGCGAACTCGGCGTGCGTGCGATCCCGCAGACGGCCGGTTACGTGCCGGTCGCGATGGACAATCTCGACCCGAGCGCCGCGTACGACGCGATCAAGCAGGTGCTCGACCAGGCCGATCCCGAGTGGGGCCGGCACCTCGAGTTGCGCGCCTGAGCACGGCGTCGAGCAGCGCGCCGCACAGGTCCGCGAAGCGCGTGAGCAGCCGGCGCAGCGGCGGCAGGTAGAGCAGCAGCGCCACCGCGGCGCCGAGCAGGGCGCCGCCGATCACGTCGCCCGGGTAGTGCACGCCGACGTACACCCGCGCGAAGATCACGATCGCGGCGAGGACGAGCAGCAGCGCGCCGATGATGGGGTCGAACAGGAGCATCGCGGTGGCGATGGCGAACGCGCCGGTCGCGTGGTCGCTCGGGAAGCCCGCGTCGCGCGCGTGTGCGATCAGCCGGTGCGCCACGTGCGGATGGGCGACGAACGGCCGCGCCCGGTCGACGGCGTCGGAGATCGGGATCACGAGCAGCAGCGCGAGCGCTGCCGAGACGGTGGCGGCCACGGCGCCGCGGCGCCGCTCGAGCCGGCGGCTGCGCCACGGGACGAGGAACGCCAGCGCCACGACCAGCACGACCACGTAGATCAGGTCGTTCGCCGCGAACTTGAAGATCGAGTCGAACGGCTGGCTGCCGCTCAGCCCGTTGACGTCCTTGAAGAGTGAGTAGTCCACGCGCGGGAGTGTGGGGCAGGCCTACCGGCGCGCCCAATGAGAATGCTCCAATACCTTTCCGGCCATGAGGGGATGGCCGGCGCCGATCGTAGCCGTACTCGCGCTCGTCGTGCCGGCATCGGCGCTCGCGGCGGACGCCACGATCCGCCGCACCGCGCAGGGCATCCCGCACATCCAGGCCAAGAACTACCGCGGCATCGGCTACGGGTACGGCTACGCGTTCGCCCAGGACGACATCTGCCCGATCGCCGAGGACTACGTGACCGTGAACGGCGAGCGCTCGCGCTGGTTCGGCGCGGACGGCAGCTACGAGCAGCGCGGGAACGGTCAGACGTTCAACAACCTCAACTCGGACTTCTTCTGGAAGCAGATCATCGACTCGAAGGTGATCGAGGGTCTGCTCGCCAAGAAGCCGCCGTACGGCCCCAAGCAGTCGATCCGGCAGGGCGTGCGCGGCTACGTGGCCGGCTACAACCGCTACCTCCACGAGGTCCGCGGGCCGGACGGGATCACCGACCCCGCCTGCAAGGGCAAGCAATGGGTGCGGCCGATCACGGTGCGCGACGCGTACCTGCGTTTCTACCAGCTCACCCTGCTGGCCAGCCAGGACGTGGCGGTGGACGGGATCGGCAGCGCGCAGCCGCCCGGGCCGTCGCTGCCGGTGCCAGGGCTGAGCGTGCCGCAGACGGCACAGGGACTCGCCGCGCGCCTGCCGGTCAAGGGGGCGGGCTCGAACGCGGTCGCGGTCGGCCGCGCCGGCACCGCCGACCACAAGCACGGCCTGCTGCTGGGCAATCCGCACTTCCCGTGGGAGGGCACCGAGCGCTTCTACCAGGCACAGCTCACGATCCCCGGCAAGCTCGACGTCCAGGGCGCGTCGCTGTTCGGCGTGCCGCTCATCCTTATCGGCCACACGCGCACGATGGCCTGGAGCCACACGGTCTCGACCGCGTTCCGCTTCACGCCGTACCAGCTCACGCTCGTGCCGGGCTCGCCCACCACCTACCTGTACGACGGCCGGCCGGAGCAGATGACCAGCCGCAACGTGACGGTGCTGGTGCGCCAGCCGGACGGCTCGCTCGCGCCGCAGTCGCGCACGCTCTACTCGACGCGCTTCGGGCCGATGCTGACCTCGCTCGTGGGCATCCCGCTGCCGTGGACGCCCACGACCGCGTTCGCGATGCGCGACGCGAACGCCGACAACTTCCGCGTCTTCAACCACTTCTACGACGTCGACCGCGCGCGATCGGTCAACGGTGTGCTGAAGATCCTCAACAAGTATCAGGGCATCCCGTGGGTGAACACGATCGCCGCTGATCGCTCGGGCCACGCGCTGTACGCCGACATCGGCGCGATGCCGAACGTGACCGACCAGAAGGCGGCCGACTGCAACACGGCGCTGGGCAAGGCCACCTTCAGCCTGGTCGGGCTGCCGGTGCTCGACGGATCGCGGTCGGCATGCGAGTGGGGCAACGACCCGGACGCCGTCGAGCCCGGGCTGCTCGGCCGCAGCAAGCAGCCGCACCTGTGGCGCCGGGACTACGTGACCAACTCGAACGACAGCTACTGGCTGTCGAACCCGCACCACCCGCTCACGGGCTTCCCGCGGATCGTGGGCGACGAGGGCACGGCGCGCTCGCTGCGCACGCGGATCGGGCTGATCATGACCCAGGACATCGTCGACCACGGCGGCTTCACCCGGCAGAAGATGCAGGACATGGTGTTCAGCGACCGCCAGTACGCCGGCGAGCTGACGCGCGACTCGCTCGTGTCGATGTGCCGCGACATGCAGCTCGGCGCGCCCTGCGACATCCTCGCGGCCTGGGACCTGCGCGAGAACACCGACTCGCGCGGCGGGCTGCTGTTCCGGCGCTTCTGGGAGCGGGCGGCGAGCGCGGAGCCGTCGCCGTGGGCTCACGCGTTCGACGCGAACGACCCGGTCCACACGCCGAACACGCTCGACACCTCCAACCCGCAGGTGCGCGCCGCCCTGAACGGCGCGATCAGCGATCTCAACAACGCCGGGATCCCGCTCGACGGGCCGCTCGGCCAGTTCCAGTTCGTCACGCGCAACGGCGTGCGCATCCCGATCCACGGCGGCCCCGACGCCGACGGCGACTTCAACTCGATCAATGTCGACTGGGTGGACGGCAAGGGCGTCTCCGAGCCCCCGCACGGGTCCTCGTACGTGCAGGTCGTCACCTGGGGCAGGAGCCGCTGTCCCAACGCGCGCACGATCCTCACCTATTCCCAGTCGGTGAACCCGAACTCGCCGTTCTACTCGGACCAGACGCGTCTCTACAGTCAGAAGAAGTGGGTACGGGATCGCTTCTGCCGACGGGACGTGCTGCGCGGGACGCGCTCGACGACGCGCGTGCGGACCGGCCATCGCACACGGGTGCGACGGGGCTCGTCTGGCTGATCAAGCGCGAGACGCTGCGCGTCTCCAAGCTGTGGACCCAGACGGTGCTCGCGCCGATCGTGAGCTCAGCGCTCTTCATCGTGGTGTTCGGCTTCTCGCTCGGTGGGCGGATCAGGCAGGTCGAGAGCTTCCCCTACCGCGAGTTCATCGTGCCGGGGCTGATCGTGATGGCGATGGTGCAGGCGGCGTACTCGAACAACGCGTCGTCGGTGTTCCAGGCGCGCTCTGACCGCTACATCAACGACGTTCTGTCGGCGCCGATGCGGCCGTGGCAGATGAACCTGGGCTTCAACCTCGGGGGCGTCGTGCGCGCGCTGATGATCGGCGCCGGCCTCGCGGCCATCGCGATCCCGTTGACGGGCGTGCCGGTGCGCCACCCGCTGTTCCTGATCGTCGCCGTGCTGATCGGGATGGTGCTGTTCGCGGCGCTCGGCACGATCGTCGGGATCTACGCCGAGACGTTCGACCACCACACGTTCGTCAACAACATCGTGATCCTGCCGCTGACGTTCCTGGGCGGCGTCTTCTACTCCGTCGCGAGCCTCGGCTCCCCCTGGGAGGAGGTCTCGCACATCAACCCGGTCTTCTACCTCGTGAACACGGTGCGCTACGGCTTCCTCGGCCAGAGCGACGTGAACGAGTGGCTCTGCCTCGGCGTCGTGACGGCGCTGGCGGTCCCCGCCTACCTCTGGTCCCAATGGCTGTTCTCAAGCGGACGCAAGCTGAAGAGTTAGCCGCCCTCGAGGAGCGGATCACGGGCTGCTTCAAGTGCCCGCGGCTCGTGGCGTGGCGCGAGCAGGTGGCGCGCGAGAAGCGCGCGGCGTTCGCCGACGAGGAGTACTGGGGCCGGCCGATCCCCGGCTTCGGCGACCCGGACCCGGAGGTCTACGTGCTCGGCCTCGCTCCCGCGGCACACGGCGGGAACCGGACGGGTCGCGTGTTCACGGGCGATCGCTCGGGCGACTGGCTGTTCGCCTCGATGTACCGGACCGGCTTCGCGAACCAGCCGCAGTCGGTCTCGATCGACGACGGCCTCGAGCTGAACGGCGCCTGGGTGACCGCCGCCGTCCGCTGCGCACCGCCGGCCAACAAGCCGCTTCCCTCGGAGCGCGACAACTGCCTGCCCTACGCCGCCGAGGAGCTGCGCCTGATGCCGCGCGTGCGCGTGATCGTCTGCCTGGGCGCGTTCGGCTGGGATGCGGCGTGCCGGCTGCTCTCGCTGCGCCCCAAGCCGCGCTTCGGCCACGGCGCCGAGCACCGGTTGCCGGACGGGCGCACGCTGCTCGCCACCTTCCACCCGAGCCAGCAGAACACCTTCACCGGCAAGCTGACCGAGCCGATGATCGACGCCGTGTTCGACCGGGCGCGTCAGCTTGTCCAAGAGGCCGACCGGGGCTAACGGGCACCCCCGCACCTGCCGATCAACCGGTTGACCGCAATCTCCCGGCCCGGTCGACCCTCCATGAGCACCACCAGCGCCGCAACCGACGTCCTGATCGCACGCCAGCCGGTCTACGACCTGGCACTGCGCGTCGTCGCCTACGAGCTCGTGATCCAGCGCCGCGACGGTTCGTCCGCCGCCGCCGAGGCCGAGACGTCGAGCACGATCTCGGAGATCGGGCTGAACCTGGTTGCCGGCCACCCCGCCTACGTGCCGGTCTCGCGCGCGTTCCTGCTCGAGGGCTACGCCACCACCGTGCCTTCGGAGCGCGCGTTCCTCGAGGTCGGACCCGACCTCCAGCTCGACCGCGCCGCGCAGGCGACGATCGAGGAGCTCGTGGCCGCGGGCTACCGGCTCGTCCTGGTGGACATCGAGCCCGGCTCCGACGCCGAGAAGCTGCTGCCGCTCGCGCACGTCGTGGGCGTGGACATCCGCAGGTTCGAGAGTGGGCTCCTGAAGGGCGAGCTCGCCCGCCTGCGCAAGTACGGCGCCACGCTGCTCGCCCGCGGCGTCGAGACCCACGACGACCTCGAGCTGTGCCAGTCGCTCGGCTTCGACCTGCTCCAGGGCTACTTCTTCTGCACCCCGCGCGTCGTCTCCGAGAGCGGCGTCGTGCACGTGAACAAGCTGGCGCGCCTTCAGATGCTCGGCGAGCTCCAGCGGTCCGACATCGACTTCGACTCGCTCCAGGAGATCATCAGCCGCGACGTCGCGCTGTCGTACAACCTGCTGCGCTTCATCAACTCGGCGTTCTTCGCGCTCCCGCGCCGCGTCGAGTCGATCCGCGACGCGCTGGTGCTGCTGGGCCTGATGAACGTGCGCAAGTGGGCCACGCTCATGACGCTCGCCGACGCCGACGACAAGCCGCAGGAGCTCGTGGTCACCGCCGTCGTCCGCGCGCGCATGTGCGAGATGCTCGCCCGCTCCTACCAGCACAAGGACGCCGAGGGCTTCTTCACAGCCGGGCTGTTCTCGGTGGTCGACGCGATGATGGACACCTCCATGGTCGAGCTGCTCGCCCAGCTCCCGCTCTCGCGCGAGATCATCGAGGCGCTGCTCAACTACGAGGGCCAGAAGGGCCGCATCCTGCGCGCGGTCATCGCGTACGAGCGCGGTGCCTTCGGCGAGCTCGGCGAGCTGCCGCCCACGCGCACGCCGCTCGCCGACGTGTACTCCGAGGCCGTCCAGTGGGCCACGGAGACACTCGGCACGCTGACCTAGAGCGAAACTAGGAGACCGCCCGCAGCCGTTCCGGCTCGTGCAGCTCGAAGCCGGCGGCGCCCAGCACGCCGCGGTCGCGCAACCGGCCCAGGTGGCGCAGCGCGTCGCCGTCGCCCTCCCAGGCCGAGACGTCGACCTCGTCGTCGAGCGGGCGCAGGCCGTAGTCGGCCGGCTCGTCGAGCGCGCGCCTGAACCAGGCGAGGTCGTCGGAGATGCGGCGCGGGCGGTCGACCGCGGGATCCGGGTTCCACGGGTCCTCGCTGCGGCGCTCGGGCACTCCCGGCGGCCGCATCATCGCCACCGACAGCGCACCCATCCAGTCCGGCCTGTCCCTCACCAGTTCGAGGATCGCCATGAGGACTCGCTTACCCGAGGCGATCGATTTCGATGCCGCGGCGCGCCCGGAGGTCGAAGTAGAGCAGCGCGCTCACGAGCGCGAGGGCCGGCGCGGCGACGGTCTCACCCAGCGTCTGCGCGGCGAACAGCAGCGCGCCGCTGTCGGCCGACTTCGCCGCCGTCGCGATCGGGGAGACCGCCACGGAGGTCACGAGGTTGAACGCGAGGAAGGCCGCGGCCACGGTGCCGAACACGCGCCAGCCGAAGCCGCGCGTGAGCTCCCAGCTCGCGCGCAGGGCGGCGAGTCCGCGCGCCCCGCCGGCCACGACCGACTGCGCGACGAAGAACCAGCGCACGATCAGGATCAGCGGGAGCAGCATCAGCGGCACGAGCGCCGAGCTGCCGCTCGCCACGATCGGAGCCACCACCGCCAGGGTCAGCAGGACCTCGCCGGCGACCGCCGCCAGCACCGGCAGGAAGAGCGGGGTGAAGGCGTCGAGGCCGGACTGGATCGCGCGGCGCAGACTGGGCCCGCGGCCCTCGGCCAGGTCCAGCACGAGATACATCGTCATCGCCACGATCAGCGGCGCGGTCACCAGCCCCTGCACGGCAACACCGACCGCGTTGGCGCCCTCGGGCCTCGTCGTCGTGTACCCGCCGCTGAGCTCGTGCAGGCCGACGCCGGACACCACCACCTCGGTGGGGATCACGACGGCCGCGCCGATCGCGAGGAAGCGGCCGAAGTGCGCGAAGTAGAGCCGCAGCGAGTCGGAGAACAGCGCGCCGAGCTCGCGCGGGCGGCTCAGGTCGAGCGTCAAGCCGCGGCGACGCCGAGGCTGCGGTACGCCTCCGCGAGGCGCGCGATGCCCTCGTCGATCTCGTCGGGGCGGACGCCCGAGTAGGCGAGGCGCAGCGTGTTCTGGCCGCCCTCGAGCAGGAAGTCGGTGCCCTTCACGAAGATCACGTCGCGGTCCTTGGCGGCCGCGGCGAGCGCGTCCACATCGGCGTCCTCCGGCAGCTCGACCCACATGAAGTAGCCGCCCTGCGGCGGGACGAAGCGGGCGTCGCCCAGGTCGCGCTCGAGCGCGCCGGCCAGCGTGTCGAGCCGCTCGCGCAGCGCGTTCTTGACCGTCTCGATCGAGCGGTCGATCGCGCCGGACCGGCAGAACTCGTTCACGATCGACTGCGCGACCATGTTCGGCGAGATGTAGGTCTCGGTGGCCGTCTTCTCGGTGACCGCGATCAGCTCGGCCGGCCCGCACAGGTAGCCCACGCGGATGCCGGGGCAGACCGTCTTAGAAAATGAGGACGCGTAGACGACCCGGTCGTTCTGGTCGAGCGACAGCATCGTCGGCAGCCGCTCGCCCTCGAACCGCAGCTCGACGTACGGGTCGTCCTCGAACACGACGAAGCCGAAGTTGTCGGCCAGCTCGAGCAGCCGGCGGCGCTTCTCCAGCGACAGCGTGTAGCCGGCCGGGTTCTGGAAGTTGGGGATGATGTGGGCGAGCTTGGGCCGCGCGCCGCTCTCGAGCGCGCGCGCCAGCGCCTCCACGTCGATGCCGTCGGGCTCGAGCGGGATCGCGAGGATGTCGGCGCCGAGGCCGCGGAGCGACAGCAGCGTGCGGTCGTAGGTCGGCGCCTCGACCACCACGGTGTCACCTGGCTCGACGAGTTGCTGGAACAGGAACGCGTCCGCCTGCATCGACCCGTTCGTGACGATGACGTTCTCGCGCTGCTTGCCGTGCTGCTCGGCGATCCAGTCGCGCAGCGGCACGTAGCCGCCGCTGGTTCCGTACGAGAAGGTGCCCGCCGGGTCGCTCTGGAAGGCCCGGTCGGCGGCCGCGCGGAGGTCGTCAACGGCGATGATGTCGAGCGACGGGGCGCCGCGCGCGAAGGAGATCGGGGGCATGGGGGCACGATACCGAGATGCCGACCGACCCCGTACCTAGCATCCC